>JAVHRK010000066.1:0-111677 GCA_036171615.1 Bacteriovoracaceae bacterium
CAGCACTTTAGCCTGTATGTAATTTTTACCTATGTAATTTGTGGGTAAATGTCAGGACATTTTCAATTTTTCTGTTACATTCATGCATATATTTGGAGGTTTTATATGAATAAATTATTAATTGTTTTGGGAATTTTAACTTCACTTTCTACCTTTGCATCTGAAACCCTGTTGATATGTAATGACCAAAATTCACATGCTATATTTGAACTTCAAATATCAGAGGATACTTCAACTTCCGTTTTAAAAACACTATTAGCAGATAGTACACTTTTGGCTTCTGGTACTCGCGTACTAACACTACAAGAAGGAGAATCTTCAGCAACACTTTCCACTTATGCAGGTAAAACAAATTCGAATTTACATATTGCCTTGCTCTTAAATACTTCACTCGCAGAAACTCTTAAAACTAGTGAAATATTAGAAGTTAATGTGTATTATCAAAAACAAAAAGGTGGAATGCTAGATGGCAAGACACTTTTACTTTGCAGTAGAAGATAAAAGCTTATTAAGTACTTTAAAAGAAGTTGTAGATAAATTTAATTTTGATGTATGCAGTTTAAATTCATAATCTCTATCGGAATTTCTGCATAGCTTTTTAAAGTCTATTAAATTCATTGCTACAATCAAATTATTAATTTTATATTTGGTTATACTGGTTTTAATTATTGATAATTTTTCAAATTTTTTTTCTTTTTTTATTTTTGGATACTGAAGTAAACTTTCATCCTCAGAATCCAGGATAAAAGTTGGCAATTCCCATTGGCCGGAAAGCCACTCTGACTCCTTTTTCTTATAAAATAAAATTTTCTTATCTTTTTGAACGACAATTCGAAGCAAATCAAGTGAATACGTTTTTTTCTCTTTAAAGAGGTCTTCTCTAGGAAAACTTAAAGGTTCTCGAGAATTAAAAGCAATACAGGATTTACTTAACGGACAAAGATGACACCATGATTTTTTCTTTTGGCACAAAACCCTACCTAAATCCATTAAGGCTTCATTAAATTCACGTGAGGAGAATTTTTTCATTTCTTTTAGAATGTTTTTATTCTTAAATTCATCATGTATTTTCGCTTGTAGTTTCACACCCTTTATTTCGGTAATGCCATAAAACCTAGCAAGTACTCTCTCTAAATTAGCGTCAACAGCAAGAGCAGATTGATCGGCTCCCATTGCCATCAAGGCATTCGCAGTATATCTCCCAACACCTTTGAGTGAGAGTAAATCATTTTCATTAAGAGGAATGTTTCCCTCGAATCGACTTTGAATTTCTATGGCAATATTTCTTAAATTTTTAGCACGTCGATAATACCCTAATCCATTCCAAGCAATAAGAATATCTTTCTCATTGCAAGCTGCAAGAGTGGCGAGTGTTGGATAGGTTAAGATAAATTTATCAAAGTGATTGAGAACTGTTCCAACAGTTGTTTGCTGAAGCATCATTTCTGACACAAGTGTTCGATAGAGAGATCTATCTTGTCTCCAAGGAAGGTAAGAATAGTTTTCGACAGACCATTTAATTAATTTTTTGAACATAGTTTTGTAAAATCTTTTGCGTAGGTAAGTAGGTCTGCTGAAGTAAATGGACTCACACCATCTCCGATTAGCTTAGCTCCATTTTCATCTAAGAAATCTCTCATGCTCAGCGATACTTCATCAATATCAGTTACAATTAAAAGTAGTTTTGCTTGTGAATCTTTCATCCATTGAACTAGTCTTTTTTCATCATTAGTACCATACGAAAGACATACACTTGACCGATCTCCAACTTCTTTTAATACGGTATTATATATTGAGACTTTTACTTTGTCTTTACAACCTTCAATTACTTTGGACATAAAGCTTCGTCGATTACAAAAATTTTCATCTTTATTATAGTCAACCCCTCGAAGTGATGATGATATATCAAACCAAATTTCAATCTCAGAATTGTCGATTTTATTTTTTGCTTGACCACAGTATATATCAAAATAATTTCCTTTATCACAATTAATCATATTTGTTTCTATCGCATTAAAGGTCCTAAGTTTAATATCTTCATCTTTAAGAATTACAGGAGCTGTGTTTGGTTTATTTTCGATATAACCCAGTTGTGGATGAAAACACCCATCTCCCATAGTGATACAATGATCGATTGTGCCTTCTGCAGTCATAGAATAAGTTTGTGAATGTAATTGTTTATCTAAAGTTTTAAGTAATTGAGATACTTTGTGTGGAGAAAGAAAAATCATTTCTATTTTTTTAGGTGTAGAGTAAGCGTTTGTAGTTAGGATGAATAATAGTATTATAAATATAATTTTCATAAATCCATTCCTTTCATTTTAAAATATTGAAAAAGATTATTTCCTAAATCAACAATCAAATCTCTTTCTTCAGGTTTCATGTTTAAAAATTCTGACATAAAAGCTTTTTGTCTTGCACTTAAACTTGCAAGTTTATCTTTAGTACTGATCTCTGTCTTTGTTTCAATTTTATCTTCTAATTTTTCTTTTTGCTCTAGTGGCTCGTCTACACTTTCTTCATTTAACTCATTTTTATAAAATTTTACTAATCTCACAAAGCGATCGTTAAAGTCCTCTTCGACAAAATCAATCATTTCATGGAGAGGTATATTTAGTTTTGCAGTGATTTTTGCAATTAATTGAGGATTCATCTCTGTTGATTTTTGAGATAGAAATCTGCTCATAGTAGAAACACCAACATCAGTTAGCTCCGCTAGATCTTTTTGAGACATGGCACCTCTCATTTGCATATATTTTCTTACTACGCCCAAGAAAGACTCAATTTTCTCACGTTTAAACTCGGCCATATTAATCCCCTGTATAACTCTTTGATCTTCCTATCGGATTGCAAAAATATTTCTTTATGCAATTTTATTACTTGACGCAATTCGTCTTCCTTGCTAGCATTGAGTCAAGAACTGGCCTAGAAATGGAGAATTAAATGGAAACATTAACTTTATTTATCGACCACTTATACTCTGAAAGTTTAGGTACCAGTGAAATGCAATTGATTGAAAGAAGAGATATTATATCTTGTAATTACGACAACTTAACGTTTTCCGGAAGTCTTTATAAAGAAGTTGTTTTTGAAGAAGTTATTTTCTTAAATTGCACTTTTATGGGTACAACACTAGAAAATTGTATCTTTATTAATTGTCTCTTCATAAATTGCAGATTTCAATTTTCACGTTTTACTGATTGCAATTTTGAATTAACTGCTTGGGATAATTGCACATGGGGATTTGCTTACGAACCTGTTGAAGCAATTACTCCTTCAATTAGCAGCATGACTCTCACTATGAATGAATTATTAAATTTTTGTGCCTAATAGGCCCTCGCTCTCAAGGAAGAGTACCCGCCATTAGCTCTGGTAGTTTAAAGGATAAAATTATCTGAGTGTCTAGCTCACACCATCGTCTGAGGCTTCATTTTGGTGAAGCCTCAGATATCTTAATTTTTTCTAAAAAAACATCCAATTGATTGTGTATTTCTTCTTGAAGCTAAAATAACTTGGTGACCGATTTCGACTGCATTTCGAAGTCCGATTAAGTCATCAATTAATTTTGCATGTTTATAAAAACGATTTATCTCATCACTTAATTCTCTAAACATTGCCTCAGCTCGTGCCAATCGCGTTTTAGATCTCGTTAAACCAACATAATTCCACATGGTCTGTTTTAAAGTTAACCAATCTTGCGAGAGAAGGGCGGTATCAACTTCTACTGTACCATCAACCCAATCTTTTATTAACTCACATGAATAGTTTTTCTCATTAGCAATATTTTCATTAATACTATTGGCAGCAAAATACCCAAAAGATAAACCTTCAAGTAAAGAAGTTGAGGCCAGACGATTTGCACCATGTAAACCAGTACATGCGACTTCACCAACTGCATATAAATTCTTTAAGGTCGTTTCACCTTTTAAATTAGTCTTCACTCCACCACATGTATAATGAGCTGCCGGCACAACTGGAATTCCGACTTTAGTCATATCAATATTATTATCTAAACAGTGGTTATAGATTGTGGGAAATCTATTTTTAATCCAATCTGCATTCTTAAATGAAATATCTAAATAGACACAATCATTTTTCGTAATAATTATTTCTTCAGCAATGGCCCTTGCGACAACATCTCGAGGTGCAAGCTCTAAATCTGGGTGATACTTTTTCATAAAGCGTTCACCTTTAGAATTAATCAGGATTCCCCCCTCACCTCTTACCGCTTCACTCACTAAGAAACGTCGATGAGTAGCTCCAACAAAAAAAGTTGTAGGGTGAAATTGAATAAATTCCATATCTGTTAAAATTGCCCCGGCCCTCGTGGCCATTGCATGGCCATCACCTCTGGCACCTTCAGAATTAGAATGGTGTAAGTAAAGCGCACCAATTCCACCAGTTGCCAGAATCGTAAATTTGGCTATAAGTTTAACAACTGATTTCGTTTCTTGATTTAATAGATATGCACCTAAAACTTTATTCTCTTCATAGCGTTGCTCAATTTTTATGCCGTGGTGGAGTGCGGTTATTAAGTCTATGGCCGTATGGGAAGTTAAAAAATGAACTGTCTTACTGAAATTATTTTTTAAATAATTTAATAAAGAAATTTGAATTTCTTTACCTGTATAATCTCCTTTGTACAAAATTCGTGCACACGAATGTGCGGCTTCAGTAGTGTACCGAAGATCTCCGGCCTCACTACGTTCAAATTCTGTGTGAGCTTTTTTTATGAGTAAGTCTTCTAAAACAGCAGAGGATTCATAGGCCAAAACTCTTGCGGCTTCTCTAGATGATGTTCCACTACTGGCCTTTAATATATCTTCAATTAATAATTCTTCTGAACCCTTGGCATAAATAATTCCCCCCTGAGCGTAGACAGTATTGGTCTGAATGGGATCACTCTCTCTTGTCGCAATCGCTACATTGAATCCCAGCTCTGCCAAACGAACAGCAGAAGATAAGCCAGCAATTCCTGTCCCAATAATCAGTACATCTACTTCAATATCTTTATTTAGAGCAGTCACGACTTAACTCCTAAAGGAAAAATTTTCATTGAGAGATCTACATGAGGTGCACTATGTGTTAGGGCCCCTATGCTAATGCAATCTATTCCTTTAATAAAATAACTTTCAATATTATTTAAATTGACACCACCTGAAATCTCAATAGTCATACCCACAGGTTTTATTTTGAGGGCCTCGTGAATTTTGGCAACTGAAAAATTATCCAGCATCACGTGTTTAATACCTAATGTAATGGCCAATTGAAACTCTTCAAGAGAATGTATTTCTACAACTATCGGCTGATAATTAGTTTGCATGGATTGAAAAAAATTAACAGCTGCCTGTAAACCACCAAAATAATTTTTGTGGTTATCTTTTATCATCCAAACATCACTTTGAGAAAAACGATGATTGTGTCCTCCAGCGATTCTCACTGCATACTTTTCCAAAGTGCGAAGTCCTGGTGTGGTTTTCCTTGTATCTAAGATTTTTATTTCTATTGCATTTACTTTTTGTACAAATTTATCGGTAAGTGTGGCGACTGCACTGGCCCTTTGCAAAAGATTCAAGGCCACTCTCTCTCCAGTTAGAGCTATTGAAAATGGTAATTGAAAGCTTATGACTTCTCCTGCAGAGAAGTGTTTACCTTCATATTTTAAAAAATCATTTTCAGTTAACGTTGCTCCTAAATAGTTAAAAGCTCCTAAAAAAAAGGGCAATCCGGCCAAAACTAAATCAGATTTAATTTTGAGGGAACAATTTACCAAATCAGTGGGAAGTTTTTCTAAATAATAAGCATTACCATTGAGGTCATCTTCAGCATAAAAGCGCGTAAAATCCGCTTCCATTCCTTTTATTAAAAGACTCATTGTTGATCCTTTCTCATTCAATTATCTATACTCACTATTTTTAACTCTTTAGTCTCAAAGAGTTAAGTTTTTTCTCTGTTCATGCGCTCTTCATGAGTTAGTCATGGATAATTTAAAAAGAGTTACTGTAATATCTACATTTTTTCTCCTGTTTATCGTGTTTTATCGGCCAGTTGGTGAACAAATACCGCTACAATTGCCGCACTGGATTCAAAAGCTTCATCACCAACTCTATGAGCACTTTACTCATCCCCAAAATGCACATTTTATATTTTCAGTACTAACGGGGGAGAAAAAGGGGCTCTCGCCAACTCTTTTAAAAGACCTAGAGATGCTTCATTTACGTTTTTTATTATCCCCTACAGGTCTTCACTTAACCGGTTATCTCTTTTTTCTTAATCGGAAAAAAAGATTACCACTCTATTTTGCCTGTTTTTTCTTACCAGCTTTTTATTCTTTAAAACGTATAGCTCTCATGCGGCTTCTCTCGGCTTTTAATCGACGAATAAAACAAATAAATATTTTTTATCTCACTTTTATTATTTCATTTTTATTTGGGCATTTTACTAAATCACCATTGAGTTTTACCTATAGTTTTCTCTTAATCGGTACTTTCTTTTCACTTAAATATATGAGCTTATTTCAAATGTTTCTTGCGATTTCCGCGTCACATCTTTTACTTGCATTTTTTCAAGGAAATAATTTTTCATTTTTAGCAACGATTTTATCGATCCTTTTAGTGCAAATATTTGTAATTTTTCTCCCTTTAATAATTATTTTTATTGCCACTTTTTATATTTATCCATCACATTGGATCGAACCATTCACTAGATTTTTTATATTACTTATTCATTTCTGTGCAAAACTTACTATTGGAAGTTTTTTAACTAGTTCGTTTATGCTTTTATGTATCGTTTGGATTTTACTTTTGAAAAAAAGAAAAAGGTGGCTTTTGGTGTGTCTGTGTCTACACGCTGGATTAGTTCACTCCCCTGCTATTTACGTCCAAGCGTCAAGGCCTCAAGTGCTGCTAGTGTCTGTTGGTAGGTAGACTTATTGTAGATTGTTTTTAATTTAGTATAAATTTCTTGTAATTGTTCTTTCGTTACGTCTCCCGACAATTGGAGGAATTGATCTACAAATGCTTCAACTACCATAAACATCATACTCACAGGCCCAATTTTCAAGTTCAATTCATCTGGGAATCCTATTCCATTTTTCATACCATGATGCTCACGAATAAGAACACTAACACCAATAGGAATTTCGGCAAATCGATCAACAATCTGTGAGGAAGCAAAAGCATGATTTAATACTTTTTCTTTTTCATGTTTTTTAAATGAAAAATTGGTAAAATCTTCAAGTGTATTTATTTTAACTAAGTATTCTTCTTCTAGTGAAATATCATGAAAATAAGCTAGGTAAGTAAGTTTGTCTCGTACTTGAGCCGAGTTCCAAGAAAATTGTCCGACGATTCCATGTAATAAGAGACAAGAAAAATATGAATGGGCATAAAGATAAGTTAATTGATTAGCTTGTAGCATCTGCAAAAAATTATCAAGTGCACTGCCATCTTTTAAGCAGGACTGCATGGATTTAATACTTTCATGTACAATTTCAATTGTTGCCTCGTCGATTCCAATGGAATGAATTCGGTCTCTCGTAATTTCATATGATTCAGCGGTAAGCTGCAAACGCTCTTTGCCCATAATTGATGTTTGATCTAATTGACTGACGAACTTACTGGTAACGTAATTTACAAAACGAGGAAAACTTTCTTTTGTGATAAAGAATTCTGTTAATTCTGCTGCTAGATATTTTTCAATGTCAGATCTTTGGAATGTATCTTGTGAGTGCAGTCGTTTAATATATTGAAAAATACCTTCCTCTTTTTTTACGCGAACGTAGACATCACAGCCGATACTTGTTTGATGAATATTGAGAAAATGGGAAATGGAGATCGGGACAAAGTCTTGAGCAATTAAATTCTCCTCCCAATTAGGCCTCATTCCTAAAACTTGCGCTACCATTTCAATGGCAATTTTCCACGATGCGCTGACATCGACTACGCAAACCTGAGGATATTGTGTCGTATTTTTTCCCATTATGATTAGGGGAATTAATGTGTGTTTGCTGGTAAAATAATTTGCAATTAAGGAAGCAGATTCTTCTTCTAAAATCTTATCACGGCAAATAACTAAACTCACAGTTGGTAAAATTTCGAGTAAAGCCACTGCTTCGGAAGCTGTATTTTTTTCTACAACATTTAATCCGAGAGTCTTCATCAGATTTAATTTTAAAATAGTTCTAAGGTTTAGATCTGAATCTATAATAAGAATTTGTGTCATAACTCAATAGACCTCTTGTGGTCAGGTTTAAAATCAAAAAGCTTAGTGTCCATCATATGAGAGACATCAATATTGCCAATGGCATTCCCTATGGAGTTTCTAATGTCTGGGGATTCTTTTTCTAGTTCATCTAATAACTTAGTCATACGCTCACGCTTTAACCCTTCTTGTGATCCACAAAGATTACAAGGAACTATGGGGAACTTCCATTCCTGTGCTAATTCAATAATATCTTTTTCAGCTGCGAAGGCCAAAGGCCGTATCACAATATTGCGATGATCATTCGAATATAATTTTGGTGGCATACTACCAACTTTTCCAGAATAAAATAAATTCATGAGAAAAGTTTCAATCATATCATCTCGATGATGTCCCAATGCTATTTTGGTAAATTTATTTTGAAACGCATAATTATAAAGAATGCCTCTTCTTAGTCGCGAACAGAGTGAACAATAGGTATTTCCTTCTGGAATTTTTTCTTTAACTATAGAGTAGGTATCTTCACGTAAAATAGTTAATTTGACTTCTGCATCTGACATGAATGCAGAAAAATCTTGAGCACTAAATCCTGGTTGCATTTGATCAAGCATTACCGCTTCGAAGGTAAATTCCATCGGTGCTCTTTTTTGAATTTCTTTTAGGAGCAGGGCCAAAATAGTAGAATCTTTTCCGCCTGAAACTGCCACCATCACGTGGTCACCAGCGGCGATCATATGATACTCACTAAGAGCTCGAGTTATCTGTTTTCTGATTTTAACTGCGAGAGGATGTTCGAGGTCAATTTGCCATTTTTTCATCTAAAATTTTTATCATATAATTTATTTTTGATACAGATAATTTATCTAATAATAACATAATTGATGGCGTGGATCATCCTTACATAAAATTCCTATCTCTGTTTTTAAAGAAGTTTCCTGATTTTTTATTTTTAGTTTTAGTTCTTTTGTTTTAATCAATAACGACTTAGCTTCATTTTTAGAAAAATAAACTCCAACCTCAGAACCAATAGCAACTACTGTTGCACCAGCTCCAACAACGGCCATGGCCTGTCCAAAAAGGATATTATACAGACTTCCTTCACTACCTCCACCTCGCTTTAAAAGCAACGTTCCTGATAGCGCGAAAGATCCTGCAGCTGCGACTCCCATTGTATTTCTGATTATAACAAAAACCTTTTCTCGACCTGCAACTTTTTTAGCCTTTAGCAAAGACTTTTCAAATTCAATTATTTCTTTGGTTGAAATATCGAGCGATTTTTGTAAATTTTCAATTGTATTAAGTCTATTTAATGTGTCTTCAGATACCAAACTATCTATTTTGGAAGAAGCAAAACAATTAGAAATTAGCAATAAACTCAATAATAAAATTTTCATACGAATCCTTATAAATAATTGATACATTGATATCATAATATCTATAAGCAATAGTTGCTCACTTTTACCCATAATTACACGGTGTAAATATTTTGGTCGGTCTAAATTACTAATATACTGTTTAAAATAATTTAGTAATTAAGTAATTTTGATAATACTTCTTCAACATGACTTACTTGAGGCAAAATTAAATCTTCCAATGCCGGATTATAAGCACAGTGAACATCAAGTGCACCTACTCGTAAAATGGGAGCATCTAATAATTCGAAACACTCTTCATTTACTCGAGCTGCAATCTCTCCTGCAAATCCAGAAGTTTTATGTTCCTCATGAGCAATCATGAGTCGGTGAGTTTTTTTAAGAGATGTTTTAATTGCTTCAAAGTCATAGGGAGCAAGAGTACGTAGATCGATAACTTCAACTGACTTGCCATCAGCTTCCATTCTTTTGGCTGCTTCTATTGATTTTTGTACAAGGGCACCCCAGGCGACAATAGTTGCGTCTTTTCCTTCTCGAACGATCTTGGCCTTACCAAATGGAATCATGTATTCGTCACCAACATCAGCGGCCCGATTATAACCTTGGTAGTAAAGATGTTTATGCTCAAAAAACATAACAGGATCATCAGCATGGATTGCAGTTCTTAATAGTCCAGCTGCATCTGCAGAATTTGAAGGAAAAGCAATACGTATTCCTGGAATATGTGTAAAAAGTGATTCACCTGATTGAGAGTGATAAATTGCTCCACCTTTTAAATAACCACCGATCGGCACACGGACAACCATAGGACATTTAAAATCTCCTCCAGAGCGGTAACGAAGTGTGGCCATTTCATTTTTTAATTGCATATAGGCAGTCCAGATATAATCAAAAAATTGAATTTCGACTACCGGCTTAACTCCACGAGTGGCCATACCAATGGCACGTCCAATAATATTTGCTTCGGCCAGTGGTGAATTAAAAACTTGTCCTTTTCGAGATTCACGTTGAACATTTGCAGTTAATTTAAAAACGCCGCCCTTTCCTTTTAATTCTGGATTATTTAATCGGTCAGTTTCATAAAAATCAGCAACATCTTGTCCGAATAATCTTAGCATTGGATTTTTTGCAAACTCTGTTCTTAGAACTTTATTTATTGAAGCTGCCATTGGCACATCATCTTTGCCAGTGAAGTTTACAGATTTTTCAAATTCAGAACCAGTGATATCTTTTGTATCAGAATATAGATGATCTAATACTGTTGAAGCTGCTGGCCATTCAGTTGTAATTGCTTTTTCCATTGCAATTCTCACATCTGCTGAAATTTTCTTTAAAAGTTCATCATTTTCAGCTTGGGTAATAACTCCAGCTTCAATTAAAAATTTTGGATATGAAGTAAATACATCTAATTTTAATTCGTCTGCTAGTTCATTTTTTGTTCGATACATTCCATGATCATCAGAAAGAGAATGCGAATAAGGACGAGTGACACTTGCGTGTACTAATGCTGGTTTTCTATTTTTTCGAATATAATTTGTGGCTTCAGTCATTGTTGCAAAAGATTCAATTGGACAATTTCCATCTGTGACAAAAATTTCTAAACCAGGAAAGTTTGCAAGTGTTTTTGAAATTGAGCCTTCAGGGTATTGAACTGCAGTAGGAGTAGAAATAGCAAATCCATTATCTTCTACCATAAACAGAACTGGTAATTTATTAACGATTGCAGTTGTTAGACCTTCCCAAAATTCACCTTGGGCAATTGTCCCGTCACCAGTAGAAACATAAATTATTTCATCATCAAAATATTTATCCTTCATCTTTAATTCTTTAAACCAAAGACCAGCTTCAGCTAAACCACAGGCCTGCAAAAATTGTGTGCCTGTGCAAGAAGACTTATTAACAATATTAAAATTTACATGTCCAAAATGCGCTGGCATTTGTCGTCCATGAGAGGCAGCGTCTCCGGTATTGCCATTCGCCTGGCAAAGCATTTCATAGGGAGTGACTCCTAGACCTAAACATAGGGCCCGATCACGGTAATAACAAATAAACCAATCGTGTGCAGGTTTCATTAACTTTGCAGTCGCCGATAAAATTCCTTCATGACCTGCACCAGAAATTTGAAAAAAAGCTTTAGATTGTTTCTTCATTGTGATTTCAGCATCATCAACTTTTCTTGAAGTATAAATATTGGATAAAAGATCCATCATGTCTTTTTTAGTTAGTTTGTATTTTTTGGCCAAGGCCAATTTTTGTTTGATATCAGTCATATTTTCAGTCCTTTAATGAAGTCTTAAAACTTTACTAAATAGTAATAGGCATCGACAATCCAAAATGCCAACTATTTCGACCAATTTCTATTCATTACAGGGAAGATTATTCCCTAGTAATGCCACAGAAACAAGCTGTAACAACCTTAAAATTCGACAATTCCTTAAGAAAATATATTTTTTCCTTAATATAAAACTAGATTACCCGATAATAAAAGTACAATGACTATTAAGAGAGGATTGGAGATTGCGTATGACCTTGTTTCAGAAAATTTTTAAATTAATATTTGTGCTTATATTGGGGATGGGCATTTCATCATGTGTTGCCAAGAAATCAGGCGGTGCAGCTCCTGCTGCTGGTTCAGACCAGACTGCAGTTAATCGTGTTATTGGAAACGATGGCGTGGCAGCTGATTTTGCATCTAATAGCGCTTCTTTAATTACTTTAAGCTATACCGATTTAGATAGTTACCAAGCATCTAGTTGTTCATTATCTCGTTTAGGGAATGTCTCTGAATCTCAAGCATGTTCATGTGCTGCTGGCGTTTGTACTGTTGGAGTTACCAGTGCCTTAAATTATTCTGGTGCTGCCGATTTTTATTTTAATGTTATATCAAACGGACGTACTTCAACTACTGGTCATGTTACTTTTAATATTACTTCACGTCCTTTAAATACTCCTCCTGTCTCTGTAAATTTAACTCCAGCAGCGTTTGATGAAGATATTCAATCTATTATTACTCTTTCATATAGTGATGTGGAAAATGACCTAGCTTCATCATGTTCGTTAACTAATTTAACTAATATTTCCATTACACGCGCATGTAGTTGTACTGTTGGTGGTGTATGTACTGTAGGAGTTACTGGAACTGCAAACTATAATGGTGCTGCCTCATTTAACTACACAGTTACTGCCAATGCTTCACCTTCAAATTCTTCAAGTGCTACATTATCAATAAATGCAATTAATGATGTTCCAACAATTCCTACAATCTCAACTCAAACCACGAATCAAAATATTGCTAAAGCTGTTTCTTTTTCTATTGCTGATGTTGATTCAACTGTAAGCTGTACCACTGATATCACTGCTGCTTCTTCAAACACTACACTCGTTCCAAACGCAAGTATTGTATTCTCTGGAACCGCTCCAAGTTGTATCGCAACTATTACTCCTGCTAATAATCAGTACGGAACTACAAATATTACTTTTACTCTAACAGATACTGGAACACCACTGCCTGCTCTTTCTACTACCTCAATGTTTGTTTTTAATGTAACCGGTATTAATACTGCTCCAGTTATTTCTGCAATTGCCAATCAAACTACTTCTGAAGATATTGCAACTGGCGCTCTTGCGTTCACTATAAGTGATATTGATTCAACCGTAACATGCGCTGATGTTTTAGGTACTTCTGCAAATACAACTCTCGTTCCTAGTGCAAATATTGTCATTGCAGGAACTGCTCCTAATTGTACTGCTACTATTACTCCAGGAGCAAATCAAAATGGTGTAACTAATTTAACACTTACTTTAACTGATCACGGAATGCCTCTTCCGGCATTAACTGCAACTTCAGTATTTTCTTTAACTGTAAATGCAATAAATGATATTCCTGTGATCTCGGCCATTAGCGCTCAATCAACAAATAAAAATATTGCCAAAGCTGTCACTTTTTCTATTAGTGATGTTGATTCAACAGTTGATTGCTCAACAGGTATGACGGCCTCTTCAACCAATGTAGGCTTAGTTCCAGTTGTAAATATTGTATTTAGTGGAACAGCACCTGCTTGTACCGCTACAATTACTCCAGTTAGTAATCAAACAGGAACAAGTGATATTACATTTACTGTTACGGATACAGGAACTCCTCTTCCTGCCTTAACTGCGGCCAGTGCATTTACATTAACTGTTGTTGCTATAAATACTCCCCCTACTATTTCATTTATCGCGAATAACACCACTGATGAGGATGTTGCGACTGCTGTAAACTTTACTATCAATGATGTTGATTCATCTCCCGTGATGACTTGTACTTCATCAAACTTAGCAGTTTTCTCTTCATCAAATGGAGTTTTAATTCCTGGTATAAATGGTTCCGATGTCATTTTTTCAGGAACATATCCAAACTGTACTGCTACATTTACTCCAGCACTTAATCAAAATGGATCTTCAAATATAGTTATTAGAGTTACCGATAATGGAACTCCGACTCCTAATCAGACAGCTGACTCTAATGCATTTTCAATTACAGTTAATCCTATAAACGATTTACCAGTGATCGCTGCAATTTCCGCACAAACTACTCCGCCTGATTCAGTTTTACCAGTTAACTTTACAATTTCAGATATCGATTCTACTTTAAATTGTACAACAAGTTTAACTGCCGCTTCTACCAATACCACTCTTGTTCCAAATGCAAATATTGTATTTAGCGGATCAGTTCCAAATTGTGTGGCGACTATCACTCCTGCTGCTGGTCAACAAGGTGTGGCCAACATAACAATCACAGTGACTGATAGTGGGACTCCAATGCCAGCTATGACGGCGACTTCTATCTTTACACTAACTGTATCTGGTGCGAACACTGCTCCTACTATCGCTGCTATTACTTCGCAAACTACCAATGAAGATACGGCCACTAGTCCAATCGCATTCACGATTGGAGATATTGATTCAACAGTTACATGCTCTGATGTTGTTGGAACATCGGCAAATACAACTCTTATTCCCAATGCAAATATTGTGATCGCAGGTACTGCTCCAAATTGTACGGCGACTATTACTCCAGCTGCAAATGCAAATGGATCTGCTTCAATAACGTTAACTTTAACGGATCATGGAATGCCTCTACCGGCACTAAGCTCAACTTCTATTTTTACCTTAACAGTAAATCCAATTAACGATGCACCTACTATCGCTGCTATTACTGCAAAAACTACTGATGAAGATACAGCTATCGCTGTTACATTAACAATTAACGATATTGATTCAACACTTACTTGTGGCGCAAGTATTTCAATGGCCTCAACAAACACAGTAATTGTTCCAATTGCTAATGTTGTTTATTCTGGAACTGTTCCCAATTGTATCGCAACAATTACACCAGCAGCTAATAAAAACTTTGATAATGGTGGAGCACTCCCTACATTAACTTTTACAGTTACTGATAACGGCACACCAATGCCTGCCCTAACCGCATCACAATCATTCACTTTAACAGTTACCCCTGTGCCAGATATCACCGGAAGCTTAACTGTCGCTGCTAACTTAAGTGAAGTTGCTTCTGCTTATACGGGTCATGCGTATGCGAGAAAATTAAATTTTGTGAACTTAACTGTTGATGAAGCAGTGACGACTAATGGATTAGAAGTTTGTCTTGGAACTTCCGCTGGTGCTTGTGATGTTGCGACTTGGGTATTGGGAACTGGATATGTCACTACTGGAACAGCACCGTCAGTAGCACTTACTGGTACATATAAATTAACCAGTGGGGTTGGTGGAGCGCAAGCATTTGCACTTACTCCTTCATGCTCGACTACGACTAATTATTATTATTCTGTACGAGTAACTAATGCCTATTCAAAATTATCAAATGTCGTTTCAACTCCAGCATGGTCTTTCTGGGAACCAAGTTGTTTAAATGCTGGAGGATTAACAGGATTAACTCAGTGGCTTGATGCTAGTGAGTTGAGTACTATCACAGGTGGAGCTGCGGTTTCTGCATGGGCCGATAAATCTACTAATGCCAATAATGTTGCGCAGGCAACTGCAGGTGCGAAGCCAGCATATTCTGCGACAGGGTCTGGAACATTGCCGGGGATTACCTTTAATGGAACGAGTACTTATTTAAAGAAAGCAGGCACTATTATGTACCCACAAGTATCAGGAACCAGTATTTTCTCAGTTATAAAAGCAACTACTGCTTCAGCAAGAGGTTATATTGTTAGTGAAGGTAATATTGCAAATTCTGCCCTGGGGTATTACTACGCTCCTTTCGCTCATCAAACTTCAACAACATATTTAACTGCTAAGGCCGGTAATAATGCTGGAACTACCTATTTAAATATGCCGATCACCAGTGGAGCTGTCTTTAATGGAAATTTAAACTTAGGAATGATTGAAGATAATTATGGAACTTCTAAATACTTTACATACGCAAATGGAACACTCCAAACCCCAACTTTAGGAACGGCTTATACACGAGGAACCTCAACACTTGATACCTACATTATTGGTGCAAGAAACGATGGAACTTATAATACATTCTTTAATGGAACGATGTCTGAATTAATCATTTTAAATGGAATCCCGAGTGCGGCCGACAGACTTAAACTAGAAGGCTACGCCGCTCACAAATGGGGCTTAACAGCTAGAATTCCTGGTCACCAATACGTTACAACTCCTCCATAAAAATAAACTAATCACGGTGCCGGTAAAACCGGCACTAATTTACTCCACTATCAAATGGTAATCTTTACTCCCTAGAGATAAACTCTAATAAAACTTAAAATAGAGTAATGAAGAAAGCCTTCGTACTTTTATTTATCCTTTTTCAAATTAGACCATTATGGGCGATCACCTTTGAAGACGGTATCTTTCCAGAACTGGCGACTTCTGCGCGCGCTCTGGCCATGGGAAATGCTTACATATGTAAAGTTGATGATGCCTCTGCCGCCTTTTATAATCCAGCAGGGTTAGGAACTGTACGCTACCCTCACTTTCATATTTCTAATATTGCGCTTGAAACTAATAAAGGTGGAATGCAAGCATCAACAGGTGGACCGGTTGCCAACTCGTTTTCTAATATGCCTAAAATGTTTTCCATCGATGGTATCAGGCAAGTCATGTATAAAAATCCAGGGAAACTTGCTCATTCTCGAATACATGCCCAACCTAATTTTACATCTCGCTATTTTTCATTTGGTTTTCTATTTGCTAAAAGAACCAGAGCAGTCGTCACAAATATTATTTCCCCTACTGGATTTGAATTTGCAGATCGTACTGATATGGGGCCGTATGCCGCTATTGATCTTTCCCTTTTTGGAGGCATTCTAAAATTTGGAGCATCTGGAATTTTGCTAAATAGAAAGGAATTAATTGGCACTGCTGATCCTGCAGCGACAATTGTTGTTAATAGTAATACTTATCAAAGTGGAACGGCACTTATAGCAACATTTGGAAGTAAACTCACTCTCCCATTTACTCTTCTCCCGACATTTGCGGCAACCATACACAATGGTTTAAAAACAAAATTCTCAGGAGGTGGTACTTCTGGTGTTCCTACTACAATTCCTCAAAGTATGGACGTTGGATTTTCCATCACTCCTCAAGTTGGAACAGCAACAAGAATTCACTTAGAGGCCAATTTGAAAGACTTAACCTTTGCACATTCTGGCATTGCCTTTACCCGACGAATTCTCTTGGGAATGGAATTGGATTTCTCAAGAATCTTTTTTTTCCGATTAGGTTATGGAGACGGATTTGGTTCTGCAGGTCTTGGAGTTAAGTCGAAAAAATTAGAATTTGATTTAACTACTTATGCAGTTGATACTTCTACCGCCGCCTATAGAGGAACTGAAGATCGGCGATTCGCAATTGCGATTTCCTCCGGCTTCTAAAATAAATCTATAAATTATTTTTAAATAACCGAATATTAAATATACTATTTTTTCATAGGAATATTTATGTCTTCATTTTTAGACAACGAAGAATTACAAGAATTGCGAATTCATTTTATGCATTCCACTCAGGAAAAGCTTGATCAAATTGAATTACTTGTTTTAAATTCAGAGGCGCAGAGGAATCAAGTTTCGCACAAAGCGATCTTTAAAGATATTCTGGCCATTACTCATTCTATCAAGGGTTCATCGCGTGGCTATAAGTTTGATACCATGGCGATTATTTGTAATAAGCTTGAAGATTATATTAGTGGTTTTTTAAATCATGACAAGATTGTGTCGGCAGAAGAGTTAACAGTTGTTTTAAAATATACAGATTTACTTTCAAGCTATGGCGAAGACTTTATTAAAAATAAAAAAGTCGACGATCTCGCCTTTCAAGAAAAATTTCAAAAACTTTTTTCAACCAGTCATTTACAAAAAGACACTACAAAAAGAATTGTACTCTCGCATGTTAAAGTCCAGATTTTAGTAGTAGGAATTAATAAAATAATAATGAAACAGGTCTATATGGGTCTTACTGATATTTCCCATAATATTTCTTTTGCAGCAGATCCTCTAGAAGCATTCCACCGAATTTCACTTGAAAAATTTGATCTCATCATTTCTTCTTTTGTAATGGATCCAATAGATGGAATGAGTTTTACCTTAGCGGTAAAAAATCAATGGCAAGAGAAAGCGCCACATGTAATTTTATTTTGTACTGAACCTCTCAAATTTAAATATGACCCCTTACTGAGTCCAGATAAAATCTTAATTAAATCATTAACTCTCCCACAAGAATTAAATGATTATCTTAAACACAATTTCGGCCCTTATATAAAAACGAATATCCCAGTCATTCCCAAAACAAAGCAAATTGTAAAAAGCATTTTTTTTGTAGAAGACGACGAAAATATTTTAGAACTTTTCCTCATGGTCTTTTCTGAAAAAAAAGACGTCGTACTTTTTAATGAAGTAACCAAATCAGATCCATTCGATCGCATCACCCAACTTTTACCCGATCTTATTATCGGTGATATCCATGTCCCAAAAGTTGACACAATGGCACTTCTTAAAAAAATAAAACAATACGATGAATTAGCAAATACACCTGTAGTCTTTTTCTCGGGAGACCCTGAACAACCGATTGCCGTAGAACTTGTCAAACAAGGCGCATTGGCAGTTTTAGATAAAACAATTATCTTAACATCAATGATAGATGAATTAGAAAAACTTGGAATTAATTTACAAACCTAGTGTCTTGTTTTTCTACCTGGAAAACGATGACCAATATTTCCTAGAAAATTTCCTTTGATGGCCCTAATTGATTCTAATCGTTGTTCGGCCATTAAATCTGTTGCTTTATAAACAGGAATATTTTGTTCATCAGATAATTTAAAAATACTAAGAGTTTTTTCAAAAATTCCATCTACCATTTTAGTTGATTTTTCAGCAGACCAACCTTCAAATTCAATGGAAACGTTCATCAAGCCACCTGCATTGATGAGATAATCAGGAGCATAGAGAATGCCTCGCTCTTTTAAAATATCTCCATGACGATTTTCGGCCAGCTGATTATTGGCGGCACCGCAAACGATCTTCATTTTTAATCTTTCAATTGTTTGATCATTAACAGTTGCACCCAAAGCACATGGAGCATAGATATCGGCCTTAACATCATAAATTTCATTAACGCCAACTAATTCAGCATTGGGAACAGCTTCTTTAAAGCGAGCAATATTAGATTCATTGATATCGGTAAAAAACACTTTTGCACCATTGTCATATAAAAATTTACCCAAGTGACAACCGACAGATCCTGCTCCCTGAAGAGCAATTACTTTTCCTTTAACAGATCGATCACCGTAAACTTTTAAACAGCTTGCTTCCATACCGCGAAAAATACCACGCGCTGTCCATGGAGAGGGATTACCTGAACCACCATTAATTTCTGCCACTCCCGTTACGTTACTTGTTTCAGTAAAAATATGTTCCATATCTTGAACATTGGTATTTACATCTTCAGCAGTTATATACCGACCGTTTAATGATTCTACAAAACGCCCGTATGAACGGAAAAGTGCTTCAGACTTGTCTTTAGTTGGATCTCCAATGATAACGGCCTTCCCACCGCCTAAATTAAGGCCTGAGATAGCTGCTTTATAAGTCATGCCTCGAGAAAGTCGTAATACATCTTCAATGGCCTCATCTATGTTTTTATAATTCCACATTCTTGTTCCACCTAGTGCTGGACCAAGAGTTGTATTGTGAATAGCAATAATTGCCTTTAAATTACAAGTTGGATCAGAAAAAAACACGACTTCCTCGTGTCCCATAGAGTATAATTTTTCAAAGGTAAACATTTGTAATCCTCACTTTTTAAATTGATAAATAAGTTTGGAAATAATATTCGCAGCAGAGGAAAATAAATATGCCCACCGTGTTAGTAAATAGTAAAAGTTATATTATTACTGAAAGCAGCATTCTCTATGATGCGCTTGAAAGTCAAAACTTGATAATCCCTCACGGTTGTTTGGCCGGAGCATGTGGTGCATGTAGAGTTGAAATTAGCTCAGGCGCCGAAAACTTATCTGTTCCAGGCGCCGTTGAGCTAGATACACTTTCGCACTTGAAAAACGAAGATAAAATCATTCGTCTCGCTTGTCGTGCAAAAGTACTGGGCGATATTACAATTACTTATTAGGCCACAAGAGAGTACTTCAATGCATGGTGATCTGTTTTATTTTTCTTAACTTGTGTTTTAATCGCCCTCATTGCTTTATAAAAACTTTTATTTAAAAATGAATCTTCTTTTTTCGCAAAATATATTTTTTGTTTTGTGATTAACTTAATATGTGTACAGAAAATTCCTTTTCGAGTTTCTTCAACATCAATTTCAACTTCCGCATGCTTAGGTGCAATTTTCACAATTTCTTCAATCGCTTCATCTCGCATTTCTTTTTCAATAATATTTTTCATTTATCCACCTCCTTAGGTATGTATTTATTTTAAGGAGGTAAGAGGGACTTAAATATGACTTAAATCGGCCTTTTTGGTGATTATAAAATCATTCTTTATCATGATTAATTTGACTGGCATCAATATCATTTTGCTCTACTAATTCTGCATGTTGTTTTTTAGAAAAAATATGTTTTTCCCCATCTACATCTTTAATTCGAACTTGTTTGATAACGTGTTCAACGACGACTTCAAGATCAAAACTCAATCCTTCCCAAACAATAATTTGTCCTTGTTCCGGAAAATTATTTCCCAACATATCTAATAAGAACCCAGAGAGTGTTGAATAATTGTCATTGAGAGAAATTTTTATATCATAATCACTATGCAGTTCTCGCAATGTAATATCGCCATCGACAACGATTCCGTCTTCTAAATTTTCTTCTTGTTGGAGATTTAAATCTACTTCATCATCATCATGTTCATCTTGAATTTCACCAAAAATTTCTTCGACGATGTCTTCCAGTGTAACTATCCCTACAACAGTTCCTGATTCATCTTTTACTAATGCTAAATGCACTTTCTTTTTGTTCATATGATCGAAGACCGATTGAATTTTCATATGCTCATAAACAAAGAATGGAGCTTTTAAAAGTTTTTCAATTTCAAAATTCTTTTTTACAGCTTCCGGTAAAAAAGCGAGATCTTTGACGTGCAAAAATCCTACTATATTTTCCAACTCTCCCTCACAAACAGGATAACGACTATTTCCTGTTTCTTTGACAAAAGCGACCATGTCTATATAGCTCCAACTTTTTTGAATATAATTAACATGTATCCGCGAAATCATAATATCTTTAACTTTAATAAGGGGAAATTCTAAAATTGAGGAAAGTAAGTCAATTTGTTTGGAATCCATTGTCTTTTCTTTTTCGGCTTTATTGATCATAAATTCGATATCATTTTTAGTAATCATTCTTCCGGTGATTTCTGCGTTCTCACCAAGAATTGTATTGATAAACCAAACAATAGATTTAATAAGGGGATAAAGCATATAAAAACAAACTTGCAGTATGCGAATAACTATAACAGAAAATTTTTCAGCATGATTTCGACCAATTGTTTTTGGAATAATTTCCCCAAAAATAATGATGATCACGGTAGTTATACCTAAAGCTAAACCAACTCCACTATCTCCGGTTAGTCTTGTGGCAACTGAAGTTGTTAATGCTCCGGCAAAAATATTGGCGACATTATTTCCTACTAAGATTGTAGAAAGTAGTTCAGAAGGTCGCATGATCATAAAGGCCATTGCTTTACCTTTTGGTCCACCTTCTTCAATTAATTGTCTGGCGCGATCAACACCAATTGATAACAATGCTGATTCGGCCGCAGAAAAAAATGCTGTTGTAATAAAACAGATGATAAGGCCAATAATTTCATGATTTGAAGAGAGTAACGTTAAGGGAGGTTCTATGTAAGCAATCCTTGTTTAATAATAAGAGAGATTATATTCTACCCTAATCAGTGGTTTTTGTCCAATCGTCCTTAAATATCAATGATCTAGCTGTTTTCCCTCAAAGTTATGATCTGAGTAAATAATGCGATCATGCATCTCATGGCTAAAACCTTGAATATCTTTAATATTTTTAACTCCACGAAAAATTGTTTCACATTTATAACAAATCGCAATTTGATTTAATTTTCTAAATAAAATGAAGTCTAATAAATAAAGAACGATAAACGTACTCAAATACCATTGTGGGCCCATTCCTTTCCAAAGCATCCATGTTGAAATAAGAGCAGCGATGACAAAAAGACTAACTCCAACTTTTCGACTAAAGTCTTTTTGTGAATAAAAATCCTGACGATTGCATGCTGGACAATGTTTTAACACTCCGTCTACTTCAGATTGGTTAAAATGTACTTCTTGCTGAGTATGGCAAACGTCACAAACTATTTTTACAGCTTCAAGTGAGGGGTAAACGTGAATTCCAGATCCACATTCTTTACAGGTAAATTGAACAGTCATGCTCATAATAGTAATCCATAGTTAAAGTAGAGATAACCCGAGATTAGTTCACCAATGAAAACAAAAAATGTCATCGCATAAAGTACTCCGGTCGAACTTTGAATAGATCTAAGTTTAATTAACTTCCAATTAAAAAGACTCATCCCAAAAATTACAAGATAGCCAAAAGTAATTCGCATAATGATTATAATAAAATGAAATGCGTCAGCATTGGCCAGATATTCTTGGTGAGTAAAAATAGTTATAGAAGCTATCGTTAATTTAATTATCAGTATTAACCACGTCAATACAGCAGCAATTTTAAGAGGCTTTTCACTTAGTTTGGGAACTACTAAATACCAATGACCTAAGGTCATGGCATAAGTAATAATTCCCAATAGAAGTGTAGATGAAAATAAAAAGACTGCATTTAATAAATTATTTTTGGAAAAGCTCAACAAATGACTGCCCAATAAAATAACCACACATGCGTATAATCCCCACATCGGCCAAGACTTCTGCTCTTGGTGGAAAGTTGAAATGATGATGAGGAAAAAAGCTGAAATTAATTTGAAACTTAAACCAGAAAGAGGATTAATAATAATGGCCAAAACCAAAAGCCCAATAGAGAGATTACTAATTAACTTTATAAAACCGTTGCCTGTTAAACTCGAACTGGCTATCGGCGAAAACAAGGTATAACTAAAAACCATAGAGACCAAAAAAAATTCTGTGATTATTTTTATAACTTCCATTTCCCTTCCTATGTAGGTTTTGATACTAGCATGGTGAATGAAGAATTTCGACGTGTTTCCTAAAAAATCTCTCCTCTTTGCTCCGATGGAAGGCATTACTGATGAGCCATATCGTATTGCGCTCTTAAAAACCTTTCCAGAATGGTCTCAATTATTCACTGATTTTTTACGTGTCCCAACTGTTGGTAAAATAACGGAACGAAGTATCATGGAGCACTACGGTAAAAGAATTTTTGCAAATACCGAATGGAGAAAAAGAAATTCATTTCAGATCCTAACTTCCCATAAAGCCCAAACAGAAATGGTAGTTGAAATACTAGATTCGATCGGCTTTCATCATTTAGACTTAAATCTTGGCTGTCCTTCACATACTGTTAATTCCCATTTTGGTGGTGCCTATCTATTATCTAACCATCAAGAACTTAAGTCTATTCTCAATACAATTCGCACACATTTCAAAGGTACTTTCACTGTAAAAATGCGTATTGGATATCGAGACGATAAGAACTTTTTTGATTCGCTAAAGCTTATTGAAGATGCAGGAGTTGAGGCCGTTACTCTCCATGCTCGAACTCGCGATCAGCTTTATAAAGGTGTTGCCGATTGGAGCTATATAAAAAAGGCCGTAGACTCTGTCTCTATTCCAATAATTGGTAATGGTGATATATGGAATGCTGATGATATAGATAAAATCTTTACAATGACCAATTGTCATTCAGTCATGTTAGGAAGAAGTGCTTTAAAAACTCCTTGGCTTGCAGGACTTTATGCAGATGGTGCCAATACTGATGAGACTTTTCTCTTGTTTGAACGTAAAAAATATCTAGAACTTTATTTTGAAGCATTGTTAGTTGAATATCGTGAAGTACAATGGAATGATTTACATATTCTCAAGCGATTTAAATCATTTTCTAGAAATTTATTTGATGATTATGAAGAAGGTGAAGTTATTCGTGGATGTTTTCTGCGTTCGGAATCGCTGGCGGAATTTCTGGATCATCTTTATTCACTTGAGTAGTCACCCGATGCAGTCTGAGATAAATCACTTCGAAAATCAATGATCCCAAAAGCGTAAATAATAAATTTCCAACTCCCCCCGCGACCATTAATAAAAAAGAGAAAAGGAGTGGGGAAATGGCCCGCACAACAGATGGCCCAAATGGAATTTTCTGGGATGGTATAAACATCTGAAGATAATAATTAAATTTAAGAGCAAGACTTAAAAATGAAAATCTTGTTTTTTGTACAATTACTTTTTCGCGAACACCCGGTGCAAGTAGTGCAAAATGCCAAAAGAAGGCCATGATAAAAAAAGATATATTGATAAATTCAACATCTAGAAAGTAGAACAATAACCAAAAAAGTGCCGCTGTTATAAAACTTATTAAATAATAGCGGCTTTGTTTTGTTAAAATCATTTTTACTTATTTTGCGATTCCGACTGCTTTTGTTTCTCTTAACACTGTAACTTTAATTGTTCCAGGATAAGACATTTCTTCTTCAATTTTCTTAGCAATATCACGCGAAAGCATAACTGTTTGTTCATCACTTACGCGATCGTTCTCAACAAAGACGCGAATTTCTCGCCCACCAGAAATAGCATAAGATTTTGAAACACCTTCAAATGTATTCACAATTTCTTCAATATCAGTTAAGCGACTTACGTATGATTCCATCATTGCTTTTCTAGCACCTGGACGAGCACCAGAAAGTGCATCGGCAGCCGCTACTAAGTGAGCAAGAACTGATTGTGGTTTTTCATCATCATGGTGAGCACGAATTGCATGAACGATATCAGCAGACTCTCCATATTTTTTAGCAAAATCTGCACCAATAACAGCATGTGATCCTTCAGCTGAAGCATCAATAACTTTACCAATATCGTGAAGCAATCCAGCTCTTCTTGCTTGTTTTACATTGAGTCCAAGTTCAGCGGCCATCGCTCCACAAATAAATGCAGCTTCAATAGCATGTTGATATTGGTTTTGTGTATATGAAGTTCTCCACTGAAGCGCTCCAACCAATTTTAATATCTCTGGATGGATTCCGTGAACTCCAATTTCCATTTGGGCCTTTTCACCCAGATCACGAAGTTGTCTTTCCATTTCGGCTTTTGATTTATCATGAAATTCTTCAATTTTAGCTGGATGAATTCGTCCATCAGCAATAAGTTTTTGAATAACCATACGAGCAATTTCTTTTCTCACGACATTGAAAGAAGAGATAACTACAACTTCTGGAGTGTCATCGATAATTAAATCTACGCCACAAATTTGTTCAAATGCTCGAATATTTCGACCTTCACGTCCAATTAATCTTCCTTTCACATCGTCTGATGGAAGTTCAACAGATCCAATCGTTCTCTCTCCTACATACTCTCCAGCAAATCTTTGAATAGCTATTCCAATAATACGCTTAGATTTTGCTTCAGCATCTTCCTTTGTTTCTTCTTCAATTCTTCTTAAAATTTTACCAAAATCTACTCTGGCCTCTTCTTCCATAACTTTTAATAATTGAGCTTTAGCTTCTTCTTTTGTTAGCGAAGCCACTTCTGCCAAGCGATCACTAAATTCATTTTGTTTTTTCTTTAGTTTAACTGCTTCTTCTTCATGCAGTTTTTTTCCAACTTCAAATGCAATCTCTTTTTCTTTTAAAACTTTTACTTCTTTTTCATGTTCTTCAATTTTGCGATCTAAAGTAGCATCTTTCTTTGCAACTTCTCGCTCTTGATTTTTTACTTCATTAGTTCTGTTTTGCACTTCTCTGTCTAATTTTTCTTTTTCATCACGAGCAATTTCTTTTGCTTCTTGACGAGCTTTATACTTTATCTCATCAGATGTTTTTCGAGCTTTGTCGATTATTTCAGTTGCTTTACCTTCCTGAAGTTTTATTTCTTTTTGTACTTGGCCATTCTTTACGAAGTAACCAACAGCTGCCCCCACGACTGCAAATAAAAGGGAGGCGAGGATAATTTCAATATTCATAATGTCTAACTCCTAAATTCGATATATTTTTTTTTCTGTAACTATAAAATCCATTTTTTTATCATGTTCTTCAGTCGGTATCCCATTTTCGATTTGGCACTCAAAGCAAAGCCCAATTTTTATCCCTTTAAAGTTTTCAAGAAAGCGGTCAAAAAAACCTTTTCCTCGTCCCAGTCTTTCTCCTTCTGGAGAAAAGCTTAACCCTGGAATTAATAAAATCTCTGGATCAATTATTTGAGTATTTTCCCTTGGGCCCAAAATCTCAAAACCAAAATCAACTCTCTTTTCTAACTCACTAAATTGTGAAAGCCGGTAAAACATCTGCTCATCAAAACAAGGAAAGGCCAATCTACTATTTTCGCTAACTGCATTCATCCACACAGGCTCACGAAAAATGGGGGCATAGCCACCTATAACTTTGTTTCCTAACATTGAGTTACTTAAAAAATTGTTAAGATTTTTTGATAATGAAATATTCCACTTATCAAAGTCTGAACCTGAAACTTGTGAAAGAATGCCTATGGCCTTTTTTCTTAGCTCATTTTTTTTTTCAATCATTAGTCTAATCAATTAATTTAAGAAACAGTCGGTGAGATATTTTCGATGTATTGGAAGGCGTCTTGTGCAGATCTATGCAATAAACGTATATTGTCTCGATATTCATGCTCTAAAGCTAACTTTTCACCAGCAAGTTTCATGGCGATAAGCACAGCAACTTGTCCCTGACCTAGGCCTGGGTTTTGTTGCAATATTTTAGAAGCTTCATTCTGCACATAACTAACAATATCACTCGGCTTAACACCCTCTAACTTTTCATCTTCTTTAAGTTTGAGCGAGCAGCCTAATACTTCAAATACAACTTGTTCTTCTCTCACATTATTCATTAGAGAAAGATTAATCGATGGATGAATTTACGTCAAACAAAATGCCTTGCGCTACACACCCAACAGAGCATTTAAATAGTCATCGAGATTAAAAACATCTAGATCTTCTGCAGTCTCCCCAACTCCAATATAAGTTATTGGTAATTTCAATTGAGAAACAATCGATACAGCACTTCCGGCCTTTGAAGAACCATCGCACTTTGTAAAAATGAGACCAGTTAAATTTAGCGCTTTGTGAAATTCTTCGGCCTGACGAATAGCATTTTGACCAGTAATCGCATCAATGACTAGAAGCACATGATGAGGTGCTTCTGGATCTAATTTCTTTAATACATTTTTACTTTTAGTTAATTCTTCCATTAAATTTTCTTTAGTATGCAAGCGACCCGCTGTATCCAAAATACAATAATCGGCCTTAGCATTTAGTGCTGCTTGTAAGGTATCGTAACCAACTCCAGACGGATTACTTCCTTCTTTGGCGCGAATCATCGTCGCTCCTGCTCTATCACACCAAACTTGTAATTGATCAACTGCTGCTGCACGAAAAGTATCGCAGGCCCCAACTACTACATTAGCTCCTTCACTTCGAAGCTTGGTAGCTAATTTACCAATTGTTGTTGTTTTTCCTGCACCATTTACTCCCACAACCATGATCACTTTTGTGTGACCTTTTTTCTCTTGATCAAAATGATAAAGAGATGCATCAACATTGGCCTGGATGGGAGCAATTTTATTTTTTAAAAAATTATGAAGAAACATTTTAAAATCATTTTCGGAAAAATTTTCAGTCTTTGCTTTTTTCTTAATTTCTTCCACTAATTCTGCAACTGTGGCCGTTCCAATATCGGCACTATAGAGAAGTTCCTCTATGGCCTCTATTTTCTCATCACTCGAAGTGTTTCCTGAAAATATATTTGAGAGTTTTCCCCAAACTTCGCTGCGAGATTGTGATAAACCTTTTTTTAATCGATCCGCAAAGGATATCTTTATTATTTTAGGAGGTGTGACTTCCTTTTTAATTTCTTTTTCTTGTTTAGGCCTAGTCAGAAAAAATATAATTATACCAATTAAGACTGGTAACAAAATCCATAAAAAATTCATCAATTAATCTCCTGATCAAATTCAACTGAGCACACTATAAGGGAATGAGAGATTTATTTCAACTTGCAAGAACTCATTTTTCTGAGATAAAGTCATTACTGTGAATAAAGACGCTGTCATTGCACAGGCCCATTTAATAAAATCCATCAGATCATTTTTTGAAAAAGAAAAATTTCTTGATGTTATCACTCCCCCCATGGTGCAAAACCCGGGTATGGAAACTCATATTCACCCCTTTCAAGTTGCACATACACGAACTAACTCAATGAGTGAATGGTATCTGCATACTTCTCCTGAATTTCACATGAAAGAGCTTTTATCCCAAGGACTGGAAAATATTTTTACTATTTCCTATGCCTTTAGAGATGAGCCACTTGCACCTAACCATCGCCCACAATTCTTAATGTTAGAATGGTATCGAAAAAATGCTCACTACACTCAAATAATGAACGATTGTGAAAATCTTTTTTCTTTTTGTCTTGAGAAAGAAATACAAATAGAGCGAGCTACTATAAAAGAAATTTTCGAAGATATGCTCAATATTGATATTCTAAATTTTTTAGATAAAAAAGATTTAAAAGAATTAATTATAAAAAACTTTAAAGATATTCCATTACCGGTTATGGGTGAGGAGCTGGCCTGGGATGACTATTACTTTCTTTTATTTTTAAATAAAATTGAGCCACATCTCGCCCATTATCCTTTTCTTTTGCTCTCTGAATTTCCCTATCACTTAAGTGCCTTATCAACTCTAAAAAAAAGTGACCCACGAGTTTGTGAACGCTTTGAAATTTACGCGAATGGAATAGAATTATGCAATTGCTTTAACGAATTAACAGATCTTGAAGTCTTAAAAAAAAGATTCAATGAACAGGCTCTAGAGAAAAAAAATCTATATGGCTACGAACTTCCAGAACCTAAAATTATATATGAAGCAATGACCAGAGGATTGCCAAATTCTTCGGGGATAGCGTTGGGAATTGAAAGACTTTTAAAAGTCTTCTCATCTCTTGAAAATCCTTTCTGGCGATAACTACATCAGAGAATTAAGTGCAATATGAAGTTTGATAATGATTTCAGATTTTATATGTTGAATGGGTGCTTTGCTGGCCCAATTTTTGTGAACGGCCTTAGAAGAATTTTTTCTCAATTTATTAGACCAATGCTGAGGAAATCGAGTTGCTAAATCACTAGATAAAATAGCATACCATGTTTCAAGTCCATCACGATTTTCACCAAATGCATCAATGATATCAATTGCTTTTTCAGCAATTAATCTTTTCAAAGTGTACATATTCATCGAAGTTAAACTATCTGGACTAATTTTTTTAGCAATATAATTACTATAAAAATAAACTGCAAATTCAGATGCTGGTAGCCTTATGGGTTTATAGATCGTTTCTAATTGATTATAAACTGGATCTAGTACCATTGAATGATAAACACCTTCTCGAGTTGCACCTTGAGATAATGTATTCATCATTTTTTTTATATCATCTGCTTGTGGTTGTGATTGTCTGGTTACTTCATATAACTCAGTCAAAAAACTATAATGATATTTGGCTTCTTCCTCAGGTTTTAAAATAACTTTGTCAGGTTTTTTATCATAGACCGATGTCGATCGAGCATCGACCACCAGAATTGGAATTTGAGGCATTTGTAAAAGATCGAGATTATCTTTTTTTACGTCTGAAGTAGCTCCAAGCAACTTTATAGCAAACTCTTCTCCAAAATATTTTGTAATAGTTGGCCGCCATTTTTCTGCAATACTGAGTTCTTCTTTCTTAACAGCATCGGCACCAAAGGTATTTATAGAAAATAAAAATAAAAAAATTATGCTAAATTTCAAAACTAACTCCTTACAAAATATAAGGATTATTTTAAGATAGTTTTAGACTTTTGTATCTTGCCAAATGAGTTTGTAATTCAATAATTTTCTCTAAACTTAGTGGAAGAATTCTGTCAACTAATTCAGGATTTGTTTGCCACTCGTCTTTAGTCAGCTCCATAGCACTAACCAATGCTGATATGGCCGCATTAATATCATGGACTACTTTTTGAGTGGTGCCATCAGACATGAGATGCTCTATTACTTTTTAAATTTTGTGTAATTCTATAAAAAGCACTATTTGAAATTTTAAGATCGGAAAGTGTTTTTCTCACTTTATCTTTATTATTTTTTAATGTTTCTGCCACAATATCCATTTCAATCTTTTGGATATACGATGACAGCCCCACTTTTAAAACAGCGTCAATATTCATTTTCTTACTAGGTTCACTTGTATGTAAGAGCGTTTTTATATCGTGTAACGACACCCTACCATTTGTTTTAAGTTGTAAGATATCCATCACCTTTTCTAATTCACGAACGTTACCAGGCCAAGCATAGTTAATAAAATATTCTTTAGCATCGACCTCAAAAACAAATCGACGTTCTGCTTTTTTCTGAAAGAATTTTAAGAGTTCTTCCATATCTCCCAATCGCTCCCGAAGTGCTTTCAAATGAACATTAAACCCTTCCAATCTAAAAAAAAGATCTGTTCGAAATTCTCCCTTTTGAATTTTTTCTTGTAAATTTTCGCATGTTGCACTTATAAGGCGAAATTTTGAGTGCACAAGTTTTTCAGATCCTACAGGATAAAACGACTTTTCTTCAATTGCTTTTAGTAATTTTTTTTGAAGAGTCAAAGGCATAGTTGCTATTTCATCAAGAAAAAGAATACCCTGGTCTGCAAGCTCTAGCATACCTTTTTTAGATTTGATTGCTCCAGTAAAAGAACCTTTCTCATGTCCAAACAATTCAGATTCTAAAAGTGATTCTGATAACTCTGAACAGTTTAAATGTATAAAAGGTGACTTTGCTCCATTATCACTCAGCTCATGAATAAACTTGGCCAGGTATGTCTTACCTGTACCTGTTTCACCGGTAATTAAAATTGGTCTATCACTTAAAAGTGCTTGGCCAATTATTGCTAACTGAGAAAGTTGTTCAGGATCTTGTGTAATTAATTTTTCTTTTAGTTGTTCAAGTGAATTTCTATTTGATAATTTTTGATTAAATTTTTTAAAAACTAATTCTAATCCTTTTTTGGTATATGGCTTAACTAAGTAGTCGTCACATCCATTTGTATAAGCTTTATCGATAATTGCGTCATCCTCACGCCCGCTCAGAACAATGGTATAAATATTCTTTGCTTTTATTTGTGCAATTAATTCAAGGCCTGCTAGTTCTCGATCTAAATCTAAATCAACAAAGGCCAGGTCGAACTTGTTTAACTTTAGTTTTTGAAGTGCTTCTTCAGAACTACCTGCAAGGCTAACTCTTCCTCTCTCCAGTAATCTATTTTCAAGACTAATTCGAGAGAGTAAGTCATCTTCAATTAATAGAATATGGTCTTTGTTCACGAGAACTCCCTATATTTTAGTTATTTTGAAAATATAACTTAGGGAGGCATTAGATTCAATCAAGTACTGCTTAGCCTATAATGATTACATTACAATACGCCCAACGAGATCGTAGTCCAACACATCTGTAATTTCGACACTTACAAGTTCACCAATTTTAATTTCATGGCCATTAAAATCATTAATAATAACCTTTCCATCAATATCAGGAGCCTGACCAGCATGGCGTCCTTGAATCAATAATTCAGTCTCTTCGTGTTCACCTTCAATTAATACCTGAATGACTTTTCCAAGGTATGCAGAGTTAAGTTCACGAACTATTTCTTTTTGAGTTTCAAATAAATCATCAAATCTTTCTTCAATGATATCTTGTGGAACTTTTGGTAGTAATTTAAAAGCTGGTGTACCCTCTTCATCAGAATAACGAAAAATACCCAAATGATTAAATCGAGCTTTTTTTACTCCCTCTAAAAGTAAATCAAAGTCTTCATCTGTTTCCCCAGGGAAACCAACAATAATACTTGTACGAACGACTATATCAGGAATTCTAGTCCGTAATTTCTCAATACGTTCATGGATTTTCTCACCTGTAATTTGTCTATTCATGCGTTTTAAAACATTCGTAGAAAAATGCTGAACTGGCATATCCAGATATTTTGTTATTTTTTTGGAGATAGCAATTTTTTCAATTACTTCATCAGTTAATTCATCTGGATAAAAATAAAACAATCTAATCCAGTCAATATTCTCTACTGTTTCAAGACCAGTGAGTAGATTAAATAACTTATTATTTTCATCAAGGTCGACTCCGTAATCGGAAAGATCTTGAGAAATAAGGTTGAGCTCTCGTACCCCTGTAGAAGCCAAATTCTTAGCTTCATTTACCAGAGACTCAACCGATCGAGAACGAAGTTTTCCACGCAATTTTGGTATAATACAAAATGTACAATTTCGATTACAGCCTTCAGATATTTTTAACCAAGCAGTGTAAAATGGAGAAGTATTTAACCGCGGATCATATTCTGTATGAATAAATTTGGGAATTTCAACAAATGATTTCTGTTTTAATTTTCCGTCTTCTAAGGCCTTTAGCAGTAAAGCAATTTTATTATATTCACCAGTTCCAATGATTAAGTCAGCTTCGGGAATTTCTTTTTCTAATTGCTCGGCATATCTTTGGGCCATACAACCTGCAATAACTAACGCCTTACAACGACCATTTTCTGGATTTTTAAAGTCGGCCATATCAAGAATGACTTCAACTGATTCTTTTTTAGAAGCTTCTATAAATGAACATGTATTGACTACAATAACTTTGGCATCTTCAGGTTCGGTGGTAATTGAAAAACCATCAAGACCCATATAACCAAGCATAACTTGGGAATCTACTAAGTTTTTTGAACAACCTAGAGAAGTAAAAAAGACGGTTTTAGTATCTGCACTGTTTTTGATTAATTCCACAAAGACCCTTATTCATAAAAATAGTAATTCAAAGTAAATAGTATAGAATTAACGAATAATCAAAGACCTTGAGGGATGTATGAAAAAATTTCTATCTCTGTCACTTCTTGCTCTAACCTTAATGCTTCCTGGCTGTGCAACTCATCCAGTTAAAATGTTGACCGTTCCCCCGGCCAATAGACTAGAAGTATTGAAAAATCTCACTTCTCTCCCCCAAAATGAAACAGAAGAACTGGCTAAGAACTATCTTTTGGCCATGATTGCCGAAACAAATAATGAAAATAGAACGGCATGTAATCTTTTCACGGACCTATCCAAAAAATCGAATTTTCCTCTTAATGATCTAGCTCTTGTTCACACCATGGCAAACTGTGACTTTAGCAGCAGTGAACTTGAAAATTTTTGGGAAGATACTAAGATTTCTAACTATCTCAAAGAATTTTTTTCAGAATTATCTCTCAAGCTGGCGATACAGCACAATCTTCTCAAATATGAGGCACAATTCTCATACGAAAGCATTAGTTTTAAAAAAATCCAGAGTGAAAAAGTCGAACTTATTAAACGAGCTATCGAAATAGCAAAAACGATTGGAGATAACGAGAATCTAAAAAAATATAATAATAAGTTGATTGAAATATCTCCTCTTCATAATACTGAAATTACTAATCAAAATATTTACTCTATTGCTAAAGATTTTGAAGTTAATCGTCAATTTATTAAAGCACGAGAACTTTACCAGCAAATTATTAGAAGTGACTTTTCGACAAAAGAAAAAGTAAAGGCCTTTAATGCTCTAAGAATTTCTCATAAAGTTGAACGAAATTTAAAATTATTTTTAGATAAGACTTTTGAGATGGAAAAATTTCTAAATACTCTTAGACATTCAAATCCTTCCGAAGAAAACAATGAAGCTTGGTCTGATAGTGTTATTGGCCTTGCTCGAGCTGTCTGGACAGACCATCGAAATAATGAAGCACAAAAAATTCTTGATAATTTTTTAATGGCCAAAGTGGGGAGCCCCAACCAACTAGCAACTGTTTATTGGCTATATGGTTCCTTGAATCTGGAAAATAAAGAATCAATTAAGGCATTAAAATATTTTGAAGAAGCAGGAAAAATTAAAATTACAGACTTAAGTCTCCAAGAAAATATTCAATGGGCCATTATTTGGAATAATTATCTTTTAAAGAAAAACAATGAAGTCATTTTGTCCGCTGAAAAATTTGCAACAAAATCTAAAAATTCTAATTTCATTAACAAACTTAACTTTTGGAAAGGAAAAGCATGTTTAAAACTTCATAAAATGGAGGAAGCAAAAATAATATTTAAAAATCTGCATGATGCCGACCCATTTGGTTACTATGGTATTCTTTCAACCCTAGATCTAGGTATCACTCTAAAACCACTCTCAAAAACACAAATTGATACAACTCCAACGGGCAATCAAATTCTTGACTGGCTAATTGCCATGAATGAAAAAAAATATGCAGAAAAGTATTTAAGAGAAATTGATTCACAATTCAAAACGCCCAAAGAACGCGAACGTGCCATGTCTCTTTATGCTCAAACTGAGTGGTACCAAGGTGGAATGAGGCAAATTTATAATTTTTCTAATAGTACTAAAAATGCCATGACAGAAAAATATATCAATATTGTTTTTCCAACTCCTTATCTTGATCTCATTTCTACATTTGGAAGTACATACAATGTACCTATGGAATTAGTATTTGGTATTACAAGACAAGAATCGGCCTTCATTGCCAGTGAAAGATCCTGGGCCGATGCCTTTGGATTAATGCAATTAATTCCAGAAAAAGCAGTTGAACTAGCAAATAAATATTCAATTCCTTATAACGATTATAATGATCTCTACAATCCTGAAATTAATTTAGAAATGGGAACCTCATTATTAAAAGATTTAAGAGAAAAATTTGATGGCAAATTTGCACAATCAACTGCTGCATATAACGCCAGTGAGGATGTGATAAAAGTTTGGGAACGAGAGCGATTTAATGGAAACTACCTGGAGTTCATAGAAATGATCCCATATGAAGAAACAAGAAATTATATAAAGTTAGTTTTTAGAAACTATATAACTTACAAAAGGATTCTCAATTCACAACAGTTTCTTCTAGATAAAGATTTTTTTGCTAAACCTTTTTAGTCCTTGGTGGGGCAGTAAATTGAAAAATTTTCAAATCAAATGATGGATTTATTTTTATATTTTTAAGCTTTATAGTAGAACGTTTTTTGTCTGGAAAAACTAATTCAATAGTTTGCAAGTTAGAAAAATTAATTTGTGCCTGATGAAATTTTAAAATGGCTTCACTAATCCCAGTATCCTTACTAGAATCTCCTAAAAAATTAATTTTAATTTCTTTATCTTTTTTAGCGACAGAATATAACGAGTTATTTTCCAATCCATTTTTTAATGAATCAAAAAACTTTGTAAAAATACCACTTCCATCTTTAGTGGAAGTTTCTGTAACTTCCCCTTCTTCGCCTTCTATAAAAGGGGCTCGATAATACCAAGACTTTGCTCCATTACTAATAAATAAAATCTCTGAGGGCAAAGTTGTTTTAAAACGAATATTACCCGGGTATTGATAATCAAGAGAACCATTCCCTTTTTTCACTTTACCTTTTAATGTACTTATATATTCTTGTTCAAACTCAGCAGAAAAACTTTTAGGCATAAATTCAGTACATAATGCAAATGAAGAAAAACATAGTGATACTAGAGTAGTCAGTGTTAGTATTGTATTTTTCATTAAAAGTCTCCGGTAGTTTATCGAAAAGACTACCCCTACTTTACCTTTTTTAAAAGTCCCCTTAATCTAAATATTATATGCAAACTAAAATTAAATATTTTATTGGTGTTGATGGTGGAGGAAGTGGCACACGAGTTGTAGTGGCAGACCACTCTCGTCAAGTAATTGCAGAAGCTGAAGGTGCTCCATCTGCACTCGGCCAGGGTATTGAGCAGGCCTGGCGCTCTATAATGGATACGATTGCGAAAGCACTAGCGAATGAAAAATTACATGTGCCAATGCTTTCAGAGTGTGCAATTGGCCTAGGTCTTTCAGGTGCTAATAATATTATTTGGAAAAATAAATTTTTATTAAAAAATCCTGGTTTTCTCACGATTTCACTCGACACAGATGGATTTACAACATTACTTGGTGCTCATGGTGGAAAACCAGGTGTGATTGTTGCTGTTGGAACGGGAAGTGTAGGAATGGTTTTAAAAAAAAATGGTGAACGAATAGCTGTTTCAGGTTGGGGATTTCCGGCCGGCGATGAAGCTAGTGGGGCCTGGCTTGGAATGAAAGCTGCGGGGCTTGCACAAAAAACACTTGATGGGCGAAGAGAAGCATCAACACTTACAAATTTAATATTAAATTATTGCGGAAATTCAACTGATGAATTTTTAACATGGCTAGGAAATGCTCAGCAAAATGCTTTTGCTCAACTGGCACCATTTATATTTGAATCAGCTAAAACAGATATTTCTGCTAAGCAATTTTTACTTGAGGCAGGAATAGAAATTGAAATTATGATTAAGACCCTAGATCCCCTTAATGAACTACCACTTTCTATTTGTGGACGTTTGGGTGAAGCGCTAATTCCTTCTTTACCTGAAACAATAAAAAATAGAGTTTTAAAAGCACAAAAAAATTCTGCCCAAGGGGCCTTATACTTGGTGTTACCTAAATGAAATCATTAATCGGAAATATCCTCACTCCAGATGGTTTTATTCACGGTGAAATTGTATTTAATGAAAAAATAATTTCTATAAAACCAATCGTTTCCGAGAAAAAGAATTTACCTCTCATTATTCCTGGTTTTATTGATTTACATGTCCATGGTGGTGGCGGATGTGACGTCATGGAGGCTTCTAAAACTTCTCTTTCAACAATTGCAAAAACTCATGCCAAATTTGGGACTACTAGTTTTTTAGCGACAACGATGACGGCCACACAAGAGGATCTTCAAAAATCGTTTGATTCCATGAAACCTCATTTTCTAAAACGTCATAACAAGGAAGCAAGACTACTGGGGGTTCATCTCGAAGGCCCATATATCAGTTCAAAAAAACTTGGTGCTCAACCTAGTCTTTCTCGGGCGGCAACTCGAGAGGAAATTAATAAATTAAATAATATTATTCCTATAAAAATTTTAACACTTGCACCTGAAGACTTTAATAATTTAGAACTTATTAAGGAATTAAAAAAAATTATGGTCATTCAAATTGGCCATTCAAATGGATCTTACGAACAAGGAGTTGAGGCTCTTGCATATGGGGCCAAAAGTTTCACTCATCTTTTTAATGCAATGTCTGGTTTTCATCATCGAGAACCAGGAATGGTGGGGGCCGCATTGGCGCATGCTCATTTTGCAGAACTCATTCCAGATTTATTACATGTTCATCCAGGTGCTATCAAAGCGGCTTTGAGAGCAATTCCTAATCTCTATTTTGTTACTGATGCCACCTCTGCAACTGGAATGCCTGATGGAGAATTTAACCTCGGCACACAGCTAGTTCATAAATGTTTGGGTGGTGTTCGTTTAAAAGATGGAACACTCGCTGGAAGTTGCCTAACGATGGATCAAGCACTCCGAAATCTTGTTAGTTTAAACCTTACTATTGAAGAGGCCAGTCAGCGACTGTCTGAAATTCCGGCAGAACTTATTGGGCTTCAAGATCGAGGCATGTTAAAGGAAGGGTATTTTTCAGATTTAATTATCTTGAAAAGTGATCTGACCATTGAAGAAGTATATATTGAAGGAGATAAAATTTGAAGACACTTATGAGAACGGAAGCACTAGAAGCAGCTGATGTTGTTCAAGCACAATTAGAAAATAATCAAGAAATTGTCCAAGAAATTGCACAAGTTTTAAATCAGAAAAATCCATACTCATTAGTAAGTGTTGCTCGCGGAAGTTCAGATCATGCCGCTCAATATATGAATTTTCTAGCGACAACGAAATTAGGAAAATTAACGACTTCACTTAACATGTCAGCACTTACTCTCTACCAAGCAGACATCGATTTTAGTCAGTCTGTAGGCATTTCAATTTCTCAATCAGGTCAAAGCCCAGACGTTATTTTACCTATCAAATATATGCATGAAAAACTAATTCCGACTATCGCTCTTGTTAATGATCTAGATTCTCCTCTGGCAAAGTCAGCTGAATTTGTTTTGCCTTTGTGTGCAAACAAAGAAAAAGCAGTTGCCGCTACTAAAAGTTTTATAGCTTCTCTCAGTGCCAGTGCTTCTCTTATAGGACACTGGAAAAATGATGAAATACTTACTCGCTCTCTTCACCACTTACCTGATGATTTATTAAAGGCCCAGTCACTTGATTGGACAAAAGTCATTCCAACACTTGAAGAAGCGAAACGAATCATGGTGGTTGGTCGAGGACATGGATTATCTCTCGCCTTAGAAGCAGCTCTTAAATTTAAAGAAACTTGCGGCATACAAGCCGAAGCGTTTAGTGGTGCAGAAATTAAACATGGGCCACAAGCATTGATTGAAGAAGGGTATCCGCTCTTTATTTTTGCTCCCCGAGGACCAGCTCTGCTTTCATTACTGGATTTAGCGACAGATATGAGGGCCCGAGGTGCAAAAGTTATTTTGGCCGCTCCTTCATTTGTTAAAGAAAGAGATCTAGAAATCCAAAGTGCTCATGTTGAAGAATTAGATATTATAACCGCCGTTCAAAGTTTTTATTTAATGATAGAAGAATTATCACGCACAAGAGGATTAAATCCGGATAGCCCTAAACACTTATCTAAAGTGACTCAGTCTATTTAATTTTACAAGTTGAAACAAGTGAAGCGATAGATTCTGGTACCGTTTCTAATGTAAAGGCAGAATACTCTCTTCCGGCCGTTTTGACATCACTCCAATTATAATTAGGATATTTTTCAATAAATTTATTTTTTTCAGCTAGTGAAAGTTTTAACCATTTATTTTTTTCACTTTTTTCAAATTGAGGACATAAAACATGATAGGCGTGAATGCGTTCATGATTCAGAGTTAATCGTAATTCATCCATCGCTTTATTAAAATCATCCCCACTAGTTCTAATCACAGCATAAGGATTAAGTACAATCATGGCGGTATAGCCTTTTAGTGAATCTTCTAAATTAGATATTGGTAGTCCTGATTCTTTTTCAACTAAACTTCGACACGATTTTCCTTCTTTTGATGAGTTTAACCATTTTTGATATTGGGGTAAATTTTCATTAAGAATTGAGACTCCTGAACTTAACATTCCTAGAGCATCAGGTGAAATTTGATTTGGATTAATCCAGTGATGATATACTGAATAACAGTAAACTAAGGCCGGAAAATAATTTGGATCATTGAGTGCTATAAATAATATTTTCTTATCAACACTCATCTCCGTGGCACTGATCTTTTGAGGTGAAGTTAAAGTTGATGCTTCTTTGGCCGTCACTCCTGCAAATAAAATCTTATTAACTCTCTCGCATGTATCAAGTCTGGCGCTATCACTTTTAAAATGAGTTTTACATAAATTTAAAAAATCTGAGGTATCAGCAAGTAAATAAACAGAAAACAAACTACAAAAAATAAAAATAATAATTTTCATATTTTACAACTAATTATTTAGTAAAAACTTAAAGCCTGTGGCAAACATAATAAATGCAAATACGTAGCGTATTACTTTATCAGGAAGCATAAAAGAAAGTTTTGCACCCAAAAATCCCCCCAAAAAAAGCCCTAAAGAAAGTAGTAATCCCAACTTAATATTATCTCCATTAATTTTTCCTGCTTTCCAATATTCATACACTCCCGATCCACCGACAGGTAAGAGTAGAGAAACTAAACAAGTACCAATAGCTTCACGTAATGGCATTTTCATCACAAAAACCATTAGGGGAACGAGAATAATTCCACCGCCAATACCTAAGAGTCCAGAGAAAATCCCTGCAAATATTCCGGCCATTATGCCACCAATTAAAATCATATATTTCCCTAAAATAGAAGGCCTATCTAGAGGCCTTTTTAAAAATTAATGTAATTGAACTGAAACTGCTTTTGAGACACCTGGCTCTTGCATTGTCACGCCGTAAAGGGTGTCATTTAATTCCATAGTTTTCTTATTATGAGTAATTAAAATAAATTGTGAATCAGAACTCATCTCTCTTAGAAGTTCATTGAATCGACCAACGTTAGCGTCATCCAATGGTGCATCAACCTCATCTAGTAAACAGAATGGCGAAGGCTTAACTAAGAAAATTGAGAAAATTAAACTTACGGCCGTCATGGCCTTTTCACCACCAGACATAAGATTTATATTTTGCATTTTCTTCCCTGGCGGCTGCGCTACAATATCTATTCCACATTCAGCATCATTAAGATCGCCAATAATTTTCAAATCAGCAGTACCACCACCAAAAATAATTGGAAATACTTTTTGAAAACGCATATTAACTTCATCGTAAGCAATTTGAAATCTAAGTTTAGATTTAATATCAATATGCTCAATTGCTTTTTGTAGATCTTCCAAAGAAGATTTAAGTTCAATTTCTTGAATATGTAAAAAATCAGCTCTGAGTTTTTGTCTGTCAAAATCTTCAATCGCTTGCCAGTTAATATCACCCAGACGACCAAATTCTAATTTGTAATTTCTAAGCTTCTCACTACAATCTTTTAAGTCCTGGCCATAACGACGAACAAATTCAAATTCTTTTCTATAAATTTCTTTTGGTCCCTCTTCTGTTTCCATCCAAAACATTGTGTTTACATCTTTTAATTCAGCAAAATCACTTTCTTCATAAGATAGAAATTTTCCAAGATTTAAACGTAAATCAATTTGATATTTTTCAAAAATATTTCGTACATTTTGCTCTTCTTCCACAATGTATTGAGAAAGTTTAATTTCGAATTCAGAAATTTCTTTTTGATTTTTATTGCCCTTAAGTGAAATTTCTTTTACTTCATCTTCCCGCTCTTTCATGGATAATAAAAGTTGTCCCAAACTATCTTTTAATAAGTTTAAAACATCTTCTTTATCGCTTAAGTCTAAAGATGTTTCTTTATTTGAAGCTTCTAAGTTTTCTAGTTCTACGATTATTTGATCAATTTCTAAATTATAATTCACTACCAAAGTTTTATTAGACTCTAGTCGTTGATCTAATCTTTCAATTTGGCCTTCCATGTCTTCTATTTGAGATGAAAGACTTTTAATCATTGATTCATATGATCTGGCTTCAACTTGTTTTTTTAGTAATTCTTCTCGTTCTGATTCAAAATTAGTTTTTTGAAATTCTACTTCTTCTTGTAGTTCTTCAAATCGAGATATTTTGTCATTAAGGGAGCTAGATAAATCAACTTTCGTTCGACTTAATTTCTCTTCTGATTCCATCATATCTAGTCTAGATTTTGAAATTTCATTTTTTCTATTTTTTAAAATTTCAAGTCTTGTAAAACCTGATTCAAAATTTGAAAGTTTTGCATCAAGCGCCGATTTTTTAGATAAGTATGTTGCTCTTGCATCTGCTACTTGATCTCTTAGAATATCAAACTCTGATTTTTTATTTTCTAGTAAACTTCTCTCAGAAGTGGAATCAATTTCTAACTTTGCAACTTCAACTTGTAACTCTTCAACAACCAACTTTAATTCAGCGATTTGATTATTTCGTGCAACAAATCCTTGGGCCTCATCATTAGTGGCAATAGATGAAATAAGTTTTGCTCCGCTTAAATTTGTAACCTTATGAGCACCGTCAATAGACGCAACGGCCTTAAATTTTATTTCTGGTGACAATGAAGCCATTGTATCCGCAGATAAACTTGTAGAAATAAAATAACCATCGAAAAACGATGACATTTTATTTTTTAAATCAATATTTATTTCTAAAACATCATTGAGAGAAACTAAGTCATCTCCTAGAGTTAATTGCAATCTAGAAATTGTTTCAGCTGATAATTTTTCAGCTGTGGCCATCTTTAAATAATCAAGATTTTTATCGTTATTTTCAAGCCATGAAAATAAGTTACTATCTACAGTAGTGGTCGCAACTAATGTTTCTAAAAAATCAGCAAGCAGAACCTGAACAGCTTTTGTGTACTTTTCATCACACTTAATTAATGTGCCCAATAGGGAAAAACCTTCTGGGTTTTCTTGCAAAAATTGAGCAACACCTTCTTTTTTTCCTTCGAGAGATTGATTAATCTCAATTAATGAATGAAGTCGTGATTCATTTTGCATTAGATTTTTAGATTTTTGATTATACGTAAGTTCTAAATCTTTAACTTTAATATTTAAAGTATCTATAACTTCTCTTGAAACAAGTTCTTTATCTTTTAATTCCTGTGCATTTTTTTCTGAAATTGCAACTGCATCTCTTTCGTTCACTATTTGAGTATTTACTCCTGAATATTGAGCTTCTAGCGCTTCAATTTCCTTTGTAAGGTCTTGCAGTTGTGCTGCAAATTCTTCTAATCGTGAACTATTTCTAAAAATATCTTGTTCAATTTTATTAAGCAATTCTTTCTCAGAAGTAATTTCTTCTTTTAAGTCATTAAAGCTTTCATTTTTTAATTCTAATTCTTCTTTTAAGTGCTCAACTTTTTCTTCTAAAAGAGAAAAATCATTGTCTTCTGCTCCCTTATTTTCCCAATTTTCTAAATCAGTTTTAAGTTGAGTTAATTTTTCATTACGGCCCAATAATTCGATTTCAACTGTTTTAAGCTCTTGCTCTCTCGTCTCAATTAGTTTTTCTTTTTCAGACTGAGTTTTACATAAATAAACTAATCGCTCTTCTGCCGCAGCTAAAACTTTTGAAATTTGATTATATTCTTTTTGGAAATCTTCAATTTTAGAAGTTTCCTCATCTTTTCTAAATCGTTCTTCTTCTAGACCCATTTCAATTACATTTTTTCGAGTCGATAAAATTTCATTTTCAAGATTACGCTCATTAACTATTGCGTGACCATCTTTGAAATTCTTCAGAAGATCAAATTCTTTATGTGAATGAACGATAAGATCATATTTTTGTACTTTTTCTTTAAGGTCTCTTGCTCTAACCGCAGTAGCAGCTTGCTTCTCAAGTACTTTTAGATTTTTTTCTATTTCTTGTTGTAGATCATTTAAGCGCGCTAAGTTTTGTTCAGTTTGATCAATTTTCTTTAACGAATCTTTTTTTCTGGCCTTAAATTTTGTGATCCCTGCAACTTCTTCAATCATTACTCGTCGTTCTTCAGGTTTTGCTTGAACTAAACGACTGATTTCTCCTTGAGCAATAATCGAGTATGATTTTGCGCCGGCACCTGTATCCATGAACACTTCTTGGATATCTTTTAAACGACATGGAATATCATTTATTCGATACTCAGTTTCACCATTTCTATACAATTTTCTTGTTAGTTGAATTTCAGAAGGTGAACTTACTTGATGAGCAATGTGAATATGTTTGCCTTCATCATTTTCCAAGACAAGAGAAACTTCTGCAAATGAGGCCGGTGAATATTTTGATGAACCCGCAAAAATAACGTCTTTCATGGTTGCGCCACGAAGATGCTTGGCAGATTGTTCTCCCATTACCCAAAATAGTGCATCCACTACATTGGATTTTCCACATCCGTTAGGGCCTACGATTCCGGTAATACCTTCATCGAAATGAATTACAGTACGATCTTTGAAGGATTTAAATCCTTGCAGAATTAGTCTTTTTAACTTCACTAGCTTATCCTTTGCTATGTGTTATTACGTGTGTGTATGTTCTCTTTTAACCAATCAAATTTGTCATATTCATTATGAATAGTCATGAAAAAATAGTGGGAGTTAAGAGAATGTAAGAAGGGAGTAATAAAAACTACGATTTTAGTTTATTTTTTAGATTGATTTTCCATATTTTTGTCCGTCTAGCACTCCTCTCAATAATGTAATGGCATTTTCACCTAAATGTTCAGTCCAGTGCATAGATATCGGTGATCTTTTGATAAAACTGGCGCTCAGAAGACCGAATATCGCGAATACGCTCAATGAGTTCTTGAAAGTAGCTTTTACTTATAGAGCGACCATCTTTTAATCTCTCATCATCAAGAACAAATCCTTTAACTAGGAATTCATTTAACTGAGCAGTGGCCCATTTTCTAAATTGAGTACCTCTTTGAGATCGGACCTTGTAACCAACAGCTAAAATTGCTTCCAGATTATAGTGATCCACCAGTCTTTTGACCTCTCTTGCCCCTTCGTGTTGAACTATCTTAAATTTAATTTTTAAGAAAACTGTGCAAATCTGCCCATTCAGAATCAGTTGTCTCCCACTCTGAATATACCGCAAGGCCGTCAATTATTGATTTTGGGGAATTAATTTTCTCTTCTAATTCCTTTAACATCCTTAATGTTGTAAAATTATTTTCAAAACGCAAATCACGATAGTTTTTCAATTTCTTTTCTGAATCAAATGTCCCAATACCTAAAAGGTATTGAGGGAAATTCTCTTTATGTTCAGCTTTGATCTGTTGTATTTGTTGCAATTGCTCCAGTAAATTTTCGCGATACAACTGTTGATCATGAATACTTGTCTCATAAAACATAAATGAAATCTGATCCATTATTGGAGAAATTTTTTTGATATCATCAAAAGAATGTTTATATTTCCAAGGTTTCGTTCCTGTGGCAGAAGAGACTACAACGGTCGAAAGAAATGTATTTGGCAGAGAGTTTCGAAGTAATTTATGAAAAGTAATCCAGTGACCAGCATAGATATTTGAACCTATTTTCTTAAGATTGAATTTTTTTTCAGGATAAAGAATATATTCTAAATCGAGATGGATTCCATCCACGGGTAAAACATTTACAAGCTTCGTTATGTCACCAATGGCATTCTGTACCCATTCCATTTTCTCAAGATGTACTGTTTTATTTTGAACTCCCCCAATCCATGGTAAAATTTTAAGGTCTGGATATATCTTTTTAAAAGCTGAAATACTTTCCTTTGCTTGGTGAGAAAAAACATATCCAGGAAGATGCCCAGAGCGATCAAATGGACCAGAAAAAATATAAGCATAATGAATATTGTTTTTTTTGAGGCTTGTCGCAAGATCTTCTATATCTTTTACGACGAGTTTTTTTTTTGTTATGGGATCAAAACCTCTAAAAAAACGACTTCTAATCCAAGTTGCATTTTCTTTAGCATCTACCACTGAGCTACACAAAATAATTAATGAAATAATGAAGAGAAGAGGCTTCACTTAACTCGCTCCAAGTTGCTTTAAAAATTTTCTAATTTTGTTTTTAATTTTTAAATTTTCTTCTGATTTTTTAAAGAACTTCCCCTTATACCCCATCAAAACATCTTCCCAGTTCGGACTCTTTTTAATTTGTGATTTTAGAATTTCTCTTTTCCTAAAAAGCCATCTAGTACCAGCGCAAACATTTTTATTCGGATCCATTATTTCATCATCATCAAGAATCACAAGATGATCTCTTAGCTCTTTCTCACCTCCGGCAAGCTGCCTTTGTGCTTGCTCTGTGATTTGCATAAGCCCACGTGCAAAACCAATAGGTTTCTTGTTGAAATTTTTTGATGTCTGATCAAAACCAGACTCTGTCGCTATTAATACCTTTACAAAATTTGGATGAAGTGGCGGATCGGTTTTAAATACATCATTCCAATAAGCAACCCAACCATTAATAAGATAATCAAACTGATTGCCATTTTTTCCATCTTTTTCAAATCCAAGATTATTTGTCGTGGCTTTTAATTTTGGATTTTTAAAAAGATCATGATTGGAAATCAAATCGATTTCATCACCCTTTAATTGATCTTTTTTGGATTTATTTTTCCGACAATGCCCATCCACATCTTCGAGATGTCTTTTTTGTCGGTCATGTCTAATCACCCAATGCTCACCGATTGGACAAACTCGCCAAGGACTAAATTCTTTAATTTCAGAGGAAGACAAAAAGGGGATTTTATAAACATTTTTCTTCGGGATTATTCCCCCGACGGTATCTATCCAATTTAAAAGTTCTATTGCAGGATCGGCTAATTCTTTTTTTAGCAGTAGATTTGCTTCTGATAATTTTTCCGAATTCACTTTTTTTGATTTTATAAGAACGGAGTTAGAAAATTCTTTTAAAGTCTTGATAAAATAAAATTCTGCGTCATCAGCTTTTAAAAAAAGCTCTTTTAATGCCTGTTTAATTTTTTCTTTTTTAACTTTTTCCATTAAAACTCACACATACAAAAATATGATGCTTTATTAGAAAGTATATTATTGAAATTATTGATGTGAAAAGAAGTATTAGTAGATTATTAAAGATGGTCTACCCTAATACGGGCCTTACAGGTGGAAAAATTATCGGCTTGAGGATATGAAAATTTGTTAGTGACAGATTTGAGTTAATGAGAGAATTTCAGAAAATTTATGGAGGGAAAAGTATAGAGGTTGGATGGAAGAGGAAAACAGATTGAAGGCCGAAGTAAAAGCGTTCGATAAAATGGAAGCGGCCACTACCCCATTACTCAAGGAGTGCATCGAACATCATTTTAATGTTGAATTTAATTAGAGAAAACCATGGAATTTACTAGCAAAAAGGGTGAAAATGAGAAATGGTCGGAGCGAGAGGATTCGAACCTCCGACCCTCTGCTCCCAAAGCAGATGCGCTACCAACTGCGCTACGCTCCGACAAAACAAAAAATTGGTGAGTTAAGTTTATAATTAAAAAATGTGAGATTGGCAAATGCAATTTAATCTCTTTGAGAAAAAAACTTTTGAGCTAACCTTACGGCCACTGCCCGATGTGAGTTTTTATTTTTCCAATCAGGTAGTTCCGCTACCGTTAATTCACCCTCATGATCATCTGGAATAAACACGGGATCATACCCAAACCCAGTGTCTCCAATATACTTAGTAGCTATTTTGCCATTCATATGGCCTTCAAAATAGTAAATTTCTCTTGGATTTAAATAAAAACATAACACACATGTAAAACTTGCAGTTCTATTTATTGAAATCTTGTTTAGTAAAAGAAGCGCACGGTCTTTATCAGAAAGACCTTCTCCACCAAATCGAGCTGACATAATACCAAGTTCTTCAGGTAAGGCTTCAATATTCAATCCTGAGTCGTCGGCCAAGACTGGTACTTGAAATTTATCATAGTATGACCTCGCTTTAATCAAAGCATTTTCAAAGTAACTTGTACCTGTTTCTTCCACATCAATTTTTATCGGTGCTGCTTTTACTGAAATAATTTCCGGGGAGAAAAGCGCAGCAAACTCTTCTGCTTTGTGTGCATTCCCGGTCGCTAATATAAGATTAATCAAGAGAGCACTTCATTTTGTTTAACGAAAACTATTTCCAGACAATTCTTAGCACACTCAAGTACTGCTAATAATTGTTCATGGGTGAAAGGATTTTTTTCAGCAGTTCCTTGAACTTCAACAAATTTTTGTGATTTGGTCATCACTATATTCATATCAGTCTCACAGCTTGAGTCTTCTTCATAATTTAAATCTGCTATAACTTTACCATTTTTATTGATTCCGATACTAATGGCCGCTAATTGTTCAATAATCGGATTTTCTTTTATTAACCCTTCTTGCATTAATTTTTTAACAGCTATTGCTAATGCTACATAAGCACCGGAGATAGAAGTAGTGCGTGTACCTCCGTCAGCAACAATAACATCACAGTCAATTTGCACCGTACGTTCACCTAATCTTTTTAAATCAATAACAGCTCTTAATGACCTACCAATCAATCTTTGAATTTCTTGAGTTCGACCACTGGGCCCATTACGTTCTCGACGATTTCGAGAGTGAGTTGCAGAAGGTAACATTGAATACTCTGCAGTCACCCACCCCTCGCCTTTGCCTTTAAGAAATGGCGGAACACTTTCTTCTACAGTAACAGTGATATATACTTTAGTATTTCCACATTCAGCAACTACCGAGCCTTTTGCGTATGGATTAGGATTGATTGTGTAGATAATTGGACGTGGAGTTGATCTTTCAATTAATGACATTTATTTTTCCTTAATATAAGTTATTAAAAATTATTTTACACTTTCAAGGCTTCATTTACAATGCAACATCAACACTTTAACCAAATTCACTCTACACAAATGTATTTACGTGAAAATATTAATGATTTTAGCGACACAGAAGTTCTTATCTCCTGCGATGAACAAACTGGTGGAATTGGCCGTACAGGAAATAAGTGGGATTTTTATCCCGATAGCTTGGCGATGTCCTTTCTCGTAACTCCAAACTTTGTACCCACTCTTACAACATTAGAAATTGGCCTGTTAATAGTACAATTTATTAAACAAAAATTTGATCATAAATTAATATTAAAATGGCCTAATGATTTAATGACTGTGGACTTAAAAAAATGTGGTGGAATAATTTCAAATTATATAGATGATAAAACAATAATTTCTGGTCTTGGAATTAATTTCACTTCACCGACTAAAAGTTATAATTATGAAGCCGGATCAATCTGTTTAAATACTTCAATAAACATAAAAGAATTAAGCCTAGAAATATATTTATATATATTAAAAAATAGAATCTTAGATTCAACAAAACTTACGACACTATTTACAATAGAGTGTGCTCATTTAAATTCACAAGTAACCCTTGTTGATGCTGATAATTTATATTGCGGAATTTTCAGAGGGATATCTCAAAAAGGTGAAGCTTTGATAGAAATTGATGGAATACTAAAACAATTTTTATCGGGAACGCTTTTACTGAATTGAATCTGAAATTTCTTTCAATTCTTTGCGGATAAGATTTTCAGCTAAATCAGGGATAACTTCCCAAGCAATTTTCTCAGCACTTTGTTTACAGTATTGCTTCACCATTTCTTCAATTACTGGCATAAGTGATTGCTTCAATTTTTCAACAATCTCATCTTGATTAATGGCAACAGAAGCAACTACTGGAGCAGGCTCCGGAGATACTGACTGCGTTTTATTTTGAGTTCTAATACTTTCATTTAAGTGTGTTTCTTTGATATCTTTAGTTTCTTCTAAATCAATAGAAATAATATCGTCTACGGCCCAAAAAGCATCAGGAGAGAAATCGTCATTGATTTCAGAAATTAATTGTTGGTTGAGATCCAATGGAATTTCAAATACTGGTTGCGTGACATCTGACAATTCTGTCTTGTCATTTTCGTCTTTACCTTCACTCTCTAAAAAAAACTTAGAAGATTCTTGAAAACGTTCTAAGACATTTACTTTTTGAACTTCTTCAATCACTTCAGGAAAAATTTTATTATATTTTTCTTCTAAGTCTATGTCCTTATCTGAACTCCATCCAGCAAGCTCACTTGCTAATGGATCTAGCTTAGAAACATTATTCTCAACATGGACAGGTTCCTCAATAATATTTTCAATTGGCATATCAGGAGCGTCAACAATCCATAAATTAGCTTTTTCATCAACGAATTCATTTTCCAATGTATCTAAGACTACTGAATCAGATTGAACTATAGTATTTTCGATTATATCTTTGCATTTTTTAATAAACTTACCACTTTCAAATGGCTTTACAACCCTGTCTACTATTCCACTTGCAAGCAGTAAGGATTCATCCACAGTATCAAAAGTACCTAACATAATCATAATGGGAGTGTTGGGGTGAATTAACTTAATTTGTTTTGCTAGGTCGTATCCTGATTGTTTATCAGACAAATTAAAATCTAGTAATACAAGGTCAAATTTGTCTTTTTGAAGGAATCTAAAAAGATCAGTGTCATTTAAGCATTCAACTAATTCATGCCCACTACTGGCCAAGGTAATTCCAATTACTTTTTGAATTGTTAAACTATCATCCGCAACTAATATTTTTGCCATTATCTATTCCTCTTAGTAACTATTTTTAACTAATTAGTAGGGATTATCAATGCAATTCTGTACTTAGAATTGCAGAAACATGATCGATTGATTGTCTAAATTGCCCCTATCATTGGCATAGTTAAATATTTCTTGAATAATTATTTTTTCATTTCCTAAATTCTTATTAATAATTTCTAATATTTTCTCTTGTTCACATCTTTCATATGCACCATCAGTTAACATTAAGAGTGCATCATCCTTGCGTATTTTAAATTCGCTCACTTGATAATGAAAGTCTTCAAACAACCCTATTCCAGACATTGGAGCATTGGCAAAAGCATCTGGGAGCACTTGAGCAAACAAGTTGCCTTTTCTGTAAATCAAAGCTTTGCAATTTCCTGTTGATACAATAGTTGCAATATTACCAGCAAGGCCAAGTGCCATAACAGAAGCACCACCTCGATTAAAAATTGAGCGGGCCAAATTTTCTTTAGCAATCTGCTCATGAGAAGAACGAAAAGCGTTCACTAATGCATTAGTTTCCAATAAATATTTTGAACTAAAATAAAAAGGTAGAGTTGAATCTGGATCAGTGGCAATTTTTCCAAAAAAACTTTTTATATTATCTTTGATTTGAGTTGCGGCCCTATCTCCAATACCAGAGCCACCAAATCCGTCCAAAAGAAGATATAGCTTTAGGTTTAAATCTATATCAATTAAATCTTCATTTAAATTTAAATGAGGACCTTGGTGAGTTTCAAAAGAATAACTTTTTAATTCATGCATTAATTAATCCCAATTTTCTTTTAATTTATCAGTCGCTTTTTTGTAATATTCACTATCGACAGGTGAAATCTGTTGAACTTCTTGAAACTTTTCTTTAGCTTCGGGAAAAAGACTCAGTGATTCTGAAATAATGGCTTCTCTATAAATTTTTCTTGCTTTGTTATTTAATACATCTCTAATTTCACCAACTGCATTGAGAGCATCTGCATTCGACGGTTCTATTTTTAGAATTTGTTGGTACACTTCATAAGCGCCTTTCAAATCTTGTCCTTCCATAAGCGATTTAGACTTACCGATGAGTGGAGAAACAGCATTGCTCACTTCTTCACGACAAATTTTAAGCATATCAGAGGCTTCTTTAATTAAATCCTCATCCATCTCTTTACTTTTTAAAAACTCCTCCAATTTTGAAGTAGCATTATACCAATCTTTTTGTAAAAAAAGATTCTTACCTGGTTTTAACTTTTCTACTTTATCTTCACGGTCTTTTTTCTTTTGTGCTATTTCTAATTCTTTCTTTTGTTTTTCTTTTACCCAGTCATCCATCTCTCTTTTTAAGCGACTTACTTCAATATTCTCTGGATCGAGTTTTGCAATATCATTAAACGTATCTGCGGCCAGATCTGCCCGATGATCTTTGACATATTCAGTTGCTTTAATTATTAAATTTTTTACTTTTAATAATTTTTCGGCACGTATTTCTTCTTCTTTACGTTTTTTCTCTTGTTCTTCTAGTTTACTCAACCCCTCTTTAGAGGAAGCAATCAAAGTTAATAATCCGGGATTAAAATAAGGATCTATTGCCGCAATCTTTTGTAATTCATTTAAGGCGTCTCGGTATCGGCCTTCAAAAAAATGTTTTTTACCAATTTGGTATCGTTCAGATAAGGCGCGTTTTTCCTCTTCAGAAAAGATTTTAGCAGTTTTATTCTTAGGATCTTCTTTCTCCGTTTTGGAGTTTATATCTTTTTCGCTTTTTTTAACTTCTTTTTTAACAGGGGGCTTATCATCAGGTAACATGACCCAAGCACCAAGACCTATGACCGCAGCATAAAGAACCATCTTACGTTTTTTTTCATCTTTTAAAATTCGTTTAATAATTGATTTTTCTTCAGGCCCATCATTTGCCACTTCACCAAATGCATCAATATGTTCACCTGGAGCCGCCTGAACTTCTACAATCTCTTCTATCTCAATTGATTGATCGAGATCAACTGGCATAAGAGTTGCCAATTCTTCTTTTAAAAAATCTGAATCAATTTTAACCTTAAAGGAAGTATTTCCAATTATAAATTCATCGTTATGATTAAGAGTGGCCTTATTAATTCGCTCACCATTTAACAATGTTCCGTTCCCTGAATTTAAATCTTCTAAGATCATGATCATATTATTTTTTGAAATAACTGCATGAAGTGAAGATACTTCTGGATCATTTATGACAATCTGACATTTTGTTGAATCTCGCCCAATATGTGTTTTGCCCGATTCTAAAATAAATTTATCATAGGGAGCAAATTCACCAAACAATTCTAAATAAACTGCAGCAAAAGTTTTAAAGACCTTTGTCCCCTCGTCACTTGAATCGTCATTGGAAATATTATCTAGCGAGTAGGAAGACATTTCATCAGCATGCTCATTTTCACTATCAAGAACTTCCCCTGCGAAAACTTCAGAATTATCTTCAAATGCATCTGTATCAACAGGTGGCTCAACAAAACTTGATTCAAGGTTTTGATCAAGTGAAAAATTTCCTGTTTCTCCGCCAGCACTCTCGGGTAAGTCGAATTCTTCTGTAATTCCTTGATGAACCTCACTTGTCTGCTCAATTTCATCGGCAAGTTCTGAATCAGAGAAACTTACTAATGAGTTATCTGGCAGAATTTCTTGTGGTTCAAAAACGGGTTTTGCTGGTACGGCCACTACTGGTTCAATTGGAGCTATGTATGAATCAGGAATATTTTTAGTAGATTCGGACAATACTTCCGGCAATGAAACACTAAGTACAAATTCCCCGATTGAAATTGTGTCACCATTAGTTAAATACTCTTTGTTAATAGAATTATTATTTAAAAGTAGTGGTACATCAGAAGACAATCTTTCAATTCTCCACTTACCTGCTAAATAAATTAATTTTGAATGTTCACGAGAAATTAATTTCTCGTCCAAAACAACATGACAATCTATTGATCGACCGATCAAAAATATAGATTCTGTTGTTTGTCCACTCAGAATTAGGCCACTAAAATCGTGAACACTAATCGGCTGGTTTTTCCTCGAAACACTTAATTTCACCTGGCTCCTGTTTTAATTGTGATTCAATAGCTGATAAATTAGCAGCTGCATTTATATATCTTTCATCATTTGGATAAAACTGTAATAACTTTTCAATTGCACAAAAAGAAGCAGTGGCTTCACTGTACTTTTTTGATTCAAACTCCTTATTTCCTTTTATGAAATTATTTTTTATTTCATCTTTAAGTTTTTGCTTAGCTTTATCTAAATAATAGCTTGCCCTACCATTGTTAGGTATAAGTTGCTGCGCCCTTTCAAAATTCTCAATAGCGCGGAAATAATTTTTCTCTCTAACTTCTCTCTGTCCTTGTTGCAAAATACTGATAAATTTACTCTCTATTTCGGAGTCTTCCATACTCAACTTTTTATTTGAATGGGAAGAATCAGGTCCTATATTATTAAATAAATTCTCTTCGATTCCCGTTGGCTTCTCTACCTTCTTCTTATTATTATCCCCTTCACCAAGTAGTATATAAGCACCTAATCCAATAAGTGCTATTATAACAATTAACTTGGGGCCTTTTTTCTTATCAGTATCATCTTCAGTTACCTCATTAACAAAACTGCGAGGTTCTTCTGTATCATGCTTAATCACTAATTTAGGCTTTATAATTTTTTTATCACCAGTAGTAACTGTTAATATATTATTAGCCTCTGAAACTTGTATAATATTATATTTAAAAACGGACTGCCCGATAATAATTTTTTCTCCATCTAAAATCTTTTTTTGTACAATCTTTAAATCATTAATTATTATACCATTTGGAGAACCGAGGTCAGTTATATTATAACCTTCTCCAGTAAATGTAATCTCTGCGTGTTCGCGTGAAATTTTTGAATCAATTATTTGAATATCTGCCGAATCAGAACGTCCAATAATAATTCTTTTACCTAAAAGATAATATACCTTCCCCTTGTTAGGTCCAGTCATGCAAACCAAACGATGATGTACACCAACGTCTGTCGGACTTTTAAATTCAGTAGTAATTTTTACTGCCGCATTACTCATAATAATTAACTATCCAAAACAAATGTTATATAAAAGGCTTTCGCAAACCCATCTTTTCCCATCAAGCTTGCTACAAATATATTATAAGGTTTTCCACCAAGCTCATAATGGCCCTGTTGAGAAGTACCTGAATTATTTGCAGAGGCATCACATAATTCAATTAATGTAGCGGCGAATCCTCTCTCTTTAGTAATTTCTAAAATATCCTTCCCTTCCGAGCTTGATTGGCGAATACTACACAAATCCTCTCCTTGAATATTGATTTGCTTAAGTATTTTTTGTGAATTTAAAACCATCGCAGCGCCAGCTGACCCCATAATTAACTCTCGAAGAGTATTTACATATGAATCATCACTTTCGATATCATTAGGATCAATATCAGTATCATCTTTCTGCAATTCTCTGATACGTTGTAAAGATGCATTGATCGCATTTCTCACTGGATTCATTTCTTCAAAACATAATTTACTTTCTAACGATCGTCTTTTTCCGCGTAATCCCTCTTCTGTTTGTAATCGCATTTCTTCAAGTGGTCTTAATGATAAATAATAAACAATTCCAAAAAATACTATTCCGACAAGTAGTGACGTTACGACAGATTCTAAATATGCTCGAGCACTATTTGAGGCTTCAGCTGCTAGCGTTCTTGGGGCAAATCGAATGGCGATTAGCCCTACGGCCTCCATCAATCCATTCCGAGGATTGTAGGACAGGATTTTTTTACCAATTCCTATTTGATTATTTTCCAGCTTTTTCATCAATGTTTCATTATGTTTTTCAGCAAATGTTTTGGTTTCAATTGAAAAGGTATCATTTGTATATTCATTCAATTTTGAAATTGGTCGAACAATTCGCCCCTCAAGGTCAAACAATTCGTAAGAATAAACCCCTTCAGCTGTATCCATAAAAGCAGTATCAATTCTTTCTAATTGTCGTTTTTCCAATGCTATTGCATTTATTCTACCTATCTCTTCCGCATAATGATTCCCACGAATACCAATTTCATAAATTAAGATCTTTTTTGAATCTTCTAGTATTGGAAAAATTGTAAGTGTTATTGTTGCTACAGCGTATAGAGCAGTAAATGCTCCCAGCAGGACTCTCCATTCATACTCAGTATTGACGCCATAAAAGATGTTCATAAATTTATATTTAAATAACCATGAAATTTTCCCCAATGGGTTATCCGGTATAGCAGAACCCTTAAGGATATCGTCAGAGGACTCCTCTTTCTCGGCTCTTTGGCCAACTTTTTTCTTTACTATGACAATTTTTTCTTTGACATATATGAGTTGTAAGATGGCATTAGGCAGACCAATCTTGTCTCCACTTTGTGCTGTTGCTCGTTTGATAATTTTGCCATTTAAAAATGTTCCATTTGAACTTCCTTGATCTTGTATATAAACAACATCATCAGTGATAGAAATTACAACATGACGCTTTGAAATTCCTTCAATTGCAAAGGGAATATCACAATCTGACTCTCGTCCGAGTAAATTATCTCCCGCTTTAAGAATAAATTCCTGACCTCGTAATTTTCCACCTACAACTACTAGTTTGTACATAAGACCTCAAACTGTTCACCAATTTCAATATTGCTTCTCAAGTTACCAGCTTTCATTTCGAGTACCTGATTAGCTTTTAAATACATCCACGAGATTCGCCAAGGCTTCATATTGTAAATAACTTTTACGACTCTGAATTTGCTATCAAGAAAGATGATATCTAAATTATATTTCATAAAAAATGTATGGATGGAATTACATGGCTTAAGCAATAGCCCTTCATTCATAGGTAAGTCTGCAGTAAACATCAATCCCAGCAATCTCGATTTAACCGTGATTGCCGTTTTTGCATTTTTACAAATAATTTCATCTCGCATATTTTTAACTATCATCTTTTTACTTACCCGCTAGCATTTCCAAAACAATTGGAGCAAAAATAATTAATATTACTGAAGGAATTATTAAAAACATCATAGGAAATAATATTTTCGTCGCGGCAGTAGCACCGGCCTTTTCAATTTCAGCTGATTTTTTTTGTCTAATCTCACCTGCTAAAGCTTTTAATATTGGGCCAATAGATGCCCCAACAGAATCGGCAGCAATTAAAGTCGCGCAAAAGGAAGAAATCTGAATCATATCTATTCGCCATGCCATTGATCGAAGAGCTTCAGCACGGCTTGCACCTACCTTAATTTCACGTATAACAATTTCAAATTCTTCACTAAGAGCATTCGCTTTTGCCTTTTCATTTACTTTTGACATCGCAGCTATAAAATCCAAACCTGCTTCTACTGATAAGGCCAACATATCAACACTAAAAGGCATATTCATCATGATTTCTTTTTGTCTTTCCTCAATTTTTCCATTAACCCAAAAGTTCGGATAATAAAATCCAACAAGTGCTACGATGGGGATGAGACTTAATGGCCAATCTGCTTCCATAAATACTCTCACAACTAGAAAGACAATAGGAAACCCAAGGATTAGGAATAACTTAAAAGCAAAAAAATCTTCAGGCGTTAATATATTTGTCAATCCGGCAGCTGCTAATGGTCTTTTATATGTCTCCTTAAATGCTTTTTTATTTTTCATTGAAGATACAACAGGGGTAAAATATCTTCTAAAAAATGGCTTTGAATATTTTAAGACAAATCCAACATTTCCAAGATTTTCTGATTTATTCTCTTCTAATTTTTCTTGTGCTTGATACTGATCCTCATCTTGAAAAATTGTTTTAGTAATTAGAAAAACGGCAAGTCCAATTAATCCAAGTGCGGCAAAATAAAGAATTCGAGATCCAGGAAGACCTTGTTTACCTTCTTGCTCACTGCAAGCGTTCTTTTCACCACCGACACAGGCTTTTTCTAAATATGATTTATAACAACCGCTAAAATTTAATTTTTTTTCTTCACAAATATTTTTAATATATGTGCTAGGGGGATTGGCATTCATTTCTGCTTTAATTCGAATTGCAAATTGATAACAATTAGCCGGTTGATTAGCTTCACACGATTCGTGATATAATTTGGCCAACTCATTCCTCGTCATTTTATTATATGACTGCGCCAAGACTGAATTACTAAATAAATTTAAAAGAATTATACCTAATATTATATATATTCTTTTCATGACATGCTCACCATAACTTTATGATATCAGATTCATGAAGCAAAAATGAAAAAGAAATATTATGCCTAGCTTGATTTCTGATTATTTTTATCGGTAATTTTTTTAACAAGGTCTGTAGCAAATGCTTGTGAGGTTTTACGCTGTATAATTTTTCCTAAATCAGGAATATAAATCGGTCTGTAATCAGTAAAAAATCGCTTTTTTGTTTCATGAATTCTAGTAATTCGATCATTTATGTCTTGAGGTCTAAGGATTTTATCTTTGTAGGCCTTATTTAAACCTTCTAGACCAATAACTGCTTCTTCAAAATCTCTGTATTCAATCATATCACTTCCAGCACAAATCGCCATTCCAGCAGCTTCACCTTTTCCATAATGATCGGTAATTGATTTCATTTGCATATCATCTGACAAGATTAATCCCTTATATTTCAATTCTGTTCTCAAATAGTGATGAGCCTTTGATGACAATGAACACGGCAATAATGGATCTAAATCTTCAACAATTATATGCGCCATCATGATAAAATCAACTCTTGCTTTAATCGCTTTAATAAAGGGTTGGATTTCTTCTTCTTGAATTTTACTCCAAGGTTTTTTAACAATAGGTAAATCGAAATGAGAATCCTTCAAAGTATTTCCATGGCCAGGAAAATGTTTTGCACAAGAAAGTAAACCAGAAGTTTGAAAACCACGAATCATAGACGAAGCAAAACGCGAAACTATTTCGTGATCTGTTCCAAAAGCTCGATCACCAATTACTTTATTATTTTCATTATTCCAAATATCGCAAACAGGCGCTAAATTTAAATTAACACCACATGCTTTTAATTCTTCAGACATAATTGTAGCAACTTCAAAAACTACTTTAGGCGAATCAAGTTTAGCAATCTCTAACATAGGAGGGAATTGAGTAAAGTGAGTTTTAAATCTCACAACTCTTCCACCTTCATGATCGGTACATATAAACAGTGGATATTCTTTTCTTAAAACTTGAATACTATTTACAAGCTCGGCCAATTGAGCAGGTGATTCATAGTTTTTTGAAAATAAAATAACGCCACCAATATCTTCACTCTCTATAAATTTTCTTTCTTCAGCTGTTAAAGAATGGCCCGCAAGCCCTGTAAATACTAATTGTCCAAGCTGGTTCATATAAATCCTTTCTTAATTTTCTTTTGGATCTAGATAATCACGTAAACCATCACCAAATAAATTGAGTCCTATAATTAAACCTGCCATAGTAAGGCTCAAAATTACTGCGACAAATGGTGCTTCTAATAATACTGTTTTGGATGCTGAAAGCATGGCACCCCATGAATAAGGACTTCCACCTAAACCCAAAAAACCTAAAGCAGCTTCACTTATTATAACACCGCTTATACCTAAAACCATATTAACAATCATCACTGGCAAGATTGCGGGAATAATGACTCTAAAAAACATGCGCACTTCTCCCATCCCAACGGCCCTTGCTCCTTCAACATACGTCAGAGAAAGAACTCGTTTAGCTTCACCTCTAGCTATTTTCGCGTAGCCTGGCCAACCAGTTACAACCAAGGCAAAGATTAGTCCCTGTAGAGATTGTCCTGCAACGGCCATAATCATAATAGCAATTAAAATACTGGGAAAGATAAATACTAAATTAATAATTAAATCAAAAAATATTTTAAAAAATACCGGTGCTTTTACTGATAAATATCCAATCGTCATACCAATAGATGCAGTTATAAACGTAACAACAAACGCAACTAGAAGCGAGTAGCTTAGTCCCGCACTTAAAACTTCTATAATTGAGCGGCCCATTAAATCGGCACCAAGTATCAGTCCATTTGAAAACGGCTGAGATAATTCCAACTTAATATTCATTTCTGGAGTATACGGCATTTGCAAACTCCCCTTAATGAGAAATTTATAAATTAGCCAAAGACATGCCCATAATAAATAAACACCGAGGATTCCAACTCCCCACTTCATTTCACTTGTCATTTTTTTATGTAGTATGTGCCCTTTCATTTAATACCTACTCAGCTTCAATTCTTGGATCTAATTTTTCATTCACAAAATCTATTAAAAAATAAACAATCATATACATCATAGTTGAATAAAGTATTACTCCCTGGACAATTGGATAGTCTCTATTTTGAATTCCTTCAAACAAAAGTGAGCCCATTCCTGGAATATCAAAAATTGTTTCTGTAATCATCGTTCCAGCAATCACAACAGAAAGCTGAATAGAAACAACTGTTAGTATCGTCGGTAAACATACTTTTAATAATCGAAATAAAATTGCGAACTCATCAAGGCCTTTTGCTCTCGAAACCATAACCCACTGTGAATGAACTTCTTCTAAATATTTATTTCTAGCAACTCTCATCACAATTGAACTTAGTGGGATAATGAGAGTAAGAATCGGCAATACAGAATGCCGAAAATCCCCCCATTCTGATACAGGCAACCAATTCATCTTAATTGAAAATATAAAAACTAATAATGGTGCTAATGAGAAGATTGGAAATGAAAGTGCAAAGAGAGAAAAGAAACGAGAAAACTTATCAAATGATTGAGATTTTTTTACGCCGGCCCAAATACCAAAAGCAGTCCCGATAACCGCAGAGATAGGAACCGAGATGAGTGCTAAAATAAATGTAGGCTTCATTCTTTCGGCCAATAAACTTGTTACTTCCTTAGAACTAAAAAGTGTTTTACCAAGGTCTCCATGAAGTAAATTTTTTAAGTATATTAGATACTGACTCCACATTGATATATCTAATCCTAGCTGGTGTTTTAATTTTAAAATTTCTTCACCAGTGGCCTTTTGACCTAAAATAGTTTCGATAGGATCACCAGGGGAAAGTCTTATAACAAAAAAGATGGCCGTGACTGCTAAAAAAATAGTGAAAACTGCATATGTAATTTTACTTAATAATCTACTCATCTTTATTCTCACTATTATTTTCGGGATCAACGGAGTTATTTCTTACGGCCGATATTCCTTGTGAAACCCAAAACATCTTTTTAAACTTATTCTTTTCATCTAAAACATAAACAATTGTTTGTCCCGCAACATGCAGGCTAAATTGTTTTTCATTTTTATTTTTCTTACCTTCATTTTCTAACTCAGCTTTAGAGAAGATCTCCATTGGAAAACCACTAAATGTTTCATTTAAATACGGGTATCCTTCCCATAAAATATTAAATTTTATTACTTTGGTACTTTCTAAAATCCCCATTAGTTTCGCACAATCGACAACCTGTGAAAAAAAGCATGTAATTGTTTTAGTATTAGGGAATTTAAACTCTTTGACTCCATTCCATTTGGCTTCTGGACTAGTCATTGTTAATTCTACAGTTTGTTTTGTAGGTATTATTTTTAATTTCGAGGAATATTGCTTTCCTTCAAACCAGACTTTATATTCAGAATTTCTAGGTCTTAATATTAATTTTTTTTTCTTAATTGAACCAATTGTCGAAAAAGCTATCGTTTGCTCAAGAGTATTATCTTTTTTAGAAGTAGTAAGCTCTAGAGATTGTTTTGTGAAAAATGCCTTTGACTTTTTTAAAACACCAGCGGAAAAACGAAATAAGAATTGGCCATTTTTATCTGTATATAAAAAAGTTGTTTCTTTTTGTCGCAATTCTTTCTTAACGTCAATAATTGAGCCAGTTGAACAGGCATTAATAAAAAAAAGAATAAAAATATAAGTTATAACTTTATTCATTCTTAATAAACTCTTCAAATTCTTCTTGGTAATTTAAGATTTTATCATCTCTTCCAGTAAGTTCCTGAATTTTTCTTTGAATTTCAATATTTTCATTAAAAGTAATGCCAATCTTATACATAGGAATGCCAGCGAACTGCTGTGTAAGATAATTGATTTGATAAATTATTTGTACTTCTCTCAAAAGATAAGTATGTGTGCCAAAAATTAATATTAATTCAAACTTTGTATTTATTAAGGAAGTGAGTATCTGTTCATTTTCTTTTGTGCTGGCCAAGAAGCATAAACCATTACTAGATAAGTCTTCTACCCTAAAACCAACTAGCTCTTGTTCTTCATTTGTTTCTAAATCGGGAGATGCTAAAGCTAGTTTTTGTTTCTCTTGGTTTTTTATATTTAAAAATAAATCATTTTTTTTCTGATCATTTTTATTAATAAAGAATATATTTTCTGATTTTATGCCATTATATTTTAGATAGACGTAAACCTCATATTGTGGAAACAGCTGCACTCTTTCATAATCTCTTTTTTCAACACGAAAACATTCTTCTAACAACTCAATTTCAAGTTCTTCTTTTATCTCAATTTGAGAAATTACCTTACCTTTCATGAAATAATCGATTTCATTTAAAGTAAAATTTAAACAAACGAAAGAGCCTTTTAACAAGAGAGATAGATCGCGTGTTTTAAGAATAAGTTTATTTTCATAAAATGAAATTGCATTTCCTTCAAGATATCGAGGGGAATCTTTCCAAAATATAATGCGTAATTTATTTAACACTAAAAGAGCTACCTTGGAAGATAGCTCATGCTTGGTAAGTTTTATGAAATTAATTTTAGAAGACATCAGGTGATAGTAACTTGTCTTAAAAGTTCTAGAGAATCTAAAACTTTTCCACAACCGCGAACAACACAAGTCAAAGGATCTTCTGCAATCGAAACAGGTAGACCTGTTTTTTCTTTTATTAGAATATCTAAGTTTGCCAACAAGGCTCCCCCGCCAGCTAAAATAATTCCATTATCTACAATATCTGCTGCAAGTTCTGGTGGCGTTTTTTCAAGGGAAATTTTAATGGCCTCAACAACTTGTGAAACGGGATCTGCAAGTGCATCTCTTATTTCGTCACTTGTTACTTCAATAATTTTTGGAGCGCCTGCAATTAAATCTCTACCTTTAACTTCATAAGTTTTTACTTCATCATCAAATGGATATGCATTACCAATTGCAATTTTAATGGCTTCAGCAGTACGCTCACCAATTAATAATGAATATTTTTTCTTAATATATGACATGATTGCTTCATCAAATTTATCACCGGCCACTCGTACAGACTTAGAATAGACAATTCCGCCAAGTGATATAACCGCTACTTCTGTAGTACCTCCACCGATATCTACAATCATATTTCCTGATGGTTCAGTGATTGGTAAACCGGCTCCTATTGCAGCCGCCATTGGTTCCTCGATCAAATATACTTCCCGTGCACCAGCTTGTTCAGCCGATTCTTTTACTGCGCGTTTCTCAACTTGAGTAATTCCAAATGGGATACAAATAACAATTCTTGGTTTGATTAACTTTGAGCCGGTAAGCGATTTTTGTATAAAATATCTGATCATCGCCTGTGTCACTTCAAAGTCGGCAATAACTCCATCTTTTACAGGACGAATGGCCTTAATTGATCCTGGTGTTCTTCCCAGCATCTCTTTAGCTTCTTTTCCTACTGCTAAAATTCTAGTCACACCCTTTGGCCCCATATGTACTGCAACTACAGATGGTTCATTGACAATGATCCCTCTGTCTTTGGCATACACTAGACAATTGGCAGTTCCTAAATCAATGGCCAAATCATTTGAAAACCAATCTAAAACTTTTTTAAACATTGCTATATTTCCTTTTCAATTTTTTTTACCACTGATAGTGTCTAATTGCTTCGCCACGCTCTGCAATTTCGGCCATAGCCTTAATACCTAGTTCAATATGAATATCAGTAAACTTTCTAAAAACTGCCTTGGCAGATTGCTTCGTCTTAATTCCACCTTGCTTAAGGGGACAATCTGAAACTAACAACAAGGCACCGATATTTACTTTACTAACAAAACAAGAAACAAAAAGCGCAGCTGTTTCCATTTCTACTGCTAGTACTCTTTGCTCTAATAAATTTAATTTAAATCGATCATCAAATTCCCAAAATCTATAATCAGTTGAATGAATAGTTCCTGTTCGGTACTCAAGTCCATTTTCAACTAATATTTGAGAAACAAATTTTTGAATTTTAAAAGTTGGTAATGCTGGGACTTGCTCAGGTAGAAAATGTTGAGTAACCCCTTCTCCTCTGATAGATGCAATTGGAAGGACAAAATCTCCTACATTGAGTGAAGGATGGACTCCACCGGCAAGACCTAAAAATAAAACGGCTTTAGGCTCCACTACTGCGAGAAGCTCACCAATTAGTGCTGCCATAGCTGCACCAACTCCAAATTCAATAATTGTAACTTCAGCTGATTCTGAGGTTGAAGCTTTAAAGGCTGAACCTTGAGTATATTTATGATCCGGTAAAAGAACGTTAAATCGTTCAACGTAGTAATGAAAATTAGTTAAAATAATTTGTTTTTTAAAATCAGCTAAATCCAAGCCTGTGTATCGCTCGAGCATATCTTTTGCGATTTTTCTTTTATCTTCATTTCCATGAATTCTTCTTGAACGTAACTTAGCCTTAAGTTCTTCAATCTCTATCAATACTTCACGGCGCTTTGCAGCTGTTTCGCTGACAAGTCGTTTTGTCCCTTTTTTTGTTACAACACTCATTGTTAGACCCAATAAAATTCGTTAGCTTAAAATTTATCATTTCGCTCTGGTAGATACAACAATTAAATACTAGATTTCTCTTGTTGTTTTGACTAGACTATGACCAATATTTGGTCGACAGCAATTATTTAAAAAAAGGACAGGGAAGAATGGGACAAGGTAGAAAACACATTGAATTGAAAATGAATAGAAAAAGAGCACAATTAAAAAAGAAGCTAAGACTTAAAAAGAAAATAGAAGCTGCAAAAAAATAGTATCTTTTACCCAAGATGTTGATTAATTAGTTCAACATCTTGGGTGAAATTTCTATATTGCTTCGACCCCATCACGTTTTATTTTAAATCCAGATAATTCCTTAATCCAAATTTCATCTTCAAGCTTCCATTTTCCTGTTTCGCCCCGAAGAGATTCTTTTGACTGAAGTGCTATTTCTAAATCAGATCTTCTAATTTGCCCCCCCTCTGACGCATTAGGAATTGAAATTGAAGATAAAATCTTTAAAGCATCATAAGAAATAGTTTCAACTATTTTTGGTTGTCTATTAAATTTTGCCAAAAAATTCTCTGCAAATGGTGTAACGATTTCAGGGGATGGTTCATCAATAAAATAAACATTTCCGTAACGATAACCTTCGTTATTCATGAGTTCAGATCGCCAGCTTGGTACTCCCACATAGTTTAAATTAAAGGCATCAAAAAAATTAAAATTAGGAAGTAATTGAACCACGTCTTTTGGTAGTGCTGGCACGAATACCCAGTCAAAGTCAATTTGCGGCTGCAAACTCTGAAGTCGTTTAATATTTTTATTTCTTTCTAAATAGGAAATTTCACTCACCAATTGAGCTTCTTCGCCGCGTTCACGATTAAATTTAATACCTAATATATTTTTAATTGGATCGCGAAAATCAGTGGTATTCTTATCGTAGGAAATTACTCCAGTAATTTCAAGATTTAGTAATTTAGCTCTTCTCCAAAATTCATTTGCGTAAGCATCTCCAAGATCTGATTTGGGATAAATAATTGCAGGCCTTGTTCCTAATTTATTGAGCATTTTTTGTGAAAATATTTGGTTAACTTGTGATTCAATTGATCCTGAAATCTCTATTAACAAATGATTTTTTTCTTCTTTGGGAAGATAAACCGGAGAAAGAGAAATAAATAGAACACCATGCTTTTTTGCTTCTAAATACTCTTTTGTGGCCGTCGCAGGTATTAGTCCCCCAATAACTGCTGCAACATTATTTTTTTCAATAAGCTCACGTACATCTAATGCAGCAGTTGCAGAGTTACTTTGGGTATCTCTAATTTCTAATCGATACTGAGTGAGGGGGTTCTTAGATAATTCCTCAATGGCGACATCTAAACCATTTAGCGCCCTTTCACCTAAAGATTTTCTCTCTCCACTAAGAGGCAGTGCAATTCCTATATAATGAATATCTATGATGGTATTATGTTCAGAAACAGTGGCGTTTTTTAAATCGCTAGCGATGCCCATCATTTCCGAGTTATCAGAATATCTTTTCTCTATCCATGTTGCGTATTCTTTTGCTAAATCTTGATCACCCTGATTTTTTGCGGCCTCACCTTCTTGAACGGCCAATGCGGCAATCGCCATATTTTTTTCGCCATCAAATTCTTCAAGTTTTCGCACTTTTTCGGTGGAAGAAATATCTTTAAAAATTTCCTGTGTTTTAATAAATTTTGATTCTGCTTTTATTTCTCGAATAGTTTTTTTGTCTGCAAGCAAATGAATCATAGAAGAAAAACTTTGCTCTCTTTTACCTAATTGTTCAGCTAAAACAGCATAGAGTTGATGGTATTTTTTTGCTTCACTGTCTGGTAATGCTTTGTAATTTGCCTTTGATAAAGTATTTAATGCTTTTTCATTTTGATTTAATTTAAATTGAGTACTTCCTAAATTTAAATAAACCTGAGAGGCCAAACCGGGATCTTCTTGAGTATTAGGTACTGCTGCACTAAAATTTTTTTCCGCTAACTCATATTTTGTTTGAGAAAAATTAATAACCCCAATTAAATTCTGACGAGTTGCTTTCTCGTTCGGAAGAAGACTAGCTTCATTGATAGAATTGAGTTCACGAATTGCAATATCAGGATTACCGTTTTGAAATTTTAATTTAGCTGAATTAATTTTACTTAAAAACTCTTGATTATATAATTTGGAAGTATCACCTTTATCCGCTAATCCTCTTTCAGCAGAAGTTAACATTTTAACGCCTGAACATGATGACAAAATGAGGATGAAGGTACTGAAGATAATAATTTTTTTCATTTAATGAATCCTGATAAAATATTAGTTTATATTCTATCAGGACAGTCTATTGAAATAAATCTTTTACTTTATCAAAAAAGCCTCTACTCATCGGGTTAGAGTGGTGATCAAGCTCACTTAACCGAGTGAATAGTTCTTTTTGTTCACTACTTATCTTAGTTGGCGTTTCCACATGAATGGAAACAATTTGATCACCTATACCATATCCACCAAGACGTTGGATTCCTTTCCCTTTTAATCTCATTTTTACACCTGCCTGAGTACCGGCCGGAATTTTTAAAGCAACTTTCCCAGACAAGGTCGGTACTTCCATTTCCGCACCTAAAGCAGCTTGAGAAAAACTTATTGGAACTGTACAATGCACATCAAATTCTGCACGTTCAAAAATTTCATGGGGTTTTATATTAATCACAACATAAAGATCGCCGTTAGGGCCACCGAGAACTCCAGCATCACCTTCATTCGAAAGTTTTAAACGCTGACCTTCATCAATACCTGCAGGGATTTTAACTTGAAGATCAACTTTCTTCTTCTTTTTCCCTTGGCCACTACATGTTACACATGGATCTTTAATCATTCGTCCTGAGCCATTACATTTTGGACAAGTCGAGGCAACTGTAAAAAATCCTTGTTGACGTCGAACTTCTCCATGGCCATGACAATAATCACATGTTGTTGGATTAGAACCGGCCTTTGCGCCAGACCCACTACACGTTTCGCATTTTATATTTTTAGTTAGCGAAATTGTTTTCTCGCAGCCAAATGCCGCTTCAGCAAAATCGATATCAATTCCCATCTGTAAATCATCACCAGGGCGTCCTTGAGATCGGCGACCTCCACCTCCGCGACGTTTACCACCTAACATATCACCAAAAATATCGCCAAAAATGTCGCCAAAATCTCCAAAGTCTCCACCTTGAAAACCTCCAGCTCCACCACTTTGGCCATTCATCCCGGCATGTCCGAATTGATCATAACGAGCTTTTTTCTCGTCATCGCACAATACTTCTGCGGCTTCTGATGCTTCTTTGAATTTCGCTTCAGCTGCAGGATTACCCGGATTTTTATCCGGGTGATACTGCATCGCCAATTTGCGATATGCTTTTTTTATTTCATCTTTACTCGAACTTTTTTGAACACCTAGGACTTCGTAGTAATCTCGTTTATTGCTCATTCAGATGCTTCCTCAATATTTAAATTCTAAACTTCCTTGTAATCCGCATCTACTACACCTTCTTCATCTTTTTTTGATGAACCAGTGTCAGCTCCGGCATGTGATCCAGCTCCTTCATGAGACTGTCCTTCAGCACCAGGAGCTCCGCCTGCTTGATACATTTCTGTTGAAACTTTATGAGAAACATTTTGTAGTCTTTCTAATGCTGCCTTTAATTCATCAACTGATTCAGATGTAAGTTTAGTTTTAGCTTCTGCAACTGCAGCTTCTAATTCTGTTTTGGATTGAGCAGAAATTTTTCCTTCTCCATCTTTAATCATTTTTTCAGTAGAGAAGATAAGACCATCAAGACTATTATGAGTATCAACAACCTGACGTCTTTCTAGATCGGCAGTTCTATTTGCTTCCCCATCTTTTACCATTCTTTGAATTTCTTCTTCAGTTAATCCAGACCCACCAGTAATTCTGATTTCTTGAGATTTTCCTGTTGCTTTATCTTGAGCAGAAACATGTACGATACCGTTAGCATCGATATCAAAAGTAACTTCAATTTGTGGAATTCCACGTGGAGCAGGAGCGATTCCCGAAAGATCAAAACGTCCAAGAGTTTTGTTATCTTTAGCAAATTCTCTTTCACCTTGAAGTACGTGAATTGAAACAGCTGGTTGATTGTCTTGAGCTGTTGAAAAAACTTGTGATTTTTTCGTAGGGATTGTTGTGTTTTTTTCGATGATTTTTGTAGAAACACCACCTAAAGTTTCAATTCCAAGCGTAAGCGGAGTTACATCAAGAAGAAGAACATCTTTTACGTCTCCAGCTAATACACCACCTTGGATAGCAGCACCGGCCGCAACAACCTCATCTGGATTAACACCTTTTGAAGGTTCTTTTCCAAAAATTTCTTTTACTTTAGCTTGAACTAAAGGAATTCTAATTGATCCACCAACTAAAACAACTTCATGAATTTCTTTTAAAGAAAGCCCTGAATCTCTAATACAAGTAGTACATGGAACAATTAATTTTTCAATTAAGTCACCAATCATTTGTTCAAATTTTGCACGAGTTATTGTTACATTTAAATGTTTTGGCCCTGATGCATCAGCAGTAATGAATGGTAAATTTACGTCAGTTTGAGAAACATTTGAAAGTTCATGTTTTGCTTTTTCTGCAGCTTCTTTTAATCTTTGAAGTGCCATTGTATCATTTCGTAAATCAACACCTGTTTCTTTTTTAAATTCTTCTGCAAGGAAATTGATAATTCTATAGTCAAAATCCTCTCCACCTAAAAATGTATCACCGTTTGTTGCCTTAACTTCAAATACACCATCTGAAGTAATTTCAAGAATGGAAATATCAAAAGTACCACCACCTAAATCGAATACTGCAATATTTTGGTCTTTTTTAGAATCTAATCCATAAGCAAGTGCAGCTGCAGTTGGCTCATTAATAATTCTTTTAACATCTAGACCAGCAATTCGACCTGCATCTTTTGTTGCTTGTCTTTGAGCATCGTTAAAGTAAGCTGGAACAGTAATTACTGCTTCAGTTACAGGTTGTCCTAAATAATCTTCAGCAGCTTTTTTAAGTTTTTCTAAAATTTTTGCTGATACTTCTTGAGGTGACATTTCTTTACCATCAATTTTTACCCAAGCGTCACCATTTTTATTGGCTAAAATTTCAAACGGAGCCACTTCCATAAATTTTCTAACTTCTGGAGCATCAGCTTTTCGTCCGATAAGTCTTTTTATTCCGAATAATGTTTTCTTAGGATTAGTTACAGATTGTCTTTTCGCAACTTGCCCAACAAGTACTTCACCATTTGTTGCAAAACCAACGATAGAAGGAGTTGTATTATGCCCTTCTGCATTGGCAATAATTTTATAAGTTCCATTTTCTAATACAGCAACACACGAATTTGTTGTTCCTAAGTCGATACCAATAATTTTTCCCATATAATTCTCCTTTTAGATTTTTAACTATTTATTTGTTATTCTTTGCGACTACAACCTTTGCGGCCCTTAATAATCTTCCGTTAAGTACGTAGCCTTTTTGATACTCAACAACAACTTCTTGATCTTCTTTTCCTGGTGCAGCTTGTTCGGCCACTGCTTCATGAAAATTTGGGTCAAACGGTTTTCCAAGTGATTCAACTACAACAATGCCATTTTGCTTTAAGACGTCTAAAAATTGTCCACGTACCATATCGATACCTTTTACAATAATTTGAACTTTATCATCATTATCATTTTTTAAAGCATTTACGGTTAGATCGAAATTATCTACGACGCCAACGAGAGCAGAAATAACTTTCTCATTTCCAAACTTTAAAATATTTTCTTTCTCACGCTCGAAACGCTTTTTCATATTTTCGACTTCAGCTGCTAAGTAATAATACTTTGCCTTAAAATCATCATTTCCCTCTTTAATCGTTTCGTGGCGTTTAATTTCTTCTTCCACTACATCTTTAACTTCGCCATCAACGACAAGCGTTTCTTCTTGATCACATTGTTCAACCATTACTTTATCCTTTACTAAAATTTCTCTCTCCATCAGAAGATGGGAATAAATAGATGAGTGTCAATATTATAAAGTAAATTTTCCTTTTGTTTTGTTCAGTACCAAAGTAATATTAACAGGTTAAGTGCGACATTGCGCTATGCGAGGCTGTATGATTGAAACACTAAATGATCTTTTTAAATTCTTTAAAAAAAATAAAAAATGGTGGCTTGTTCCTATCGTAGTGATGCTACTGCTATTTGGAATCTTAATTATTTATTCACAAGGAACGGCCGTGGCCCCGTTTGTTTATACTTTGTTTTAAAAAGGCTCGTCAAAGGATGACAAGGAGCTTGTAGTAAATGTTGATACGTACCTTTTCCATTTTCTTTTTAGCAAGTCTCTTTTTATGAAAACGAAAATCACTCTGACCGGTGTGAAAATTAGAATATAGATAATTGAAAAAATAATTATAGTATTAATTTTTCCCAGAAAATTACCTAGGACAATCCACCATCTATATATTATTTTTAATATTTTAATCAATTGCATATGCACTTATCCAGTTTTCTCTAATTGAATCAGATTGGTTATCCTTATAGATAATAAAATTTTCTAAAATCAAGATATCAATATCTGTCGTCATAAAACATGATAAAGCATCTTGAGGAGTACAAACAATGGGCTCTCCTCTAACATTGAATGAAGTATTAATTAAAACAGGACAGTTGGTTAACTTATAGAAGGAATCAAGAAGTGCATAAAGTTTTGAGTGAATATTCTTATCCACAATTTGCAATCTTGCTGAAAGATCAACATGAGTAATACTGGGAAGATTTACGTTGGAATATACTTGTGCAGTAAAAAGCATATAGGAATTATTAATATCTGAACTCCAATCAAAATAGTCGTTTACTTTTTCCCTTAAAACAATTGGAGCAAATGGACGAAATGATTCTCGTAATTTTATTTTTTCATTTAACACTTCTTTCATATTGGCAATTCGAGGATCAGCAATGATTGAACGGGAACCAAGTGCTCTTGGACCAAATTCCATTTGGCCTTGAAAATATCCAATAATTTTTCCCAGGCCTATTTCTCTCGCAATATGCTCGTTTAATATTTCTGTATCATCTATAAATTCAAAACTTATATGATTTTGAGTTAATGTTTCTTCGATCTGTGAATTGCTAAAGCTTGGTCCTAGATTTGATCCTTTTTGAATATTTTCAGAAATAATTCTCTTATTTATTTTATAAAAGTAAAAAGCTAAGGCCGCACCAATCGCTCCTCCCGAATCGCCTGCTGCTGGCTGTATCCATATATTTTTGAATAATTTTGTGTTTTTTAAAGTACTATTTGCCACACAGTTTAAGGCCACCCCACCTGCTAAACATAGATTTTCTTCATTTGTTTTTAACTTAAGGGAGGTAGCCAATTTAATAATGGCCTCTTCTAAAACTGATTGGATAGAAGCTGCAATATCTTTATGAAATTGTGTAAGTTCACTTTCATTCTCACGTGGGGGATGTTGAAATAATTTGATAAAATTATTATTATACATAACCTTAGTTGAAAGAAAATTAAAGTAACTTAAATTAAGCTGGAAACTTCCATCTTCAAGTAGCAAAATCAAATGATCTAAAATAACTTGTCTATACTTAGGTTTTCCGTAAGGAGCGAGTCCCATTATTTTATACTCACCAGAATTAACTTTAAAACCAAGATAAGAAGTGAAAGTAGAATATAACAGGCCTAATGAATGAGGATAATGAATTTCTTCAATAGGTATAAGCTGAGCCCCAGCTCCAAGCCAGCTACTAGTTGTGGCCCATTCACCAACACCATCTATACAAAGCACAGCTGAATTGGAAAAAGGTGATGTGTAAAATGCAGAAGCAGCATGGGATAAATGATGTTGACTATAGTAAATATCCGGTATTTTAGTAGCAAATTTTTTTAAACTTTTTTTCAAATTGGTTTTAAGAAATATTTTTTCTTTAATCCAAACTGGTAAAAAAGTAACAAAGGTATAAAGTCCTTTTGGTGCCTCAGTAAAAAATGTTTCCAAAATTCTATCAAACTTAAGTAGAGGCTTTTCGTAATAAACGATACTGTCTACCTCCTCCAGCTTAATATTGGCAAAATCTAAGCAAAATCCAATGGCATTTTCAGGAAAAGCCGAATCGTGCTTAATGCGAGTAAATCTTTCTTCCTCTGCTGCGCAAAGGATCTCGCCATCACAGATAAGTGAAGCTGCACTATCGTGATAATAACAAGAAATACCTAAAACATACATTGAACAATCCCAATATTAAATTTCATTGTAATTCTCAATGACGTATTTTTTTATAAGTTCAGCTGCTTCACTTGGGTTATTGCCAAGAAAAAGTTTTAATTTTTTTGAGCGAACAAGTAGTCCTGAAAAAGCAATTAGTCGTGATAATAATATTTTCATTTTCAAGAGAAAATCTTCAATTCCGACTTCCCAAAAATATTCAATCACCATAGGCAAACCAAATCCAACAACACCATGTTTAATGAGACCTTTGCCAGTCTTAAAATAACCCGAATTAGATAATTTAGAAGTTGGCGAGTGGTACCTAAAGGCTTCAATGAGAATTATTTTTGAAAATATCTTGTCAATCGATTCAATTCTTCCTGGAAGTCCCTCCAACGATAACAATTGTTTTTTTCCATACTGCGCTCTTTCCATAAAATAATAATTAGTTTCAGGATTTAAAACTTTTAAATTTAATGGGACTTGGCTTAGTCCAATTTTAAGCGGAAAGGGTAAAATCTCACCATGTATATTAATTAATGGTATATCATCTGAAATAATTTTAAATCGTTGATCACTTAAAAATTCCATAAGTAAGGTACTTTTCCCACCTTTCATGGGCATCATACAAACTACCGCTAAATCTTTGTATGAAACACTAAAAGCATGAAGTTTATGCAGGCCCATTAAATCCATTTTTTTTCCCACTCTAGAAAGTAGCAATAAATAACAGACTTCATGAATTTTAGATATATTCTGTGAATACAAATTTGCTGAATTCAATTTTAAATTTAAAATAACAAGTAAGTCTCCATAATAGTCACAGTATCTAATTCCATCATGATCATAACAGACAGAATTAAGAGTTTGCATAGACGATACTATTTTAGGAATTAACTCATAAGGAGGATCTTTTTGAAAAACTTGAAGTGAAAAATCAATTTTATTATTAGTAGCAACGCTTTTAAAGACAGAGAAGTGTTTTTCTAGGAATTGTAAGACTACTTCACAATCTGAATCTACCTGAATATTGATGTTATAAAAATTAAAATAGATTCGATGCAATGATATTTCCTTTGCTTTAGTTTCTCTTAATTTATAAAGGAAATCAATTTTATAAGTTTTCAATGACAATAGCATTCTCATTGAATAATGTATGAGGATGAAATACACGATTATTGTAGTCACCCACAATCGAGAAACCGAACTCTTTAATTGTTTAAATTCAATCTCTCAATGTAATTCAAGTTATAATCATGAAGTTCTCATCATTTTTAATGGTGAGAAAAGTTATTTAAAAAAGTGCTTAGATATTTATCCTCATTATAATGCTTTTTATCTTCCTAAAACTACTCCGGCGGCATCTAGGAATTACGCAATACAAAAAGCTAAAGGTGAATATTTATTTTTCTTGGATGATGATTGTATATTACCTAAAGATTATTTTTCAAAAATTAATTTTAATACCAACTGGGATGTGATTGGTGGACCAGACCAAACTCCCCCATTCTCATCACCACACCAAAAAACAATTGGACTGGTCTTGTCCTCTCCCTTCTGTATGGGCCCAACCTACAAAAGACACACAAGAGCAAAAAGATATGAAAAAAATACCAACGAAAAATCCTTAATTTTATGTAATCTTTGGTTTAAGGCATCTATTTTTAAATCAGAAGGATACAGGTTCAATACCAATTTATTTAGGAATGAAGAAAACTTTCTACTCAAACAAATATCCTATAGTTTGAAAATAATTCATTATGATCCAAATTTATATGTCTTCCATCAACGAAAACAGGATCTTCAACAATTCTGGAATTCAGTATCAAAAAGTGGTGAATGTAGAGCTACAAACTTCTTATTACTTCCAAAGTATAATGAATTATTATATTTTCTCCCTGTGTTTTGGCTAGTTGGTTTATTCCTACTATTTTTTTGGCCACACTGGATATTCTTATTTATTTTTAGTTCATATATATTTTCTATAATTACTTATAATGCAATTTCAAATCGATCATTTAATTTTCTATATATTTACCTACATTTTTTCATATTAACGGCTTATTCATTTGGGATTATGCGAGGGCTCTTCTATAGTATTCCCAACTGGGTTATAAATTTCAAGAAATCCGCGATCTCTAGCTGGAAGTAATAGTAATTCTTTCATAAGTTTGGGGGCTAACCACTTGGCCACTAGTTCTTGGCCATATGAAGTTAAATGGACAAAATCCCACCATTGAATTCCACTTTCAAAAACATCATTTGATTTCAAATAATCATGAAGAGGAAGCACTGGGATATTATATTTTAGCGCAAGTTTTCTAAGTACTTTATGATTTTCTAGTAGATCATTCTCCTGATCAGTTTCTCTGCTATTTGCCTCTTCGAGAAGAACAGATTTAATTTTATTTTGCCTATTAAGTTCAAGAAAATTGATAATACTAATTTCAAAATTTTCATTATTGTCATTGTTAGACAGGTTAATTATAACCAAATCTGGCTTCAGAGCTAGATAATTTTTTTGATATATTTCATAAAGTTCTTTTGAATTAGATCCTGAAATTGCCATATTGATAGATTCAAAACCAATATTTTTAGGTAATAATTTTTGAACAAGAAAGTGATTGCGAACAACGAAAGTCTTGGCCAATTCCGATCCCCCTGCCCCAATGGTCTGTGAGGTTCCAATAAAAAGTAGACGATAAAGTTTTCCATTATCATGACTGATTCTAAGTTGAGCTGGAGTTTTCAAGGCCGAGCAATAATTTGTATTATTTAGACAAACGACTGGCCCCTCCCCCAGCTGCTCAAGTGGATAGCCACGTTCCAAAAGGCCAGGATGAGAAATAATTGGAGCAAAAGTTAAATGATAAATTGACTTGAAAATAGCATATCGGATTTCTTCAAAAGAAAGAATTTTAGTTTTATTATTGGGAAATAAATCATGAGTAATTCCATTTTTAGCTTGAGTTAACCCAGAATAGTAAAAATAATCAAAAATAAACCATAAACTAGCGATAGCTGTTGATGTTGAAATAATAACAATCATAGTAAAAACAGTTTTACGAAGATCGTTAGTGACAATCTTCAGAGTGATACCGCCCAGAATCGCAAAAAATGAAAACAATATAATAAACAATAGATATTCTTCTTTTACATTATCAAAACTCTCACTAACTTTTAATCCTGATAGAGTTCTAATTTCTACATCATCAATATTGGCTCCTCTTAAACCACTATGAAAACCTATCTTGCCGGCAGAGAAGCTAGAATCAAGTATAAATGTTTGCTTATCATTTATACTAAGAACTACTTTGTCAGATTGAGTTTTAAGCGAAATTGAATTCCATGCCGTTTTATTAAATTCTAAACTTAAAATTTTCTTTTTATAAAAATAACCATCAAGTTCTGACTCAAATAACTGGGATGGCAAATCTAATCTATTGCTAATTCGAATACCTTTAAAACTTTTATTGTCATAATTATAAAGAAAATCTAGATATGAATCAGTGGAAACTTTAAAACGAAATTTAATTGATTGAGGATAAATCTTTTCTCTAAGGAGCACTGTTTGATTACCAAAATATGTACCTAAATTTAGAGTATTTTTATATAAAGGAATTCGTGTAAGTAAAAATTCATCCCCACCCATGACTCCCATCTTCATCACTCTTTTTTGAACAATCCATTTATTATTTAAATAAAGAGAATTTTGGGAATAAAGGACAATCGAAGTAAGAATATATACAAAAGGCAAAAGAAATAAGCAATAAAGCATGAAATAAAATTTCTTATTTAAATTTGCGATATGCATAATTATTATTCCATAAGGTACTCTTGCTTAAATTTTTACATTCATCCCGGCTTTAGTAAACAAACTAAAGGCCCAAGAAATAAAGAATTTCTGTTATATACAGGTAAAATTCAGTATACTATTAACCAATGGACAATCAAAAAATATACTTAGTCACTACAACAGAAGGTTGTGCGACTAATTTAATGGAAAATGCGACCTATAGAAAAACGCTTAAATTAAGTGATGTGGATACAGTTCAGTCAGCAGAAGATGCTGGCGTCATTGTCATAAACACATGTGCCTTTACAACTGAACAAGAAGAGAAATCTCTTTCACTTATCCAACAATATCAGAACCAATTCCCTGAAAAAAAAATTATTGTTGGTGGATGCCTTACTAAAATTAATTCTAATAAACTTAGTAAAATATATTCTGGTGAAACTTTCTCTCCAGGTAATGTTGAACAATTTAAAAAATCACTTCAAATCGAAAATAATATAACTATTGATGATGTAGAATCACATTTTTTTGACATAAATGACTTCGTTTCCTTGAACTGGAAACATAGAGTAGCACTTTTTGTGAGACCCATATTCTATAAGTTTGAAAATATTGTGAATAAAAAATTTCAACCTCTACATAATGTTTTAAAAACTTCAATTATCAATGAGGAATATTATGGCGTAACTGTCTCTCAAGGTTGTGCAGGTTTTTGTACATTCTGCTCAATAAAAATGGCCAAAGGACATATTCGAAGCAAACCTCAAGTGCAAGTAATGCATGAAATTCAAACAGGACTAGACTTGGGAAAAAATAAAATCTGGCTTCTTGGCGATGACATTGGTTGTTATGGGCTAGATTTTAATTCAGATTTTTGCGTCCTCCTGCAAGAAATTCTTACGATACCTGTTAACTTTGAACTAGTGATAAACTACTTTGAGCCTTTCTTTTTCCTAAAACAGTTTGAGAAAATAATACCTTTATTATCAGATCCAAGAGTACTTCATATTAACTTTCCGATACAGTCGGGTAGTTCACGTATTGTTAAAGAAATGGGACGTGAATATGATACCAATAAAGTTTTGCAAAAAATTTTACTACTTAAAAATGCCAATAAAGAGATTGTGGTGAAGACAAATATTATAGTTGGTTTTCCCGGTGAATCTTTTTGGGAATTTTTAATGTCTGTAAGATCAGTCTTTTACTTTGACGCTGTTTTAGCACTAAAGTTTACAGCAAGAGTTGGTACAAGAGCATATAAAATGGATCATCAAATCTCTGAGAAAAGTAAACAGGTAAGAGTATTTCTTATTAATATTGCCATTCTTTCAAGACATACTTATGTCGTATTAAAATCTTTCATAAATTTTAGAAATATCAAACCTCATCACGAACATAGTTAGGGCCGAATCCTGTTGTATATTACCAAGAATGTATTATGATTTAAGTATGTTGGATTGGTTTACATATTCTCACTGGATGGATATTCCGCTGATTGCTTTATTTTATGCAGTTTTAGAATATTTTTTCCCACTAAAAAGACAAGCTCCCCGCAGTGATGTGATTCAAGATCTTTCCTGGTTATATTTTAATGAGCTTATTTCACCTCAATTAACTCAATTTTTAACAAAGATATTAATTTTTTTATTTTGGAGTAAGTTAAGTTCTTATTTCTCAGTTGAAAAATATCAATTTTCAACATTAACTTCCCTTTTAATTATTTTTTTTTATAGGGATATCATCTTTTGGGTTTATCACCGACTTTCTCATCAATATAATTTTCTTTGGCGATTCCATGAATTTCATCATAGCTCGATGAGGCTAGACTGGCTGGCAAGTGGACGATCGCATTGGGTTGATATTTTATTAGCCGAATCACTTATGGGATTAGTCTTTTTTTATGTTGAAGTTTCACCTACATTTATCTTTTTCTGGAATTATTACGAATTAAATATATCTTACTTCGTACATACAAATACAAATTTCAAGCTAGGAATCCTCAACAAATGGCTAAATAATCCACAAACCCATCATTGGCATCATGCTAAAGAGTTAAAATTAAAATGGGGTCAAAACTTTGGACTATACACTGTTATTTGGGATCATTTATTTAATACTTTTTATTTACCTTCAAACTTTCATCCACCTGAAGAATATGGTCTCATCAATAATCATAATTATCCGAAAGGGATGATTGGTCGTTTTCTTCGTCCATTTATATTTTCTAAAGGTGAAAAATAAATGTTAAAATTTGATATTATTATTTTAAAACGTATAGCTTTTTGTTTTTTGATAATTTCAATTTTATTCATTGTTGCTCAATACGTACAAATTTATGGACTTTATGAAGAAGGTTTTTATGTTAAATATACATTAAGTTTCTTGCGTGATGGAGATTTAAATATAATTAATAATGAACCCTCAAAAGCACTTGCTTGGCTTGTGACAAAAACTGGCTATCATCCAGACTTTCAACATCCTGCAATCGCTTCTTACCTCTCTCTTTTTTTTGCTTATTACATTTTAGTTGACAAACTTTTGGGACTTGCTAGCGCTGTATTACCAATGGATTTCCTGGCCAGCAATATTCTATTTTCACTTTTTTTTGTTCTATTAGGATTATCGTTTTTACCTAAAATTTTTAATCGACTCAAGATTCAGCATTCCTACAAATCAATCGCCTTCATCTTCTTATCTTTTTCAACGTTATGGTTTTCATTATTTTCCAGTACAACAACAAATATCTTTGCTCTATGTTACTCAATTATTGTGTATAGCTTTTACTTATTAGTAATTGATGAGTCAAACGACAATGTTCAAGTCAAAAATATTTTTATATTGGCCATTGCAAGCGGCTTCGGTTTGGCCTTAAGGGCCCAACTTTTATGGTGTATCGTATTACTTCCTTTTCTTTTTTTTAAAACAAGAACAAAATATCTCAAAAAATTAATTGCAATATTGGTGGGATTTTCAATACCTGCAGTCTGTATGTTCATAAATAATCATTTACGTGGTGGTAATGGACTTCATCCACAATCTGCATTCCTTGAACTACACTTAACCTCTTATTTTTTTCCTTTAACACTCAAAGATACTTTATTTGGTCCTAGTGGATATTTTTTAATCCTCCCTGTTTTTATTATTCTGGTCCCTGCAACAATATGGTTAATTATTAAAAAGAAATTACCAGGACATCTTATTGCTGCATTATTATTTTTCATATCATTTCTGCTACTAATGTCTGCATCCTGGACAACCAATGAAGATCTAAGCGGTCGTCATCAACTTGATACAACTTTCTTAATAATTATCATCACAGGTATCCTTTTAACAAAAGTTCAAAAAAGAAGTCATTTTTTATATAAGAGTTTAATTGTTTTATTTTCCTTAACATCTATATGGAATATAATTACAACATTTTCTTTCGGGGCTGCTGGATATAGAGATTTATGGAATTGGAATAATGTATATAGTTCAGGACTGAATGAATTTTTAACTTTTAGCAAAATATTATACCAAAGATTTTCAATATATGACATTAGACGTTTTTTTAAAATGTGGGTAATCCATATACCTTTAATTACGTTGCTATCTTTTCTTTTAGAAAAAATCAACAGGACTTCTCTTGAGAATAGTAAAAATTGGATTTATGGATTTATTTTTGGAGGGGCCTTTCTTTTTATCTTCATAACATCACTTAATTTCTATAATGGGCCAATAAATGTAATCAAATATAAAAAAGTAGGATTATATAGAGATAAAGTAATCGGAAATAGTGATTTACTATTTGTCTATGATAACTGGACAGAAGTTTGGTATCGTACAATGTTGCATTACTTGAAAAACAATGAATGTGAAACAGTCAAAAAATTATTAATAGTTAGAAAAAACTATATTAATGAAATTAGACCGGCAGTTATTTATGATCCTAATATCTTATTTAAAAATAATATCTTAAAGCCATCGTCATTACTCAATGATAGTTTTAACAAAGAATTTAATCAAGTTAGAGAAGAAAAATGTCATTTTTAAGAAAAAATCTTTACTCCTCACTCAAGCTTGTTAAAAACTATGCTTTAAATCAATATTATCCATTTGTAGTAGTACTAAGACTTAATGATGCTTGCAATATGAGCTGTGAGTATTGTGAATCCTATAAATTCAGTAGTTCTATAGATTACAATTCACTTATCCCTTTCCTGGAAAAAGTTTATAAAGCTGGATGCCGTTTTCTCATTCTAACCGGTGGTGAGCCCTATCTCTACAAAGATCGAAATAAACTTTTACAATGGATTAAAAATAAAAATATATATTTAGTATTAAATACTAACGGTAAATTAATAGCAGATAAAGAATACCAAGACTTCCTAATGGAAGCAGATGAAGTTTTAGTGAGTCTAGATGGACCAAAAGAAATTCAAGATAACCATCGAGGGAAAGGTTCATTTGATCGTACAATAGCACTTTTAGATATTTTGAAAAAAAATAAAATAAAAATTACAATTTCAGCCGTCATAACTCCGATAAATATAGAACAATATGTTTTTGATTTTTTTAAAGCAATCAAATCCACTTACTCGGCCTATATTGGTTTTAGCCCCGTTTCTTATAGTGGAAAAATAAATGATAATACCTATACAAGAGAAAATGAGTTAAATAATGACAATATTAATAAACTTGTTTTTTTAATTAAAAAAAACAAAAACATTTTCAAAGAAATTCCAAATGTTTTATTAAACTATTTTCTAAAACCTAAACCCTTTATATGTAAAACGGCTCAATATGCACTTTATGTTGATTCAAATGAAATGATTTATCCATGTATAAATGTAACTGATCGCACTGATGCCATTATCGGCAATATTAAATCTTTTACAGGCGTACCAGAAAGGTCTGTGAAATGTAAAATCTGTTACTGTAGCGCACTAGTGGTTGCAAATCTTGCACTAGAAAAGCGACCTCCTACACTTAAGTTTCTTGTTGAAATTTCTAAAAGATATATACGATTTTAAATAACAATAACATTAGAATACAGATCATAATACCAATGATCATTTTTTTATTTATGTTTACTTAATTCATTCTCGTTATCGTGTATGCACATCAAGACTTGTATAATTTTTTGTTCTAGAATATATTTATTCATAATATGAGTAATTACGTACCTAAAAAAATAATCTTATTAAACCCACCGGCCGATAAAATGATTCAAAGAGATCATTATTGTGCGACAACGTCAAAAACAGATTATTACTGGGCACCCATTGATCTTCTGGTTCATAGTGGAATGCTCTCTGCACACCATAATGTCATTGTAATAGATGCCATGGTAGAAAAACTTCCCCCTGAAGAAACCATTACTAGAATTATAAATTTTGAACCTGACTTTATCATCACGCTCTCCTCTATTCTTTCCTTTCAGTTTGACCTGGGATTTATATCTGAGTGTAGAAATAAAATTCAATTTAAAAGTATTTTTTTGGGTGAAGTATTTTACTTTAATTATAATGTTTTAATAGAACATCCATCAATCGATGCAATTTTAATGCAAAATCCATCAGCAGGACTATTAAATTATATTGAAGGTCTTGAAAATTGCGCTGACGTTATTTATAAAATAGATAATAAAAAAGTTATCGGAAATTTATCATCTGGACAAGTCACGATTGGTACACCGAACCATGCTTTATTTCCTACTAAAAAATATAAAATACCCTATACTCAAAACTGGCCATTTGTTCCAGTAGTCACATCATTCAGTTGCCCAATGGCATGTTCCTACTGTCCCGTGCAAGGTATTCCCTCTAGAGAAAGATCAGTCGATGAATTATTAGCTGAATTTTACCAAATTAAGAAACTGGGAATTAAAGAAATTCTTATGGCCGACTTGATGTTTAATGGAAACATTTTACGAGCAAAAGAAATTTGTCGGCAAATGATTAAGGAAAAATTTAATTTCACTTGGTTTACATTCATGCGTCCCGATAAATATGATGCGGAACTTTTATTACTCATGAAACAAGCTGGCTGTCATACTATCAGCTTTGGGGTTGAGTCTACAGATTTACAAATTTTAAAAAGTAATAGAAGAAATATGGGGTTTCAAAATATTGAAAATACTTTTTCTTATTGTAATTCTATAGAACTTCGCACGATGATTATTATTTTAATCGGTCTCCCCGGCGAGAATAAAATTTCCATTAAAAAAACTATTAACTATATCTGTAAACTGAAAGCGCATTATTTAAGCGTTAATTTATTTGTTCCAAGAAATGGAAGTAAATACATGACTCATTTAACTTCATTAGATGATATAAAATTAGATTATGATTATTTAGACAGTACGAATGCCAGTCTTAGTTATTGTGATCTCTCTGTGAAAGAACTTCACTACTATAGAAGTTACGCTCAGATAAAGTTCTACTTAAATCCATTTCGAATTTATAAAATTCTTGTTTCAATTAAAACTTTTACTGAACTTAAAACAACTATTCTAAGCGGTTTGGATCTATTACTAAAATAACAATATACTAATTATGGCCAGCGTTTTGGAAAAAACTTACCCATAGGATTCTGAAATGCCCTCATAAAAGAAGCTGGATATTGAGACATCAGGATTACACTAGAAAGCAATGGACTTCTATAAAGGGCCCGAAATGGTACCCACCTAAAACCAATTCCAATTGAAGTTGAGAGATTTTCAACGTAATGCCAGCAGAAGGCCGGATTAAAATAGAAATCACCCGGCTCCATAATCACTTCCTTGAACCCAAATCGAGAAAATAATTCTTCATTGGCCGGTGTGCTCGGAAGAAACAATTCCTCTTGCGCGAGAAAATGCGGTTGTCGATCAACTTGCGGGTTAATAACAGGGGCTAATTCTTCTGGAAAAAGTAACCATCGTTTTGTGCCATAAACTTGAATAAAAAAAACATTTGCTAATGCTGCATGAAAAACAGAGTGTGTTCCTTTTGCTCCCATGAATAGTTGCCGAGAACTAGGAATATGTTTTACCGCTCGATATTTATCAAGCAAGGATAGATCAAAATCTTTTTCGGCCCCAGGAGTTTTATGTAAAAAATTGCTAAATTTAACATAATTTTCACTGCCACTTTCAATTTCTTTAGCAATTTCCTTAAATGTCATTTCTGTGTGCCCATAACCTTTAGAATCAGGCGTTACAAATGGCTGAGTAGAGTCTGGATATTTTTCAGCAAAAAATGCAGGTGACCATTTACCGACCGCAGGCCAATTTTTAGCAGCACCCTTTATGAGAACTGGCTTTCCTGGCAGTAAGTAATTTTTTATAAAATCTTCACGAGACAAATCTGTATAAGTATCTACTGGTGAAATCTCTATTTTTTCTCTATTTAACATTCTAGTTTGAAAAATAAGTGCCATTTGATCTTTTTTCTTACCAAAAAAGCCTAATGATTTACGAGGTCCAAAAATATGCTCAAGCCACCAATAAATAAAATATTTTAGCTTCTCACGTTTTGAATAGATATCACTCATTGAATTTTGCATCGTTATACCTAAAGTTAACTAATAGATAATTTTTATGTTATTATACATTTTTATATAGATTTAATCGATGAGGAAAATTGAAAATTTTATTTGTACTATTTTCGAAAAATATTTATGATAAACATCCTGTTTATGCCTTGTCGGCCGTTTTAAAAGCGCAAAATTTTTTTGTCAAATACATCGTTCATCAAAATATTAGTGATAGTTGCTCACAATTTACAAAATACCGTCCTGATATAGTACTCTATAGCTGTTTTTCCTCAGAAATTCTTATGGCCGTTGATTTTGATAAAGTAATGAAAGAGCACTTTGAATTTCATAGCATTATTGGCGGCCCCGGCCCTACTTATGAGCGAAAAGATATTGTTAAGAGTACCATAGATGCTATTGGTATTGGTGAAGTCGATCATGCATTAGTAGATTATCTCAACTCAGGTTTGCTTCCCAACTCAAATATAATTAAAAGAACCGGTACATCGAATAAGAATTATTATCCACTGGCCGATTTAGACCTACTTCCATTTCCTGATCGTTCAGTTATTTATGATGAAGATTTATTTTTAAAAAAAATGCCTTCTAAGCAATTTATGGCCGGTAGGGGATGTCCATACCACTGTACGTACTGTCATAATCACGTCTTCATGGAAGAATTCAAAGACGCCGGACCGAAATTCAGATATAAAAGTGTTGATTATTTAATTGCAGAAATTAAAGATGTGATGAATAAATATCCATTACAAAACATTGTATTTCAAGATGATGTTTTTATTTTAGACAAAAAATGGTTAAGAGAATTTTGTGACAAATTTCCAAATCAGATTTGTTTGCCTTTCACTTGTAATATTAGGGCCAATTTAATTAATGAAGACATTGTAAGTTTATTACAAAAGTCTGGCTGTGTTGGAGTTTCTTGGTCTATTGAATCCGGTAATGATTATCTAAGAAACAAAATACTTTTTCGTAATATGAGTAAAAGAGTTATTACTAACGCTGCATCCTTATTGAATAAGTATAATCTTCGCCACCGTACTGGAAATATATTAGGGATTCCCGGTGAAACATTTGAACAAATGCTGGAAACCCTTGAACTTAATATCGAAATTAAACCCTACCTTGCGATGGCGTACACTTTTGTTCCATTTCCAGGACTGGCCCTGACTGAATATGCTATCAATAATGGTTATCTGAATATTGAAAATACCGAATATATACCACGAACATTTTTTAAAAAATCAGTACTAAATTTTGATAACAACACAAAAAACAAAATAGAAAAGCTGTCTTTTTTATTCCCATCATTGGTAAAATTTCCGTTTTTGTATCAACAAAAACTTATATTTAATTTTCTCATGTTTTGTCCTAGTCTACTCCTGAAATGGCTTTATCATATTTCTAATCTTCTCTACACTTCGCTTATGTTTAAAGTAAAAATTCCTACTTCTGAAAAGATACAAGGTTTCTTAAGGTATTTACAATCTGGTATGTAACAATCAAGGAACATGATTAATGCAAGTATGCTTTATAAATCCTCCCATTACGCCATATCGAAAAATAATGAGAAATTTTGACTGCGCCACAGAATCAAAGGGTAATTATCTCTATCAACCATATGATTTTTTATTAATGACTGGAAAAATACCTGCCGCATGGCCTATTGAATTTATCGACGCAATTGCAAGTCCTTGTACAGAAGACGATATTTTTATTCAATTGAATGCTTTAAAACCTGATATATTAGTGTGTTCTCTCGCTGCGACTAACTGGTCGCAAGACCTAGCATTTGTTAAAAAATTACGTGAAAAATTTCAGGATAGTTATTTATTTGTTTTCGGTGATCTGTTTATTGATAATGAACCAGCGCTTGAAATAAAGGATTTTACAGATGGTATTTTCACATCCCCTGTTATGTTTGATTTTTCCTATTTAATGGGATTTAAAAACCGTTTAGAATTTTCCTCAAAAACAGTTTCAGGATTTAGAGATTTAGACTTTTATACTCGAAGTGATTTAAAACAACCTATAAGCTTTACTCTACAGAATATTCGACATCACTTGTTTTTAGATAAAAAATATCGTTGGCCTTTTGCTCAGTCATTTAAATATACAACTATATTCACTGCTTGGGGTTGTCCCTATTCTTGTTCATATTGTATTTTAAATAAATTTCCGAATTATTGGAGAAGCTTTACTGAAATTATTGATGAAATGATAATTATTAAAAAGAGCGGCATACATGAATTATATATTGGGGATAGATCGTTTGGCTTACCGTTAAATAACGTCATTAATCTTCTAACAGAAATGATAGATAAAGAATTTAATTTTTCATGGTCTACCTATTTTCATCCTAATCAATATACTCCTGAGTTATTAGATCTTATGAAAGAAAGTGGCTGCCACACCATAATTATAGGAATTGAGTCCGCAAACTTTACAAGCTTAAAAAAATTTGGTCGACATATGAGAGATGGACAATTCTTTGCTCTTTTGCGACATGCCCAAAAAATTAAAATGAATATCTGTGGTGATTTTATTATTGGTCTTCCAGGTGAGAATACTTTAGATATTAAGAAAACTCTAAAATTATCTAGAAATTTAAAATTAGATTTTGCTTCATACAACATTGCGGCCCCCTTGGCCGGTAGCCTCATTCGAGAACTAGCAATTAGCACTGGAGGTATGCAGGTTATGGATCAAGGCTTCGATTCATTTGGGCGTGCTAAAATTGTCTCGGTTTGCAATGAAAGTGAAAACACATTACGAAAACTTAGAGACGTGGCCATATTTAGATTTTATGCTCGACCGAGTTATATTATTAAACGACTATCTCGGCTTAAAAACTTCGAACATTTTTTAATTCAGTTTCAAGAAGCATTATTGATATTTTATAAGTTATTTGGTTTTAAATAAGCATAATATGACGAAACGTCTTCTTCTTCCAGATTAGTCGTTGGTTTATTAATTAAATTAAAAATAATTGATTCAAAATTAGTCAAAGGTTTTTTTGTAATAAATACACGTTTAAATCCTGAAATAATTCTCTTAGGTCTTAACAGGCCTTGAAAAGTATAAAAATATAAAGTAAAAAAAATAACAAAAAACTTTAAAGTCGTGTCTCCAAAAAACTCAGACCAAGATTTCATATTGGGAATATCATTATTTAATCTGATATTGTTTTTAATCGATGTGTAGTCATAATCAATTCCCAGTTGATCAAATAATTGTGTCTCGGGATAAGGCACAAATGCAAGGCATACGATATCATGTACACCAAACCAAATTAATTTGTTTACAAGAAAAAAAGTACCTAAAACTTCTCGTCTTGATTGCCCGGGAAAGCCAAAAATAAGTGCTATTTTAACAACTATATCTAATCGAGTTGTGTCTTTAACTATTTCATTAAAATGCTTTATATCTAATTTTTTTTTAATTCTATTAAGTGTTTGATCATCACCACTTTCCGCAGAATAAAGCACTCGTGTAAGACCAGATTTTTTCATTAAGGACAGAAGTTCTTGATCAATATTTTCAGTTCTTGTTCCAATAGGTATTGCCCATGTTATATCTAAATTCTCAAAAATTAACTTTTCGCAAAATGTTTTCATCCACTGCTTATTTACAACAATTGTTAAATCAACAAAGTCGATATGATTAACTCCATAGTCAAAGATGTAAGTTTTGATTTCATCAACGACATCACCAGCTGGACGAGGAACCCATTTAGACTCCCACATATTAGGCACTGTACAGAATGTACAACTAAAGGGGCAACCTCGAGTTGCTAACATCGGAATCGCCTTTTTTGCCAATGAATTTATTCCGCAATTACTGGCCAGATAAAGATGAATGGGTACGCCCTTCCAAGAGGGAACAGGAATTTCACTAAGTTTCGTTGTTCTTTTTCGTCGTGGATTAATTATTACTTTGTTATTTTTTAAATAAGCGATCCCTTCGATCTCATCAAGAGCAGTACTATTATCAAATGATTTTAACACTTCAAGAACTGTCTCTTCTCCTTCCCCCATAATACATGCACTAATTTGTGGGATCTGTAGGAGTATTTTATCGGCGCATGCAGTAACATGTTCTCCACCTAAAAATATTTTTACTTTCGGGAATGCTTTAATTATTTTGGAGAGAATAAATCCATCATAAATCCATCGATTACTATGCATACTCTGGAGCCCAATATAATCTACATCTAAGGGGATCTTTGAAACAATCTCATCGGCAGGAATTCCTCCAATGGCCAGATCAGTCCCCAGCAATCTTATTCGTCTACCAATACCCTCTCCTGTTGCATCGATAATAGAAGAGTCATATCCATTTGCGATTAGTGTTCCATTAATATATGCAGTACCAATATCTGGTACGGCCGTAATACTAGAAAGATGCTTTATCGGATGTACAAATGGAGTTCTGATAATCACTATTTTTTTCATGGGAATTTAATCTCTACTGATGAATGACCAAATTCCTGGTAACGATTATTTTTTAATTTAATATCACACGGATTACAATTTCCAAAATAATCACAGCTCTTAAAATTATTATTGATTTCAAATTCAGAATTTAAAAGATGGCCAATTGAATTTATATTATTATACAAATCATGATGACATCTAAAGACACTACCAAAAGGATCGATTAGCAACTCACTAGTCTTACATAAACAGGAGCGAAATGCTTCTGCAAATACTGCTTCCGGATAAACGTATGTTCCATGTAATGTGCCATTATGCAATCCAAGATACTCTTTTGTTCTAAAATCTATGCCATTATCTAGAAATATTTTTTGTGCTTTATATATTTCTACTTTCTGATCAGGATGCAAAACACCAAACACTCCTACCTTAAATCCAGCATTCATTAAAACAAGCACTTTTTCTAGTGTATTTTCTAGATTCATTGTTTCTGGATGATAGCTAATTCTTATCGGTGCGTATGGTGCAAGTCGATTAAAGCTTTCTATTTTCACATATTGAATAAATTCCTTTGGATCAAATTGGATATTGGTGAGTAAATCAAGCAAGAATTTTTTAGATAATGAGTTAACAATATTATAAAAATCTTTATGTATAGTTGGCTCTCCACCTTGTAACGTGAGGGGGATGTTTGAATCTGTTGTTAATCTATTTAGTCCCAGTTCCCATTCAGCTGCATTTAATAATTTTCTTCCTTGCTTTAAACCGACAAGATGATTAATGCAGTAAGAACAAGATAAGTTACAACTAAGTGTTAAAAACACACCAATATAATTATAATTAAGTGGAATATTTATTATTGGTAACTGCTTCATGTTTTTACTATCATTTGCAATCTATTCCCCAATCGAAATAAACCTGCAATTCTCCAAATTATTTTGTGAAAATAACTCGGCCCTCCTCTTTCATAATACTTAATTACTCCCTGGATGCCTGTCCAGTAATCAATAATTTTTAATCCTGATTTTTCACAAAGTAAGCGCAATGTCTTAGGTGAAAATTGCCAAAGATGATGAGGAAGACCTAAGTGGTCACCATACGGAATTCTAAACCCAACAACGTTAGGAACTTGAATATAAATCAAACCACCAGGTACTAATAAATCACAACACTTTTTAAGAACTTTTTGAGGATTTTCAACATGCTCTAAAACATCACATATTGTAATAACTGCAAATTTTCTTGTACTTGAAAAATTCTCAATGCTCGTAAATTTCACATCGAGCCCCTGACTACGAGAATACTCAAATGCCTTTTCTTCTATTTCAATTCCCAAATTAGCAATATTCTTTTCTTGAATATAATTTTGCCATAACCCATATCCAGTTCCAATATCTAGCCAGTCACCGGCCGGAGGTGACGAAGCAAGAATTCGCCTATAGCGTTCCTTAAAATAAAAATTAAATACATGTAGATATTTCTTAAAGAAATCGGGATATCCCCAATACTCAACTCGCACGCTGGATAAATTATTGGCAGCATCTTTTAAAAAACTCTCAGGATTAATACAAACCGTATCCAGGTATACCAACTTACATTTTTTACATCTTAAAAGTTGATACTGATCTATATTTTTATAAATACGACTATTTTTTCGTGAATTACACACACAACATGATAATGTCCTAAATGAAGTTTTCATGCTCTGGCCTTTCAACAAGTTTCCATAGAAACTCATTAGTCGAATTATGACGGCAAAAACTGATACAGCCTTTTACATTAATTTCATTTTCAATTTTTTTAGTTATTCGCTCTACATTACCACTTGTGAAAATTTCATTGAAACTTTGTGAATGCAAATCCCCATAGCAAAACGCAGGATCTTTAAAGAACTGACTACATGGGTAGATTTTACCATCTGCTAAAATTTGAGTAATAAAGGGTGTACCTAAACATTTTTTATACCCTCTTACCGGGCTATCATTAAAATTATTCCAGCGGACAATTACCTTAAATTTCGAATCAGTCAGACTTTCAACTTGTTTTAATTGATCTAGAGACTGCAGATGTATATCTTCTGGTACGTCATAACTATTTTTAGGATGTTTACTAAATCTTTTTACAACGAAATAATCCACACCCAATTCTTTTGATAATTTTGCAGTTTCATAAATATTTTGAAAATTTTCATTAATTAAAATTTGCTGTGTCCCAAGCGTTACATTGAGTTTGTTATCTATTTTTATTTTAACTGCATCTGCAACATTAGTAGTAGCACGTTTAAAATCGCTGACATGCCCCTTGTGAATTGATTGATATAATTCCTGATTACCGGCCTGAAATGTAAAACGGGACCAAGTTAAATAAGGCATAATTTCTTTGGACATTTCCTTAGTCATTAAAACTGCATTGGTATTTAACGCCATATCAACGCCATTTCGTTGTGCACGTTGTATCATAGATACAATACCTTTATTTGCAGTTGGTTCCCCCTCACCGGCCAGCAAGACACTTTTCAAACCAACCGATCCAAAATCATCAGCTAGCTTATTCATAATCTCTTCTTCTAAAAATCCTGATTTATGACCTAAAAAATCAACATAACAAAGCGTACATCTCTGATTACATCCACTCGTCGGGCTAATTTCAGCATGAATAGGAAAAAAAGATTGTCCATTTTTCCATTTCTCAACAACTGGTAAATGATGTAATAATTTTGATCCATCTAAAAATAGTTCACTCATTTCGATTCCTTAAATTATTAAATATAATTTACGTGTTGAGGTGGAGAGATAAGTTGTTCTAAAAAATCATTTACAGAATCTGGACGACAGACAGGCATACATTTACTTACGTCAACATCACAAGATACATATTTTCTAACCTTATTGGCTTCTTTGGATTTCCACACTTCATCAAATGAAAGATTAATTATATTACCTAACCGATGTTCAGGATTTCCAATATAAGGGCCACAACTGTAAATATCACCCAACGCATCGACTTCAATCATAAAAGGAGTGGCATTACATTTTTTATATTTCCTTACCGATTTATCTATAAATAGAGATTTTCTAAGAGAGAACTTAAAAGAATTAGTCGTAATACTTTTTTCAAAAACTAGAAAGTCTTCTAAAACTTTATCTAGATCTGGTATAAGATCATCAAAGGGAACTTCTGGATGTTTTAAATACGGCTTTACTGAAAAATAATCAACTCCAATTTCTTTTACCAGCTTTGCCAGTTCTTTAATTTCATCAATATTTTGACTTAACAAAAGACACTGAACGCCAATAGTAATTCTGGAATTAAGATTACGTTTACTTTCAACAAGTAAACGTAAGTTTTTTATAACAATTTCAAAATCAGCTTTACTAGTTCCATGAATACTCGCGTAAGACTTTGCAGTGCCGGCATTTATACTAATTCTAATAAAAGACAAATTTTCAATAAAAGTTGGAATATTAATCTGTGAAAACAATTTGCCATTTGTATTTAATGCGACGTCTATGCCAGAACTTTTTGAGATTTTTACCATCTCGGCACAGTCCCTATTTACAAGCGGATCACCGTCTCCTGCAAAAAAAAGTGATCGAACACCACTTTCGGCCCATTCCTTCACGAGTGTCTTGTATCTCTCTAAAGGAAAAAAAATGGGTTTAAATTCTTTATAATGATAAACACAAAATATACAATGATGATTACAGAAACTAGTTGGACTAAAGGCAATATAGATTGGAGTTATCAACTCACCTCTAGACCATGCATTCACACGATCAAGATGATGTAGCAATTTATTTCCATCTAACTGTAACTTACTCATTCGATCCAAGCTCCAACGATATTATTTCTTTATAAACTTCTTCAACTGTTATTTTACTCATACAATGTTCAAAATGGTCACATTTTTCTTTATAACAAGGTAGACAATTGAATGACTTGTCGTGCTTAAGACTTAGAATAGCGACACTGTTACCCATATAAATTTCATGGTCTGATGTAGGGCCAAAAAGTGCAACAATTTTCTTATTGAGAGCAATGGCGATATGTAAACCCAAGCTATCGTGGGTGACAACAGTACTGCATGAATTAATCCAGCCGATATATTCATCTAAATCGTTAAACCCTTCCTGCCAAGAGTAAAAAAAGTTACCATCTAATTTTTTTGATAAAAATGTCCATCGATCAAAGGCCCACGACTTACTTGGCCACTTGGATCCAACTTTCCAATTTAGACCTATTTTTACTGGCGTGTGGTAATTAACTATTTGTGAATTTGTTAATATATACCCCTCACCGCACCATTTTTTTCCGAGTAATATGTACAATTTTTCAGACCAATTTAAATTTTGAATTAATTCTAACTTTAGCCAATTTTTTAAATTAAAACTAAGATCTGGTGTATGAATATTTTCGCAATCATAAAAACCCAATATTTTTTCAAAAGAAATATTTTTCATAAAACTAAATACAGACTTTGTCTTTTCTAAATTGATGACAAGGTCATATACCTTACCTTGAAGCTCAGAAGGTGCTATATAAATATTATTCACAAAGGGATTATTTAGAATTAAGGGTTTTGCTTCTGCACTTGTATACCAATCGATATTCTCAGACTTGAGAATATGTAAAATAACTGTACTTCTAAGGACATCACCGAGGCTAATAATTTCACTTTCAACATCAAGCGAGTCAAATGTTTCAGATCGGCCTGTTTTGATTATCAATATGTTCATTTTTTAAAAATCTTATTTCCCAAATGTTTTTAATATAACAAGCTATAACATCTCTTAATACTAATAGTTTTATAGCATTAGATTTCCCTTCGTGGCGAGCTGTAAGCCTAATCGGAATTTCTATATATAGATTTGTCTTTCGAAGACACTTAATTAGTAATTCGGTATGAAAGAAAAATCGATTTGAATGAATCTCTAAATCTTTAATATATTTTTTTTTATAAAGTGTAATCCCATTGAAATACTTTAAATTCATGGAAAAACTAAAATTAATTATTCGATTAAATAGTTTTGATAAGTGATATCTAAATTGACTACGGATTTCGTTTCCATTTAGAGTATAGGATACAATTACATCATTTGATTCACAGTGTGTTAATAATTTCGTTAATTCTTCAGGCAAAAACTCTAAATCAGAAGGAAACCAACAGAGCCATTCAGTATCAACTTCTTCGAGTGCTTTTTTTATGCTTGCACCTACACCTTGATTATGAATCATAGTTAATATTTTTAAGTTTTGAAGCATATTTAGTTTTTTAAAATCTCTAGCGATATTAAGTGTCTCGTCAGCGCTGCCATCATCTACCAATATTATTGAATATTGATTAAAGTTTTTAACTAAATAATTATTTAACAACTCTAAGCAACGAACAATATTTTTTTCTTCATTTAAGGCCGTTACTATAACGGTTAAACTAAATTCAAATTTCATTTAAATACTCTTGTTTTTGTAGGCAACAGCCTGCACAGCCCGGAATAGATCGTTTCTTCAAAATAAAGAATTGATAGAATTTTTTCATTTCTGCCAATGATCTAACTTTTGCAATATTATAATTTAAATCTCTGACATTTCCAACATTTAAACCCAAATCACAGGGAGTCATAACACCATCAAAATATAAAGTGGCCACGCTTCTATATTTAAAACAACGTACTGGTTTAAAACAACTTGGATCTTCAAAATATTTTATAATCTTATCTGGATCCATTTCAGGTTTTATACTTATTCGTTGATTGTATTTGTTTTTAATTTCATAAAGAGTACTGGCCATCAATGAAATACTTTCTTTGTTAAAGGACATTGTATTTCCACTCCATAACTTGGTTGAGTCAACGTCATCTGTATCAACAAAACCATCTCTGGCCCGATTATTAAATAGTAAATTAAAAGTAACTCCGTCAACTTTCAATGTATCTAACAACAACTCTGTTAAATCATGAAGACTTGTGAAATTTGAATCCGTAATATTTAATTTACAAACAATAATCGGAAAACTAGTACGAGCACTATGTCTTAATTTAATTACCTCCTTTATTGTATTGAGAGACTTGTCAAATGAACCGATACCACGAACTTCATCATGTAATTCTCTACTACCATCAAAAGAAACCATAAAATATTGTAATTTTTTTAAAACAAACACGTTTAATAGTTCAGGTTTAGGAATAGTTCCATTAGTAATAATAGAAATTTTTAGTTTTCGATTAAGCATCATCTCGATAATTTCATAGATGTGAGGTGTTAAAAATGGTTCGCCGCCTGTGATGTCAATTAATGTAAATCTTGGAATTGAATAAATAATTTTTTTCCATTCTTCTAATGACAAAACATTATTGTTTTTTAAATTTAAACTCTCGCCTAAATAACAATAGTGACATGAAAGATTACATCGATTCGTTATTCGTATTCTTAAAACCAAAGGAGGCAAAAAGAAAAAAGGAGAGGACAATTCACTTAACAGACCCCAAACATTACATATAATATTAAATAATGATTGAGTTATTTTGGACTTACTTAAAAATAACATATTTTTCATACTAGCTTGTTCCCAGAATTTTTTTACGAATTATATAATTACCAATAACTAAGTAATCAACCCCAACAGATAATAAAAAAACTTTTGAATCTTGGACCGTTTCTATAATTGGTTCATTCATAATATTCAATGATGTATTTAGTAAACAATATAATCCTGTTAGATTACCAAAATTATTTATCAACTTATAAAACTTGGAATTTTGTCCCTCTCGAACAGTTTGCATTCTTGATGTGCCATCAACATGACTTACTTCCTGAAGTAAGTCTTGATACTCACGTCTTACTTTAACTGCGTAGGACATATATGGGTTATCAAACCCTGTCTTTACCTCAAAATATTCAGAAGCCTTCTCATGTAATACAGAACAACCATAAGGCCTAAAATTTTCCCTAAATTTAATTTTTTTATTCAAATTGATTTTAATTCCAGGTGTATCAGGTCTAACTAAAATGCTTCTATTGCCCAGAGCACGAGGGCCTGATTCACTTCGACCTTGAAACCATGCTAAAATCTTATTCTCTGCAAGTAAACTCGCTGCTGGTAGCGTAATATCCTCATATTTAGTTATTTCAAAATCATTAGAATTAAAAACTTCCTCAATCACATGTTCCTGAGGACTTGATTTATGGGAACCGAAGTATGCTGACTGTTTCTCAAATGGTACTGGCTTCCAAGCACCAGGATTAAGAGAAAACTTTAAATAATGGGCAACTCCAAAAGCAATTCCTTCATCACCTGGAAATGGCGGGACAAATACATTATCAAATTTTTTAGAATTAATAATTTTAGCATTATTAGTGCAATTTAATGCACATCCTCCCACTAAAACTAAATTATGATAATCTGGATAATTTTGAGTAATCTTTTCCAATAATGTGCAATAATCATTTTCTAAAGCTGCTTGTACACTTGCTGCAAGATCAAAAAACACACTATGATCTAAACCTTCCCATTCTGATTTATTATGGCCTTTATAGGAAAACTTCCAGGGCAAGTCTTCCTGAAATTTTTTGTGATTTACAATTGATACAGCTTGCCCAAAAGGCGCAAGACCCATTACCTTGCCAGAAGAATGAGGTGAATTAAAAATAAATTCAGATACTTTCTCATAGCTAGAACCTATTTGATTACCCACTATCCAATTTAAATTTTTTGATGAGGTATCAAAATTTATTAAGCGTTGAAAAACGGAAACAAGATTAACTCCATCTTGCAAAAAAACAGTGCATTCCTCGTAGGAATTGTTTGAGACAATATTTCCAGCTCCATCCATAACCAAAATAATTGATTTTTCAAATGGACAAAGTGCTAATGCCGCATATGCATGAGCGAAATGATGTGAAATAAATTTTATATTTGTATTTATTCGACTTAAGCAAAAATCTAATTTATTTTTTTTCAAATATTCAAAAAAAGGGAAATATTGATTTTCTTTATCTTCTATTATTTGGGGATGATTGACGTCTCTATTTTCACCTATCAAAAGATTTTCATGGTCCACATTTGGCAATATTTCTAAGAGAGGAAGAAATGGCCAGACTCCGCTATTTTTTTTGCGAGTATGTCTTTCTGTCAATAATAATTCAACGTCATCGAATCTTCCATCAAGGATGCAAACAGAAGAATTAAATTTTGTTTTGCCTAAACCCAAATACTGCATTTTAATTAACCTAATAAATATTTCTCAACTCTAACTTAACATTGAATTCATTAAATATAATAGATTTTTATTAATTTATTTTGATATTTGACTCATCTTCAGTCTGATCGCTATACTTAAGATTAATTTAATCTAACAAGAGATTTATGCACAAAGCAAAAACGGTTATTGTTCTTACGAGTAGACAAAATTTTGTATGGACCAGCATGCAAGAGATAATTCCAAGTTTAGAGACAACTTGGCAGTACTTTTGTGAAAAGTTTAATTATAATTACCACCTTGTGAATGTAGATAATGCACCTTTGTCCAATGATTTAAAATCAATTTTAATTTCTGACTTAATTGTTGTTACATGTTTCAATACTAATATTGCTCAATATATAAAAATCATCCGTGAGCAATTAAATATTGATACAAGATTATTTTTTTACCTACATGGTCTTGCGACTGTGGCCTTATGGCCTCTACACCGATTTCACATTCTGCACTTACTCCGTTCTAATGATTTATTTATTGCCACTTGCGAAGGTGACATAAAATGCATGAAACTGGCTTTTGAAAATGGAAATACAATCAAAATTCCATTTACAATAGATAATCACTTGCTTCTCGAAGATTTTTCTATTCGAGATTGCCCACTTGTCTATATCGGAAGAATATCACCCCAGAAAAACATTGAACTGTTAATTAAAACCTACTCACTGCTTGATCAGAAGATCAAACTTCAAAACCCACTTATCATCTACGGTTCTGAAGACCATTTGGGTTTTCCAAACCTTGGAATATTAGAAAATAATTACTTATCAAAACTTAAAATCCTAATTAATGAGCTAGATTTAGAAAATTATATTTTCCTTAGAGGCTTTGTAGATCGAATTCAAATTCAAGAAGAATTAGGCAGCAATTTTGTTTTTATTAGTCTTTCTACACACTCAGACGAAAACTTTGGAATGTCATGCTTTAGATCATTGCTCGCAGGTGCTACGTGTGTTTTATCCGCATGGGGAGGACATTTAGAGTTTAAAAAACATTTCCCAGATCAAATTTATTATATAAAAACTCAAATAAATTCTAATGGTACTCAAATTAATCTGCATGATTTTAAAAAGAGTATTCTCTCGGCATTAGCAAATAAAAAAAACGGCCCCAAGGCAATTCCTTCTTACTTTAGTTTTGAAAATACTTGCCATCATTTACAAGAATTTCTCATTCATAGCGAGTACAATGCACAACCACTCTCACCACTTCCACTTGCTTTAACAGTTTTCAAACAACAAGAATTTTTTGAAAAGAATAATAAAATACAACAATGTTTTAATTCTTTCGATGATCCTGCGTTCATTTCTTTTTTTGAAGCGTATTCTTCAGATATTGTTTAAAAATTCGACCTTTGTTTATAATCAAATCAATAGAATTGAGAGAGTTTATATCAGTTAATGGATTTATTCTAACTCCAATAATATTAGCGAAACTACCGATTGCGATATTCCCCTTATCAAGTTCATTAAGTGAGCGTGCAGGATTTATCGTCATAGCGCGAATTATTTCTATAGGAGTAATACCAATTAGTGTCCAACTTTTTATAGATTTTTTTATATATTGAGCCCGATTAAATAATTTATCCTTTCGATGAAAATAAAAATCAGGCCCAAAGACTAAGTGGATATTCTTTTTATATGCTTCTTTTCCCCTGTATATTTGAAAATTATATTGCCATTTATTATAGTAACCAAACTCTTTTAAAGTTTCTTCTGGGAGATCAGTCAAAGTTAAATAGTTAATTTTATTTTTGTCATTCATGGAAAAAATTGAATTTGATGCATGTTCAATATTAAATTTCCCCATACCACTTAATTTTTCGACAGAATTGCTTTCTACCGCATGAAAAGTTACTTTTTTGAAATTTTTGATTAAACTTGATGATAAAATTTGTCGAATTTTATTCAAGCTTAGGCCTCCTTCTCCCGGAGAATTATCAAGATAAATTTTTAAAATATCGACTTTCATTTTTACATATTTACGTAAGATAGAATCAATATCAGACTTATCAGAAATGATACAATATTCTTTTTTCACTAAAAGAGGTGAAACATCATTAGAAAATTGTCCATGCATTGAAGCTAGCCCAGGGCCAGAGATATAAACATCAGGATATTTAAAATCGGTCAAAATCTCTTTTTTTAATTTTACATCAAGAAATTCACCGGAATTACCCAGGTCGCAAATAGAAGTAAATCCTTCATTAAGATATTGTGTTAAAAATTCCTTAGCTCTTGTCATTCTAAAATTATCGTCGAGCAAGACTTCTCTTTTAAGTGCATTACCTAAGTTTTTATCTTCTATAGTTTCCGTTAAGAATAAATGAGCGTGACAATCAAATAAACCAGGCAGCAAATATAATTCAGGCATTTCAGAAATATTTTCTTTTTTTAAAAGTGACTGGTCAATGCTTATAATTTTACCATTTTCAATCCCAATAATTTTATCAGGGATCATTATTCCTCGTTTTACATCGAGATACGCTTTAGGCCTAATATAAAAAGGTCTTGAATACAAGTTACTGCTAGAAAGTATAACATATATAAAAAGTAAAACTTTATTCATCTTTTTGAATCATTCTGTCATTTAGTAGCATCATAAAACTAACATAATTTATTTTATTTAATGACCTAATCAGTGGTTTAAGTACACGCTGAGTTAGTAACAACTCTTCTCGGTTGAGCGTTTGAAAGTAAAAATTTAGAATTTTAATTCTTTCGTCATGATCAAGATTTAGGATGCTAAAATCAAGCGGGTTATGCAACAGCGTAATAAAGGGAATAATTTTTTTATTTAAACAAAACTGAATTATTTCTTTTAATTCAAACCAATTATCTTTTTGAGTTAAAAAATTTAATCTAATCTGTAGACCAGACTTTCTAGTTTCAATTCGAATGTCTTGATATTTAATTAATTCATCAATGTTTTTTAAAACAAATTTAAGATCACCTAGTTTTCTAATTTTTGAATATACATCTGGATTAAGACTATCAATAGAAACTATTATGTTTTTTATGATAATTTTATCTAAGGAAGATTTTATTTTGTCAGTTAATCGCCAATGTAAATTGGTAGTAAAGGTCCATTGACAATTTGGATTTACAGCTGACACTTCATTAATTAAACGATAAGTATCCGGCTGAATAAATGGCTCTCCGGAGAGCATGTCCACTTCCAGTATATCCTTAAAGAATTTAGTTTTTGCCGGTATCCAAAAATTTTCTTCTGTGTAAAACCCATTAGGCATTTTCCAAACATTGCACATTTGACATTGAAGATTGCATTTACCATTTAAATTTGCCGTAAGTCGTAAAATTTTTGGATTTTTTATATTATCAATTTCGGCGTTTGGTAAAAGTGCATTAAGTTCTGGACATAAATTGCATTTCCTATCTACTAATTCGACTTCACATATTTTAGGTGTACCATCTAGATGCCCCTGTCTCCATTCTTGTATTTTTTGTGAACTCCAAATTTCGTCAATTGATTGATTTTGAATATTGCCAAAGGTAAAACTAGTTCCTTTTTGTCTGCAAATTCCCACATCGCCATTGGGTTCTAATATAATATTTACAAATGGCATCACACAAAAGGTATTTTTATCTAAGTTCATCTCTTCGAACAAATTTAACGTTTCAATAACTTTTTTCTTAGTTTTTTCTAAAAACTGTCTTTGAAGTATTTTCATAATTTTCCTGAAAAAATTTCAAAGTAAGTTTTAAAAAATCTTTTTCCATTAATCGAGCTCGCAAAAAGTTGCATACGGTCTCGTCCTAATAAAGATATCTCATCGCCATATTTTTTTATCACACTACTTCTTATCTCATGTAATTGTTCAAGTTTGATAAATTGTTTCTCATAGATATTTTCAACAGGTGAAACATAATGCATTTTTATTAATTTATTATTTAAAAATTTATCAACAACCAATTGTGCTTTGAGTGTAATTAATTCGTCAGAAGTAAAACTTTCACCAATATCTTTTTTTTCAATCCCGAATGAGTTGTCTGCAACGACATCAAGATGCCCTCCCCATTTTGATAAAAGCATAGGAAGTCCTAATTCTTGAGCTTGTGCAATTGAAACGCCGAAATCTTCACAAACAAATGTTGAAAAATTTACGAGCAAACAATTTGGACCTAATATCTTCATCCACTCATTATGATTTAAATTATTAATAAACTTTGGTGGATTTTTAAAAACTAATTTCTGTTGAAATTGATTTATTAACTTAGAATAAGAATCTATTTGATATCGGCCTCGACTTTTTGGCATAAAATCATCCCATTCACCAAGAAGCAATAGATCAACATTCTTTTTTAGCTTTTCTTGTAAGATTGATGAAAATGCCAAAATCATTTCTAAATTTTTTTGAGGACTTAAACGTCCCGAATATACAATCTGAATATCTGAATTCAAATCTAGATATTTTAATTCTTTTGATTTGCTAAATAAACTCTCACGCGTAATTACCGCGACTGAGTTGATTGGAAAATTTAACATTTGCACTAGGATTTTTTTTACTTGTGACGATAAAACCCAAAATGTAAATTCTTTCTCTGGCCAATTTCCAGTTTCAAATACTCTTTCAATGAATCCACCAAAAAAGACAATTTGAATATTTTTATATGTGAGTAATTTTTGGGGGAAAACTGTTTCAATATCTGGAAACCAAATATTATCATGTTGTATATTATTCTTAATGAAATACTCTAGAACTTTATTTTTTAGGACTGGCAAACTCTTAGGCCATATATTAACGAAATCTTTTAAATCTGGTAATTTCAAACTATTTTAATAAGATTTTTTGCAAGAAGTTTTTCTACTAAACCATTTACATCTTCAATTATTTTTTCTTTTGGAGCGTTATATTCGTTAGAAACTTTCTCTACAATTTGTTTTATATCTTTTTTTTGTGATAATTCATTCCAAACTTCTGCAGCAACACCATTAATTTTAAAAAATGTATTCCCTTCATCAATATTCATAACGATGACTGTACCATCTTGGTTCGTTCTTGATACAATACTGTCACTCAAAACATAGTTATAATTATTCACATAAACTCCTGTCTTATTATTATTCTACAATACCTTAAGAAACGTCAATCAGATATATTCTTTGATATGCGCCATACAGCTTCTGCTTCGCAGTAGTCTTATGATTATTACTCTTTTGGAAATAGAAAGCATTTATTGTAGATTATATTTATCCATGTTATTTTTTTATAATGAAAATTGCACTTATTTTTCCCCCTGCATGGGCCGTTGATTTTCCACCATTAGGTGTAACTTGTATTGCTGATGTACTAAGAGAAGCTGATAATATTGTTGATATTTATGATTGGAATATTGAACTTTGGCGATACTTAAAAGAAAAATATCACGGACTCTGGTCTAGAGAAAATGATTTACATTGGGATAGTCATTACAGCAGCCCTAATTGGAAAAGTGATTTTTGGGACGAGAGAAATTTTGAACAAACAATTCTTCCAGAAGTTTATTCTTTTTTTGAAGACAAAATTTCAAAAATTTTACTTGAAAATTATGATGCCATTGGATTTTCGCTTTATGAATCCACTGCTGGCACCGCGAGAAATCTTGCGAGATGGATCAGAAAAGAAAATCCTAATATTAAACTTTTTATAGGCGGACCATCAGTAACTGATCTCATTTTTTCCGGAACTCTTTATCGGTGGCTTGAAGATGTAGATGCAATAATACTTGGAGAAGGTGAACATCCAGTATTAAGACTTTTTAAGGCCTGGAAGGAAAATTCAAGCCTTATTGGAATTCGTGGAATTGCAGTGCTTGATACAAATGGAAAAATTGTAATCACTCAAATGGGTGAGCCCTATCCCCTCGATTTATTACCTCGAGCAAATTTTGATGATTTTGATTTAAGTAGATACACATCTAAAGAATTACCTATTTCAGCAGGAAGAGGATGTGTGATTTCATGTACTTTTTGTTCTGAAGGAAGAACCTGGAAACCTTTTAGAGTACGCCCTGTTCAAAAAGTTCTTGATGAAATTTTTTATTGCTATCAACGACATGGCATTTCTAGTTTTAATATGGTTGCTTCTGTATTTAACGGTGATCACCGAAAAGTAGTTGAATTTTGTGAGGGTATTCTGGCTTTAAAAATAAATATTAGCTGGACATGTAATGGTCGGCTTTCAAAGCAATTATCTTCAGAAATTATTGCACTTATGGCAAAATCTGGCTGTCACTCTATTACATTTGGATTGGAAAGTGGTTCAGATGATGTCCTACAAATTATGAAAAAGCATAGCACCACTTCTGTAGCTAATAGAATTATTGAGGACTGTTACCAAAATAATATTCTGTTAAGCTTAAATACAATTGTTGGTTTTCCTGGTGAAACAGAAGAGGATTTTCAAAAAACGCTAGAGTTTTTTAAGAAATATCATGATCACATTCATCAAGTAAATGTTACTATGTGTGCTTTATCTAGAGGTTCAGACATTTACGATCATCCTGCAAAATTTAATATTATCTCAGATGAAAAAGGTGCGCTGGCCTCAACTTATACAAATGGAACCTGGACTGCTTATAGACATGACTGGAAACATATCACAGAGTGGGCCACAACTGATTTTTCAAATAATCCTCTGATTAGACAAGACAGACACGATAGATTATTAGCATTTATCGATACAATAAATAAGCGAGGAAATACGCCTTTTGAGGCCAAGCGCTCAAAAGCTAAATCTCGTATTTATGCACGATATGGAACCGGCACTGAAACAGATACTCTGGGATTGAAAACTTGAAAGTTGCATTACTCTTTCTTCCTGCGTGGTCTATTAAAACAGCGCCACTGGGGGTTGCTTGTATTTCAGCTGCACTAAAAAGTGATGGGCACACTGTCCATAGCTTTGATTGGAATGTTCGATTATTTCATCAACTGAACTCACCCCATTTATGGGATCTAGACAATGATCAGCAGTGGACTCAAGAATCAATTTTTAAGGCAAATCTTCTACCGAATATAAAATTTTTTCTTGATCAATGGGTCGATGAATTACTCAAAAATAATTATGATGCCATTGGCTTCTCTGCTTTTCGCAGTAATGCATATCCTACTGCATATGTTTCTAGTCTCATTAAAAAAATTGCTCCTTCAGTAAAACTTTTTATTGGTGGCCCCGCAATCGTAACACCTGAAAGTGCCTTAAGTTATTTTTTTGATGACGGAGGCATGGATGCTGCAGTTGTTGGAGAAGGAGAAAAAACGGCAATCGAACTACTAAGAAGATGGCAAAATAATGAATCCATCATTGATTTAAATGGAATTATTTTAAAGCGTGGCTATAAGACTATTGGCAGGATGGTGATGAATCCACGGCAAGCAACTATGAATATTAATGATCTCCCTTTTCCTGATTTTTCAGATTTTAATTTATCACAATATAGTGAGCTTGCTCTTGGAATTCAGTTTAGCAGAGGATGTGTTGCAAACTGTACTTTTTGTACTGAAAATACTTTCTACTGGCCTAAATTTGTTAGCAAATCTCCAGAAAAAATTGTAGAGGAAATTAACTATCAAATTAATAAACATGAAGTTCAAATATTTTTACCGGCCGATTCTTTAATGAATGGAAACATTTCAGTACTTGGAAAACTTTCAGATTTATTAATAGAAAATCAAACTAATATTCAATGGGGTGGAAATATGAGAATAGATCCTAAAATGACTCCAGATTTTCTTAAAAAAATTAAAACTGCAAACTGTAATTGGATTGTTTTTGGTATTGAGAGTGGATCAGATCCTATATTAAAGGCAATGAGAAAAGGTATTACCCACAATCAAATTATAACTGTAATAAAAAATACTTATGAAGCTGGTATTCAAGTTTCAATTAATATTATTGTTGGTTTCCCAGGTGAGACAGAAGAATTTTTTCAAGACACTTTGAAACTACTGGAAACCTGTTCTGATTACATCTCTTTTATTTCCAGTACTGTCTTTGGATTGGACCCCAACACATATGTCGGTCAAAATCCAGAAAAGTATGGAATTGAAACCCTAGATAGTCAGGAAAAAACCATTTGGCAAGAAGGACCTGAAGATGGCCTGGGTTGGCGTTCAATTTCAGGTGATTCAAATCGTGAAATTCGCTCACAAAGATTAATTCAAATCAGAGCATTTATTGAAACATATCTTCTCACAACAAAACTTAACAAAGTGGTGGATTCTTTGTGATTTTAAGTAAAATTAATTTTAAATTCTATGTCTTAATCATAATATTTTTAAAACTATTTTTCATACAAGTTTACGCAGCAGGTTCACACGATCATCTATCTCACCAAGCAGATATCAAGATACCAAATGATAATTTTAGAAAATATTTATATTATTACAATCTAACCAACTGGCAAGGTCTTGCAAAAAAAACAGATGATAATGGTAAAATTCTATATGAAGTGAAGTATACAATTGATAATGATCATCTCCGGTTTAATCCCTACAATCAAAAGAATACTTCAGAAACAAACCTTGTATTTGTTGGCTGCTCTGTAACTTTTGGTGAAGGACTAAATGATGATCAAACGATACCAGCTCAAGTTGCTTTATATACACAACATACAAAAACTTTCAATTATGGAACCAGTGGTTATGGCCCAACACATGTACTTTCCTATTTTAAATATTTTAATTTAGCAAAAAGATTTACTCAACCTAAAAATGTAAAGGCCATCTACATATGGGGAGATTATTTAATTATGCGTGCAGTAGGATCTCTGGATTATTTACGTTGGGGTGGAGACATAGCTCCATATTATAAAATGTCACCCACAGGACTTAAACTTTCCTCATCTCTATCGAAAGAATTTCCAATTGAAAATTTAATTTCTAAAGTAATATTCAGCATCCCCTACTTAGGAAAGTATCTTATTAAATCTCGTTTTGATTGGCCCTTATATAATCATTATTCTGATCAAGACATTGATTTAATTATTCAAATTCTCAAAGAAACAAAGGAACATTACCAAAGACAATTTGGCAATGATCAATTCTATATCGCCTTTTATCCTTTTTCAGATTATAGTATTTCAAAATTGCAACTGCGATTAAATCAAATTGGAATTAAAACAATTAATTTAGCGTCAGCTTATGAAAATGTAGATATCTCAAAAATATTTATTCCTGGTGATCTACATCCTTCTCCGTATGGTGCTCACTTATTGGCGCTGGAATTAATCAAAAAACTTGGTTTAAAATAAGGTAGTCTATGAAATATATTCAGAAAATTATCTATTATTCTTGCTTTCGAATTTATAAAATTATTTTACATTTAAGACATAATGAAATTAAAGATATTTGGTACAGAAATTCATTTTATTTTGGATACTGGAAATTTTTGAAAAGTGATATCGATATCACAATTACTTTTACAATTGGCAATAAGTCGATAATGAAAAAGGTTGCACATACCCATTCACTAGTACGCACTATTTTACCTATGATAGGTGAACTTGTTTTTTACAGTGAACATCACAAAAAGGCACTATTGAAATGTGTTAATTCATACGAACTAACTAGAGATCCGATTCTTGTATTAAAGTACAAACTAAATAAAGATCCAGATATATTTCAAAAAATTATTTTTCTACATAAATTTCTGATTGCAAATTGGAAAAATAATAATATTGACTTAAACAGGGCCGATAAAATCAACTTTTATTCAGCACATATTAATATTATTGGCAAAAAATCTTTTTTTGATCTCATTGATGAATTGGCACTGCTGTTACAGACTGATAAAAATGAATTTAAAAATAAATATATTTATGAACTTGAAAACACAATCGTAAAACATGATCGCCATCTTCCAAACGTAATTTATTCTCTTTTTTATAATAAATATTGTTATTTACATCCACATGGGGTTCTAAGCGACTTGGAAAGAAAAATCATAGAAAATATTTTGCTATGGGAACTGTGGGGATTTTTTAGCCAACAAGCATTTATAGCATCACATGAACTAGACGAACATCTCAATAGAATGAGCGATGGACTTGACGCTCTTACTACACCTTCTTTTTCTCAAAAGTTTAGTATTCTTGCTCATGAACTGGAATTAATTAATGAGTAATGAAAAAATTATTCAAATTAAAAATACTTCTCACAGCTTCTGTCTTGCTAAATGGTATCAAGTTACAATTGATTTAAGCCGAGGCTATACTCATAGCTGTCATCACCCCGCAAGACATAAGGTACCACTAGAAGAACTAAAACTCGATCCAGCAGCACTTCATAATACAAAATATAAAATGCTTCAAAGAAAGATGATGTTGAATGGAGAACGGCCAAAAGAATGTGACTACTGTTGGAAAATTGAAGATTCATCTAGCAACTCCATTTCTGATCGCTTTATTAAATCAACCGATGAATGGGCCTTTCCTTACCTCAAATCAACATTAGAATTACCTTGGAATCAACCTGTATCGCCAACATACCTTGAAGTAATGTTTAGTTCTGAATGTAACTTAAACTGTGCATATTGCATTGGAGATGTAAGTTCATCTATAGAAAAAGAAATGAATACCTTTGGGCCCTACCCAGTCTCTTCTAGTTACCACCGTATGCCAACAGAACCAGAAATCAAAAATGATAATCCTTACAGAGTAGCGTTTTGGAAATGGTTACCAACAATTATAGAAAATCTTCAAATTTTTAGAATTACAGGGGGAGAACCTCTATTATCACCTCAAACTTCTCAGGCCCTAGATTTTATAAAATTAAACCCATGTCCAAACTTAGAATTAGCAGTAAACACAAACTTAAGCTACTCAACATCGCATTTTAAAAAATTCTTAGCTCAGGTTAAAGACCTGTTAGAAAATAAATCAATTAAAAAATTTACCTTATTCACTAGTCTGGATTGCCTTGGTGACCAAGCAACTTATATTCGCCATGGGCTAAATATTAATCTGTTTATAGAAAACTTTTCCAATTTGGCTACATTGCTACCCAAATCAGAAATTGTCCTAATGTGTACCTATAATATTTTATCCATCTCTACTTTTCGCCCACTTTTAGTATGGGTGATATCTCACAAAAAATTAAATCGTAAAGTGACATTGGATATTTCTTATTTAAAAGATCCATTATACTTAAGAGCAAATCTTGCAACTCAAGAATTAAAACAGCTAATGTCAGATGACTTAAAGTTCATGAATACTAATTTATATTTTACAAAATATGAGGTTAATAAATTTGAGCGAATTGTAGATTGGGTTTATACCCAAGAAAGTCTTGATGACTTACTATTATATCGATCAGATTTTTATTCATTCATTCATGAATTTGATCGACGACATAAACTTAATTTTATAAAGACCTTTCCACAGTATCAGACCTTTCTCAATACATGTGCAAAGGCAAATATTTGGTTAAAAAAAACTAATTCTTAATTAAAAGTTTTTGCTCAAGTGTATTAACTTTAGCTGTTAGTTCTTTAATTGATTCGGCCATTATAGGTATCATTTGCGTATAATTCACAAATCTGTTCCCATTTAAATCCTTTTGAACTAATTCAGGAAAAGACTGCTCAACATCCTGCGCCATAAATCCGAATTGAGTCCCTTCTGGAAAGGAATGTTCAGGAAATTCATTCCCCTTATACTTAAACGAATAAGCTTCGAGAGTGGCAAACTTTGATGCTAAATCTGAGGAAGATAACTTCACACAATCTTCTTTGAAAACAACATCTGAACCTGCAAAAACATCTAAATAAACACTTTCTTGAAGAACTTCCTCTTCAATTTTCTCGAGGTCATATTCTAAAACCTCACCAAAAACGTATTCTTTTTTGTCTTGCAATTTAATTGAATTATTTTCACTCATTCAGAACTCCAGTAAGAGTAGCTTATCCTCGATTAAGATAAAAATCAATCGCGTAATAATCTACTTATGATAGTCACTGTACATTTGAATTATTTCTATCTAGAATTTTTTGATGAGCTTAACGATTGATGGCCTAAAGTTACTATTGATTAAAAATAAAAAGGCCCAAGTCAGAATTGTTTCTGATTCTATGCATCCATTAATTAGATCTGGCGAAATTTTGTCAATCTCACCTCTTTATAAAGAACTTTCTCGGTTTGATCTAATTATTTTTGATTATTACGGAAATCCTTTTTGTCATTTTTTTTGGAGTAAAATTTTTAATGGAACAGAAAATGACGAACGTATTTTCACAAGGTCATTAAAAAATCCATCACAAACAGATATCCCCATATTACCCAAAGACATATTAGGTCTTGTTACTAATAAAAAAATAAATTGGTACTTAAAAATAAAAGTTTATTTGATATTATTTTTGCGGTCCAATGGAAAATAACAACTACAAACTTGGAATTCTTTTTAACTTTCAAAGTTCAACATGGATAAGTTGTAATTCAATTCTTACCAATCTCCTTGAATCATATAAGCAAACCAACCTCAACAATGATCAATTATTATTCCACGATAAAATGACTCTCACAGAAATTAGTAATCTTGCGATTAAAATTATAGAAAATGAATATACTCATCTCGCTTTTATTGATCATAGAACTCTTCCCAACTTATTACTTTTAGAAATTTTTAATTTAACACAAAAATTGCCAACCATATTGATACATATTTATGGTGATTTTATACTGAATCGTAAACATTGGCATGATTCAGATAATCTGCTAAGAAATTTTAAAGTCAAATTTATTTGTGCATCAACAGCTCAGTCAACCCTCGTAAAAAACTTTATTAATTTACCACAAAGTGATTTAACGCTTTCGACAATTCCATTTCCAGTTTCTTCAACATTCAATTTCACTACTGAGTTAAGGGCCACAGCGAGAGAACAATATAAACTCAATGAAGAAGATTTAAATATTTGCTACACTGGACGCATAAGCTTACAAAAAAATGTTTTAGATTTAATAACTAATTTTTCTTTTGTAAGCGAGTTAATTCCTAATGCAAAACTTTTTCTAGCAGGATCATTCGACGATATTGGAGTTCCATACATAGGTCTTAATCGACGGCCCCTGACAATGGAATATGAGTTTTATTTACTAATAGAAAAACTCCCTCAACATATAAAAAATAAAATATTCTACGTTGGCCATCTACAAGAAAAAGAATTAATCAAATTTTATCATGCTGCTGACTTATATATAAGTTATAGTACTCATAATGATGAGGATTTTGGCATGTCTCCAGCGGAAGCAATTTGTCTTGGACTACCACTTGTTTTATCTAATTGGGGTGGTTTTGCTGACTTTAAAAAAAACTTACCTAAACTAGTTGATCTGGTGAGAGTTGAGATTGGGCACCAACACATTAAACCATCTAAAGATTATAAAAAAATAGTTTTAAAAAAACTTCTTAAAAATAATTTTTATGCTACTGAAGATCGCATTAGAAATTCGAAATTGGCAAAGTCATTTTACGATATAAATATTGTTTCAAATCTTTTGAAAAAATTAATCTTAGCTGAGACAGAACTATTTCCAGGATTTAATTCTTTTTTTTATTCAACAATTTTAAAAACAGATAAACATGGGCCATTCCAAAGTGAAAAAGATGGATACAGTGTGCTTTATTCTAAGCTGTACGACTGCTATTTGAATAAAGGTCTTCAATGATAAAATCATCTAATCACTTATGGAACCAATTTGAAAAAAACCCCAAAGATTTCTATGATCATACTTGGAAAAAATTTCTCCCTCCCTTGATGAACGATTTTTATCACCCATACTACCAAGCACACTCAACCCAAATACCAGACACAAACCTCGTTGATTTAAAAAATGGGACTATCTTCTTGCGAGATGGTGTCTTATCTCTCGTACATCTCATTGCAAGATTGTTTCAATCTGAAATTAGCAATTATATTCCATTTGCCATTCCGTTATCGATGGCCCCAATAGTGCCAGTAGAACTGAGATCATATTTTGTATTTTATAATTACAATGAAAATATAAAAGTAAATATAAATAATTATTCAAAAAAAATAATATTTATTCCACCTGTACGTTATCATATAAATCTTCAATTTCTTGAAAAGCAATTAACTAGTCTTGAAAATATTACGACCTTAGAACTTTTGATTGTCCGTCCTCAGTTAAATGAAGAGTCGTATGAAGTACTTGCTGGAAAGTATTTTGACATAGAGTTTTATCAACAAAGTCTTGAATGCATTAGACGCTGTCTTCCCAATACTCAATTGACATTTACAACCTCTGATCAAGTTTCCAATATAAACTTACTTGATTATGATTATATTAATACAAATCATTACCAACTATTCTGTAGTGAAGATTTTCTATCTCATGTGTTTTATTTGAAACGAGAAAGATCATCGGCTTTATTTTCAAAAGCGTTAATTAAACATTGTTCGATGACAGAAACAATTCCACTTATAAAGGGATTAAGTTTCTCTTGTTATAAATATGAAGGTGAAACAATAATTAGAAAATCAGATATGCAATCACTAAAACGTATGAGGAATATTAAAAGATTCTATATCCCGGCTGAAAATAACAGTCCTCTTCAATTGCAATTATTTAGTACTGACATTTACAACTTAGCCCAAGATCTTGCTGAAAAATTATTTTCTTATTCCAAAGGACTTTTGCTGTGAATATTATACGTGAACTTACATATGCATCTCTCAAATCGAGATATCGTAATACCTGGGGTGGATTTTTATGGGTTCACTTTAATCCGATTATTACTTATGCTGTTCACTGTTTTATTTTCTCTAAAATATTAAGATTAAATATTCCGAATATCTCACTTTTTATGCTTGGTGGTGTTCTGCCTTGGACATTCTTTTCTATTTCAATTGAAATGGCTCCAGCTGCACTTGTTTCCTCTCGTGACCTCATTCGATCTTTTTCTGTTTCACCATTAACGATAATAACTTCACTTGTCATAGAAAATTTTATTAATTTTCTAATCTCTTTTAGTATTTTGTCAGTAATTATTTTTTTTATAAATGGATTTCCTTTGAAAGGATTTATCTATCTCCCCTTTGCAATGCTAACCTTTTTCCTTTTTACACTCTTCACTTGTATTTCAGTTTCAATTTTAAATGTTTTCTACCGTGACGTGCGATTCATAACTTCATTTGTCTTAAGTATTATGTTTTTTCTAACTCCTATCCTCTATCCAGAAAAATTTATCCCTTTAGAATATAAATGGATCACAATATTTAATCCGATTTATAAAGTTATTCTCCCTTTACGATCTTGCATTTATGAGTTTAATGCCCCCATAAACTTTATTAATTCTGGTTTAGCAATTATAGTTGTTTCTTTCACACTACTAATCTCAATAACTATTTGGAAAAAATTTAAAAATGAACTTATCCAAAAACTTTAGAGCGAATGCGCTGGTGACATTAAAAAATATAAACTTAGCATTTGATCTTCAAAAAACAAATTCCCTAACCTTAAAAGATTCATTCATAAACTTTTGCAAGTCCCCAATTCAAAACTTATTTTCAACCAATAATATGTATCACTGCTTGAAAAATATTTCATTTTCAATTCAAGAGGGTGATAAAATTGGTATAATTGGAAAAAATGGAGCAGGGAAAACTTCCTTATGTCATATTATTGCCGGAAATTATCTTCCCATTTCTGGAACGATAGATCGTCATTGTAAAATCAGAAGTGTTTTTAATGCTAACCCGCAAATTTTTCCAGAGCTGAGTGGAAAAGAAAATGCTCAACTAGTCTCTCGTTTGCTTTATCCAGAAC
>JAVHRK010000067.1:0-3950 GCA_036171615.1 Bacteriovoracaceae bacterium
GCGTCTCGTTGCCATCGAGAAGGTCGCAAGTTCAATCCTTGTAATCCGCTCCATTAAAAGTTACGAAAATCGGTAAATAACACATTTCCCCAAATTATTAACAACTTGAATTCCCTAGGACTCACAGCAGGTCACTAAAGCTTTATTTCCAGAAATTTCTCCATCTTTCGCTACCCACTTACCAAACGCTTACCAGAACAAAATTATAATAGCAGTAGCAAGCACACGCTTTCTCAGCGTAGCACAGTTTTGCGCAACTCTTTTAAATCCCTCATCTTTTTCAGCAAGCACATGCTTGCACTGAAAAACCACATCACAAAAATTAAAAAAATTTATGGAGAAACTAAAATGGAACATACAAACACAATTGAAAACTTCAAGGCCCTATCAGATTACGCTGTCCTCATCAAAAAAATGCGACTCCTTAAAAATCTAAATCGTCAGCAGGCAGGAGTTCTTGTCGATAACTCTACTAAAAATTTAGAACGCCTAGAAAATGGCCGAGGTAATATCTCAACTGAAAAATTTAGAGAGTTCCAAGAAAAATACGGGTTCAGTGACTTAGAAATTGAATCCCTTCGATCTGGAAAGATTGAAGCCCCGGCAGATGCAAATTCAATCAAGAAAAAAGATAAAATTAGGAATAGACCCGATCGCCGCTTCTGCCACAGAAGAATTTCTAGGGAGTGCAAGGTTTTAAAAGAGCTTAGACTTCAAAAAAATATTGACCAGTATTCGGCCAGTAAACTTTGTGGCATTGAAAAAAACTCGATAGGCTTCATTGAAAATGGCCGTGTGACATTAACTGACAAAAAAATATGTCTTATCGTAGGAACCTATGGCTTCTCAATGGAATACTTCCACCAATTACTTAAAGTGCCACTACTTCGTCATGAATTAATTGAGCAGTGTCGAGATATTATTGAGAAGATGGATGAGAATAAATTAAGAATCATCATGCCGATGCTACAAAGTATGAGTACCTAAAATTACTTTTACATTGTCATTTATCGCAAGAACTCAGCCCCTTTTATTAGCGGATGAGTTCTTGAACTTTCTTCCGGCAACCTAAGGAGTCTGTGCGTTTTTAATGTCCGGTCTGTTGGCCTGATTAGAGATTTAGAGTGAGCCTCTTTGAGACTTGCACTGCCATATACCGTAATCCTAAACCAAGTAAAAAAGCTGGAAGTCCGAACATTGCAATCAATGTCCATAGTGTCGTTGATGTATTCATTATCCGATAGGTATAATCCAAGTTTATATTTGTAAATCGAATGACCAGAAGAATGAGCATTATAAAAGAAACCCATGGTATAGCGGCACTAATAATATTTCTAATGGCCTGTTTCCAATCAAGTGACAGAAAACCCAATGCGAAGTAAGCAGGATAAACAAGGTAGAGAAAATGGTCTGAATAAGGTTTTGAGGTAATTGTAGCGCAAGTTATTTGTAAAATACCTAGTAGAGCTAAAATGGAAAAACGAACTTTGTAATTTTTAAATAAATTCATTCTAATATCGTAAGCGAATAGAAATGATGGGTCAATCAAACCTCATCTTTAAGCTAATGGTTAAAAATTAGCCGGTTTGTGTGACATTTCATAATTTCTTTACCAATGGACGAACATTTCAGGCTTGTGATCTACATCTACAACTGCTCCATTAGCCTCATAATAATCTCTGTCCTCATTAATTGTATCAGTAGAAGGAATAAATTCCCTTTGATCAAGTTGATTAACACCATTCAAATTTTTGATTTGTTTGGCAAATTCTTTTAACTCAAATTCACTAAGTTCATCTGAGGCAGAAGTGTCTAACTTTAATTTTGTGACGCCCACTGGATTAATCGACATACTTTGCATATTATGGGGTATTGGCACCAAATCTAGACTAATATTTTTTTCGCTAGCTTCAAAAGTTGACATGCGCATAGAATTTTTTCTTTCACCAAATAATAAAAATATTATGGTCATGACACTAACTGCGATTAAAGTTTTGCAATTTTTTTTGGTTCTCATCGTAAAAAGCCCATTCGTCTCGTTATTTCAAATGACTCCAGAAAAAACACATTTCAAGAGCATGCAAAAATGCCGACTCTTTAAAATTTGAAGCACCTTCATGCCCACCCAATATATTTTCGTAGTAGTAAACAGGATGGCCATATTCATGTAGCTTTGCCGCAAACTTCCGAGCATGACCTGGGTGAACTCGATCATCTTTGGTAGAGGTATTTAAAAAGATTACTGGATAATCTTCTTTTTCTTTTATGTTTTGATAGGGTGAAATTGACTTAATATAAGCTCCATCATTTTCATCGTCAGGATTTCCATATTCTGCAATCCAACTCGCTCCTGCTGAAAGGTTGTGATATTTATGCATATCTAGCAAGGGAACACCACAATTGATGGCTGCGAAAAGATCCGGTCTTTGCGTGTAACAAACTCCCATAAGAAGTCCTCCGTTACTTTCTCCCATGGCACCTAGATGTTTTCGTGATGTAATTTTTCTATTAATTAAATCTTCTGCAACGGAAAAGAAATCTTCATAAGATTTGTGACGTTTGTTCTTTATCGCAGATTGATGCCATAGTGGCCCATATTCACCACCGCCACGAATATTAGAAAGAACGAACACTCCACCTCTAGCGACCCATGACGAACCATCACTATTACTAAAATATGGTTTCATGGAAACTTCAAAGCCACCATAGCCATATAGAATTGTAGGATTAGTCCCATCAAACTTTGTGCCTTTTTTACAAACCACAAAATAAGGGATTTTTGTGCCATCTAAACTGGTTGAAAAACTTTGTTCAACGACAACGTCTTCATGATTATAAAAGGAAGGAGCCGTCTTGCAGCACATATAATTTTCTCGCCTTCTCCGTAGTAGTATGTAGCTGGTTTATTAAACGAGCTATAACTAACAAAAAACTTATCACTTTGATAATCAGTGGAAAGATTTCCAACTGAACCATTCACAGGTAAATCAATTTTAACTTTTGACCAATTTCCCGTTTTATCTAACGTAAACTTATATAGAGTACCTTTTACATCCTCATCCACGATAGCGTAGAGGCCAGAACGAGAACGGCTTATCGAATATATTGATTCATTTTTATTTACTGAAAATATTTTTTTACACTCATGAGTGCCTAGATCATAAGCAATGACATCACCAATCTTAAACTGATTCCAATCTTCCTTAATCATCACAATATATTTATTTTCAACAATTTTAAAATCTTCGGCCATTGTTGGGAGATTCAACTTTCTCCACTCCCCATTTTGAAAAACCATTTCTTCAATATGATAAAAATCAATTCCACGACCTAAGAAAAAACAAGTCTGAGCACTTGTCCTGACGTCCTTAGAATAAGTAAGGTATTCACTCTTGTTAATCTCATATATAACTTTAGCCGATTCGAAATGCTCACCTCTTTTCCACTCACGAATGGTTCTAGCATATCCACCGTCCGTCTCTGAATTTTCGCCATGAGTTCTATCAACCCTCAAAGTGTTATTATCCACCCAATGAGCACTTCCTTTAGCTTCTGGAAGTGTGAATCCATTTTCAATAAATTCTTTTTTCTGCATGTCAAACTCGCGCATGACATCAGCATCACTTCCACCGGGAGACAAAAAAATCAATGCTCTAGAATTATCTCTAGTTAATTCAAAATTATTAAACACCCATTTTACATTTTCTTTTTGCGAAAGATCGTCTAAGTCTAAAAGTATCTCCCAAGATGGACTTGCTTTTAAATATTCTTCGATTTTTGTTCTTCGATAAACTCCTTGGATATGCTCATCATCATTCCAGAGATTGTAGACATATTCTCCATCTATTGTGACGTATGGAATCTTATCTACGGAAGCAAAGATTTTTAAAGCATTATTTTCATCTTTAAGAAAGCAAGTGGTTTCTAAATAATATTTCCCCTTTCCTCGT
>JAVHRK010000068.1:0-18216 GCA_036171615.1 Bacteriovoracaceae bacterium
GATTAATTACATGAGAAACTAGAGAGTCTGAACTGATATTATATAAGTTATTTAATTTATTTATTGCTTTAGTATTCAAGAACTTTGAATTAATAATTGGTTCATTGTTAGTTAGCTCAATTGTCCCTTCAATAAGGATTTCACTTTGACTATTGATCATATTGCTTAGATTTATTGTTGGATTCTCGATTAATGTCGCATGAAAATCACTTCTCTGACTCAATTCATTTATTTTTGAATTTAATTGATTACCAATACTCTCAACTTTTCTTAGTCCAGTTTCAAAGATATAGCTGGTTTTATCATCAGTAAATAATTTATAAGAGTAGCCAAGGTTTAAAATAGTTGAAGTCAAAATCAATATACATACACCAATTAAAATTTTTATTTTAATTGGCGTTTTTAACTGATAAGTGGATATATTTTCTTTTTTCATTTTACATTAGTATACTATAGTATAATAAAAATCAGATATGAATTTACAAAATAAAATAGTTCTTGAGCATTTTAGTATCTCTGACAAACTAATTATTAGTGTTGGTTTTATTTTTTCTGCAATAACTCTCTACTTTATCTATCAAGTTAAACCGCCAACTCGTACTGTTAATAAAAATCCTATCGCCTATATTGAATATTTTTCCAATACAGTTAAGTACAAAAATGCTAATTCGCCTTCGTTTTATGAAAGTAACCTAAACGAGTCACTAATGAGTAACGATGAAGTATTCACAGGTGAAAACTCTAAAGCAGTTGTACGTTTTTTAAATTCTAAAACCATATTAAATATTCCCAGTTCAAGTCTTATTAGCATTGAAGTAGGAAAAGAAGGTGAAGCAATTGAGATCAAAGCAGGAACTGTTGATATCAGTTTAGATAAAAATAAGTCAATTAACATAAATACAGCAGGGAATAATCAAAAGATAACCGCTACTGCTAGCACCAGCAAGGTAAAAGTCTATTACAGCACAGGCAAACTCCATCTTTTTACCAATGATACTGGTGTTAAAATATCTAATAAACTTGAAGAAAAAAAGATCCTTCCCAATACAGATTCTAGCATTCATGAAAAAGTTGAAATATCAAAAAATATATTTAATGTTATCTCGCCTCAACCGTTTGCAAAGATGTTAGATGTTCAAAAAATTCAAATTTCTACAGATAAAAAATTAGACTATCAAGTTTTAATTTCTAAAAATATTGATTTTTCAAGTGACACTAAAAATACTCACTTTTATGGTACTCATTTTGATTGGAGTATTAGTCTTGACGAGGGTGATTATTTTTTAAAACTAAAAACTAAAGATGAATCAAAAGTTATTCCTATAACAATAGAATCAAGCAATAAAATTACTGATACAAGTCCTTCAAATGGTAATATCATAAATATTGCCTATCAAGATAATACACAAATGCAAAGTATAGTCTTAAACTGGAAATCTCTTCACACTTCACAAAAATTTAAAGTCATTACCAAACTAGACAACGAAGCTGAAAAATATATTATTACAAATTCAAACAAGTATATTTTCAAAGGTTTAAAAGGCAATAAATTAACTTGGGGCGTGATTGGTGAAAACATAAACACAGGCTTTTCTAATGTCGTTAAACTTAACGAGGTTAACTTATTCTTCTCTGGCGAAGTTCAATTGATCACACCTCCAGTTTCTTCAACTTACACACGAAATTCATCTTCTTTAAAACTTGCTTGGAAATCTCAAACTGAAGAAAAATTTCTTATCAAAATAATCAACATGAACTCAGGAAAAATCTTAACTGAAATACCATTAACTAAAAACACTTTTGAATATCCACTTATCACTTTAGGACAATTTAGAATCCTCATTTCATCCCTCACCTATCCCACCTTGAAACATGCTGAGTATAGTTTTAATGTCACAGAACCAATCCTAATCTGGGACAAAGATCTAAAAAATATTATTACCTCAAATACCCCATCAATCGACTTGTTACTTTCCTGCAAACAAGACAAAACTTCAAATATAGAAACTATTTTGCATATGACTTTTACTCCAGTTAATGGAAAAACTATTGATCAGGATCTTGACTGGAAAAAATGTCAAACAACTATTAATCTTAAAGATTATGGCCACTATTGTTTATTTGGAAAATTGATGACTCCTACAACAAGTTATACAAACTCTGATAAGTATTGCTTTAACTTTTTTAAAAAAATTGCTTTTGAAGCGATTCCCAAGGCAACAGATTCAGTGCTTTCTCTTGTTAAGAATTCTTCACCAGAAGTTTACAAAATGTTGTTACCAGAAATAAAAAATGCCGTCTTTTATGCTATTGAAGTATTTAGCGACAAAGAAGGTAAGAATTTGATTTATTCTACCAAATCAAATTCCGCGGATTTTAGTTGGCAAACTGACAGGTCAGGCATCTACTACCTCCGATACAAGGTGCAAGATAGCAAAAATGAATCAAGTGATTATTCACCACTCTCCAAATTTATTTTTCCAATCTCACCCATGTCGGACTGGAAAGGTTTATAAATGTTGGCAAAGTATTTTTTATTTTTATCTTTGTTTTTTATAGTTAACACAAAAGCCGAAGTTTTGCATTTTTATAATATTAACTATCTAGTCAATGACCAAGATACATTCAGCTCAGTCTTAAAAAAGTTTGTAAAAGATTCCTCAATTATAAATTCGCAAACACCTTTTATCTTAAAAACAAGATCATTAAATCCATCAATTTCAGATTGGGATAATTTACCAGCTAGTAAAATTATTAAATTATCTATCTCAGAAGATTTTATAGATTTAACAAAATTAAAAAATAGACAGGTCATGGAAAATCCAAGTGACCAAGAACATAAATTATACTTTTTCTTGCTTGAACCATACATTGGTGAAAACTTAAATTTCTCAAATCAATTAAAAACTTTTACCAACTTTGGAATTAGATCTGCTATGAATTACAAACAGTATGCAATGGGTTTTGATTATGGATTTAGTAAATTCAGTGATTCAACAATTAGTGATACAGGTACATTTCTGAATGATTTTAAACGATCGAACAAAGGTGTCTTTTTTAGTTTTTCATTTAATAAAAAACTCAGTCCTAGTAAATTTCGCTTCAGTCCTATCTATAGTAATAAACTTTGGCTAATTTATCTTTTTGACATCACTGATACAGTGAATTCTTCTAATGATCTCTATAAAGTTAATAATAAACTTCAAGGAGCTGGAGTGGAGATTGGTTTTTCAAAAAATATATTTTCTATCTTGGACGGTCATATTTCTGTTCGATCCATTAGGCTAACTAAATTTACAGACAATAATAATACTTCTAGTTTTCTCACTGGAAACAATATACAAAATCTTCTCAATCTCGAATTAGGACTTAGTTTACCGCTTTCTTTTTAATGGGAAAAAGTACTACTTTTTTTGACATAATTATCAATACCTTTCACTATTGCATTAGCATAATCATCCTGAAATTTTTTGTCTAACATTCTCTTTCGTTCTTTAGGCGTTGAAATAAATCCAACTTCAAGTAAAACCCCTGGTCTTTTAGACAATGCTAATACATAAAAGAGGCCGGGTCTAATTCCTCTACTCGTTAAATGATATTTTTTTCCTACAGATTGCTTAATAGAAGAATGAATACTTTCGGCAAGAGGCTTTGATGTTTTTACTGTTTGCTCTACAACTAGATCAATAAGAATTTGTTGAATTGTTAGTTCCTCAGTCTTTAACATCATATTCTCTGTCTTTTCCACTTTTTTAATGGCAACATCATTATGGTTATCTAAATAATAAGTTTCAAATCCTGAGGCCATACCGTCTGGACTGGAATTAATATGTACAGAAATAAATAAATCTGTTTTTAATTTTTCTGCAATCTCAGCACGCTCAGGCAGACTAACGGTTCTATCAATACTTCTTGTTAAAAAAACTGAATATTTTTTTGATAGTTTTTCTTTGATTATTTTAGCTATTGAAAGCGCTATGTCTTTTTCTTTTACCAAAGAAAAAGTTGCCCCATCTTCTTCTCCGCCATGCCCTGGATCAATAAGTATCGTGAGCCCATAAGATGCTTGCATTAAAAGAATTGAAATAAGTAGCAGAATAAATTTCATTAGCTAAGTCTAATACAATTTTTTTAGAACGTGTTGAGGAAAATAATGAGAAAGAATTTTTTTATATGACCAACCTTGCTTGGCCATTGCAAATGCACCCATTTGACAAAGTCCAACTCCATGACCCAATCCTTCGCCCTCAATCATTAGACCTCTACGTGTTCTACTTACCGAGAAGGAATTTGAGGGAAACATAAACCTTCCAAAAAAATTTCTAAATAGTGCTTTTTCAATTATATAAGGACGATCATTTATATAAAAGTTAAGAGTAAAACGATCAAGATTATCTGGAACCAAGATAAATGAATTAAAAGTTTCATCAACTGGATCATTTATATATTTTTTTTCATGGGCCCATTTTAAAAAACTTACAAGTCGCTCCTTTCCTAATACATGAGACCATCCTTTAGGTCCTATATTATGACAAAAAGGACAATTTACTGATTTATAACCCTCTTCTTTGTTTTGCCATACCTGATCTGGTCTTAACGTGCGGCCTCCACATTTCGCATTAAAAAATATAGGATTTATTTTTCCATTTTTAGTTGTTAATACTTCTCCCTCAGTTTCTAAACTAGCTCGATTTGTAGTTTCAGTAGCATCAAAAAAATTTCCACTCACTTGATGTTTTTCAGAACTTTCCAAATCATAATACGCTTCATTGCCCAATTCTTTTGTTACTTGCTGTGTTCGTATTTTATTTAAAGCATAGGTTCTCGCAGCAACCGCCTGGGCCTTTAGCGCTTCAATTGGCCATGTCGAATTCATTTCTTTTGTCAGGACTGAACTTATATAACTCTCCATCGGAATTTCATTAACAATGTCACAACTATCTCCACGCTTAGATGTTATTACTTTAAATTGCCCCAAATATTTGGAGTGTTCAAAGGATAAAAGTCCTGTTGAGGATTCCAATGTAGCTAGTAAGATAGGTTTATTTCTTTCTTTGTTTAACGAACTTAAGGTTTCACAATTAAACTTTACCGATTTTCTCCCATTGAAACGACGAGTATCATCATTAAAGAGTAAATGTCTTTTTAAGTCTAATCCTGAGATAATAATATTATGTAATGATTTTCCAATACGAACGCTAACCATCGGCATTTCAATTGCTGATAAATTAAGTGAATAAGTAATTAAAAAAGTGACAAAAAAAAGTCTGAGCATCCTACTCGGCTTTCCTTGAAATAAATATGCACTCCTTCATGGAGTGTAGGAATATTCTAACTTTCTTTTTTTAAATATTCCATGACTTTTTGTAAATCATTCCAGGCGGTGCGTTTCATATTAGGATTGATCAAGAGAAATTCTGGATGAAACAATGGTACTAGTAAACAATTCCAACCATCTGACCCTAGCGGCAAAAGTTGCCCATGTATTCCTGATAACTTTTCTTTTTTTTCTAATAATATATTTGTTACAATGGCGCCCAAAGAGACCACTATTTTAGGCCTTGCCTTTGAGATCGATACTATTAATTGCTTTCTATCATCAGTATTTTCATTAAATGGCAATCTTTTAACTGCCCCCTTTGCTAACCCCATTGCTTGTATCATTTTGTGAAGTAAATCGTCACCTGTGCCATCATAAGTGTCCCCTAAGAAAAGGACTTCGCATAAGGCCGGTTCTTGAATTACTTCCGTTTCTACCGCTAATTCTCGTGATATTTCAACTTCTGGCACTTCAACTGTTGAAAAATTCTGCAATGCTAAGAACCAACTACTCTCTTTAAAAATGGCTCCTTCAAAAGTTTTACTAATTGGATCAATCCCATTTTCTATGGCCTTAGCTTTATTTAGAATTTTTTTAAATTGAATTTCCATAAGCAAATATATCCATAAATGAGCACTTTTGAAAAGACTTTTAAGGTCTAAAAAGATTTAGCCGAAATAAATATTACGTTCATTAAAAGGAGCCACCTGTATGTCAATGGAAATCGATTATCAATTTGAAAATTTTGAAGAGTATTATGGTGATATTAAGCAAGTAAAAAAGATTATTAATGAATGCCAAATTTGCGGAGCAAAACTTGTCCTTACTCACCTGTCTGACTATAAAAATTTAATTATGCAAGAGTCAGCGAGGTGTCCAGAATGTGGACAGGGTCATCGCAAAATTATTCATATCATTAATTAAATTATTTCGGAATAATTCGTTTTAATTCTGTTTTATGATGAAGCCTGCGAGAAAACCGATGAGCTTCATCACGCATTTGAACAATTATTTTATAGAGAGAACGATTACCATTCAGCATGTATGGATTTGCTCTTCCTGGAATAATTAATCTTTCTTCAGATTTTTTTATCTCTTCTTGCCTAAAACCACTTTTGCTTTTAATGGTCTTTGACTTAGCAATTCCAATTACTGGTATAAGAATATTAAAATCAGTCAATGCTGCTTTAAAAATATTCACTTGCCCAATACCTCCATCCACAATAAAGACATCGGGTAAGTTTCCATTATCTAATCGACGCTCAATAACTTCTTTCATCATAGCAAAATCATTATTTCCTTCTGGTCTTTCTTGTAAATGATAATGTCTATAGTTTTTCTTATCTGGTTTTCCATCATGAAACACTATTTGAGAAGCAGCAGGACTACTACCTTGAAAAATTGCTATATCATAACATTCTAAGACAATTGGTCTTTCTCTAAGTCCTAATAATTCTTTTAATTTATTCAGCCCTACATGTATATTATCTTCTTGTAAGGCCCTTACTCTCTGTGATTCATAAGCATGGTCAGCTGTTAGACTAAGTAGAGATTGATGTCTTTTTTGAGCATTGCGAATTCGAGTTGTTTTATGCAATGTCTTCATAGCAATTTCTAAAAAATTATTTTTCTCTTCACTAAAATCAGTCACAATTAAATCTGGATAGGTATCGTGAGTGGAGGAATAATATTGAAACAAATAATTAAGAATTTGATCTTCTGTCGTTTCGACAATATCCAAATTAGAAAAATGAAAATTCTTATGGCCCAATAAAATGCCATTTCTCATCATATATAAAGAGATATCGACTTCTATTTCACCTTGATGAAAGGCCACTATATCAATATTTTTTTCATCATCCATTTCAGCATTTTCTTGTCTAAAATTTCCAGCAAAATCTCGTAAGATACTAAGCTGATCTCTGATTTGGGCAGCTGCTTCAAATTCCTCATTCTGAGCTGATAATTGCATTCGTTTTTCTAATTCGCTAATTACCTTCTTTCCACTCCCTAAAAATATATCACGAGCAATATTTAAATCATGTTGATAATTTTCATCTGTAATCTTCTTCACACAAGGAGCACTACACTGCTTCATTTGATAAAGTAAGCACGGTTCTTTTCGTCGTTTAAATTCACTTAAAGAACAGTCTCTCAAAGAAAAACTTTTTGTTAGTATTCTTAAAACTTCACTTATATTGCTTCCAGTAACAAATGGACCAAATACCTCTAATCCTTTTGTCCGTTTTACTCTTCTCGTATATTGCAACTTTGGAAATGGTTCATTTAAATTTATAACGACATAGGGATAAGATTTATCGTCTTTTAATCTTATATTATATTTGGGGGTGTGTTTTTTTATAAGGTTATTTTCTAAGACAAAAGCTTCTGCATCATTTTCTGTCATCATAAAATCAAAATCAATAATATGTGAGACCAGCACTTCGGTCTTCGGCGACTTGGCAGAAGAATTAAAATATGATTGTACGCGTGATCGCAGATTTTTAGCTTTACCGACATAAATTATCTGTTGATTTTGGTTTTTCATCAGATAACAGCCAGGTTTCGCAGGTAAACTACGGGCCTTCTCTTCAAGGTTAGTCAAGTTAGTCTTTACAAATTCAATCACTTTCACTACTATTATGTCTCTCTTGTGTATTCCTCTATCCAAAGGTTCATTATGACCGCTTTAAGTGTCGGGAAAGAAGTTCTGTCTCAATGTAATAAATGCAAACTTACTCTAGCACATATAATAGTCACTATGAAGGCTAATGTTCCACAGAAAGTCATGTGTAAAACTTGTAAAGCAACTCACACTTACAAAGATCCAAGTGCAGCCAAAGTTAAAACAACTGTTGCTAAAATGGTTAAAAAAGCTAAAGGCCACGGAAGAAAAGTAACTGAAAGTGTAGAAGAACTCTGGAACAAGGCAATGACTAAGGCCACAAGTACTCCAGTTGATTACTCTATGAAAGCCTCATTTCAAACAGGTGATGTTATCATTCACCCTACTTTTGGAAATGGCGTAGTTGAAAAACTTATCGATAATAATAAAATTGAAATTCTTTTCCAAGATGACTACCGCACTTTAATGCATAAGAAATAGTTCCTTATTTTTCTATATAATAAGGCGCTCTGACTTCCTCAATTGCATTACCGGCTGAATCAAATTTAACTGGTGCAGGTTTTCCTAATCCTGCTAAGTCTAAACCGTGCTTTTTGCAAAATCTGGCAACTGCACTGGGATTTGTAACAGTAATTATGGCATCTCTCATTTCTACTTGCTGAGTAACTCTAAAATTATTTTTTACAACATCAGCGTTTCCTGTAAAAATTTTCACCCCATTTCTGGTTTCAATATATTGTTTTGCTAATGTAGGAGCTGAGTAAGACACTTTTATGCCAGGCATTTTTTTGAGATAATCACCTAGTGTAACTTCATCACCATTTTTCAATCGAATTGTACTTCTGTCTAAAATTCCACCAGAAGTTGGCCCCGCTGGAATTGTTATTTTTGCTCCGGCACCTTTTGTAGCCAAATTACTTAACTGATCAGTTGGCAATCCCTGACTTACAAAGTGTTGAGTTGCTCCGCTGGTCACAGGCAATTGAACCTGTGGTGCTTGAGTCGTTTTTACTGCAAATGTTTGATGTGGCACCATTCGGCCTTTATCACCTGGATTAAATTCTCTAAAAATATTTGAAAGATCTGGAACTTTGGCATCATTAGTTAATTTAGTAATTACGAAATATGACCCTGGTGGACCAATCATTTCTCCGGCCTCATTTAATTTTCCAGGAATCATTTGTACTTCTACTTTTATTCCGGGAACTGTTTTGATCCAATCTAAATATGAAACTACATCACCATTTTCCAAGATCACTTTATTATTTAAGGCCCAACTGTCTGCATCTCCACCACCAAATGCATAATATTTTCCATCTTTTTTAAGTGCTCCAAGAATATTATTTGTTAATAGATCCGGACGATCTGTATAGGCGTTGGCACCGTGAGTTTCGTAAAAGAGATCAAAGCTATTTGGTTTTAGCGCTGCCCTTGAAGCATCTGTTCCATTTATTCTCGTAATTGAACCACCGACGCCTGTTTCTTTTGCCACTGTTTCAGTTTTTCCGCCAATTTCTACAGCAGTTACTTGATGACCCTTATTCGCCAGTTCTTCTGCAGAAATACCTTTTCCGGCTCCGAGAGTTCCTATTTTAAGAGGTGTTTTACTATCAAACATCGCTTTTAGCCCAGGTGCATTTCCAAAAACGGCCAGTGTCTCTTTTTCGTTTCGATCAACTATCATTGTAGGCTTTGTGCCAAATACATCTTTAATTGTTGTTCGAATTTTTCTTGACGCCCGACTATCAACAACAGCACTTACGCCTCGACCAATTTTTTTTCCTGTATCCGTTTCTGCCAGATGGTCAATTGCAACTTGAAGTTTATCTTTTAATTTCATATCAGCTGTAATTGCTTGAGCTTTTTTTAATCCAATTGCAACTGGTAGTCCTCCGGCAACTGCCATAATAACTTGCAATTTACACCCTTCTTGATCTTGATAAGAAATACCATCTGCAGAATTATCTAATGGGCAAGATAGTTTTGCATTCGCTTTACTTGTAGATGAAACAACTTTAGTTATATCGTTCCCATTACAAATATCTATTGCACTACTAACTCCTGATACTCCGTAGTAAGCATCCAAACTAAATTGAGACATAAAAGCAGTTCTTGCTAATAGGTTTGCATTGCGAGCAAGCGCAGTTCCAGACCTTGCTACATTCAAAGCAAGTGCAGCGTCAGCAGCTAAGCTTAAGCCACCAGTAAGAGCTGCAGTTGCTCCAATAAAAATTGCCTCATTTGCCATATCTGTAGATTCACTATTAGTTTTAGAATATTTTGTTAAACAAGATTGTGCATCCATATTAATATTCCACTTCAATTTATCTTGATCGGTTGCAAAATTATTGAGAGGTAGTAATGCCAACTCGGGAGTGCTATCAATTGTATTAATTATTTTATCATCTTCGCAGCTTTTATTTTTCTCATCTGTTAGGAAACAAGCTGAAGAATCTTTTAATTCATTTAATTTTTTTAATGAAGATTTCCTATTTTCTGCAAAATATTTTATGATAGATTTTTGAGGATCATAATCATTATGGTTATCGCTGGTTTGTTTTGCATAAATTTTCTTAAAACTTTCTGATCCAAGCCAAGGCGATTGCGCCAATAATAAATCTCGTGCTTTTTTTTGATCTTCGACATAGCCAGGCAAGCTGTCTTTATTGGCAATAATACCATCCATATTCTTAAGTTGAGTGAATTTTAATTTCGCGTTCGCAAAAAAATCACCTCGTTCTTTATCTTTTTTCTTAAAACAATCATTTTTTAAATGTGAACATTTACTTTCCATTGAAGGAAAAACTGAATCACTACATTCAATTCCTTTAAGTGGTTCGTCAGAATTTACAAAATCAGCAAAGGCCATTTGGTCATATAATTCTTTTTCTGCGCTTTCTATTCTGAGTAATGAATAGGCAGCTTTGCCAACCATAATTCTTTGATCTTTGGCAGTATAAACTTTTCCATTAGAATTACTTGAACTAGCACATTTATTAATTCTATTCAGAACTGCTGCTGATACTATTCCTTCTAAATTATTTTTTACATCTCTGATTAGTTCTGAGGAGTGCGTATAGTCAAGTGGACTAAAGATACTACTTAATGAATGTCCGCCTTTGTTGCATTCTTCGTATGCACTTTTTCTAAGACCATACATTCCTCCCTGTTTATCATAATCTAAAACATTTGAAAGAACTTCAGGACATACTCTTGTTTTTTCTAAATTTTGTTCGCAGGCCTTGCAAGCCTTTTGAGATACTGCAATTGTTTTTTTTAATAAGTGAGTTGCCGAATCGTATTCTTCTGCCGATAAGTTAAAACTTAACGACAGAAGACTTATTAAAAAAAAAATCATTTGATTATACTCCGGCTAATTAAAATCCAAATCCTGCGGTTACCCCAAACTGTCCACTCATATTTCCCATATTATATCCGGCTCCACCATATGCTCCAGCACCGCCTGATCCATAAAGATCATTTCCTGCTGTTTGGTAATTTTGATAAAGCGCTTGATTGGCCATTTGATTAGTTTGAGCATTACCTTGCATACGTAATTGGCCGGCCATCGCTTGACCTTGCATTTGCATTTGCATTTGCATCTGTTGATTTTGTTGATCGTAATAACCATTGTTCATACCGTTGACGCCATAACCGCTTCCGCCGTTCATGCCACCAGTAGCTCCCCAATATCCACCGTTATTTGGAGCACCCCAACCGCCTACGCCAGCTGCACCATTGGCCATACCTTGACCATATACGGGTCCACCGTTCGGATAGTATCCACCGTTTCCATTCATTCCACCTGTCGGGCAACCAATTGCCATACAATTCATTGTCCCACCACCATTATTTCCACCTGGCGAGTACATACCACCATTTCCATTCATTCCACCGTTCGGATAGTATCCACCGTTTCCGTTCATTCCACCGTTCGGATTAAATCCACCATTTGCATAAATCCCACCGTAAGGATTATATCCGCCATTTCCGTTCATTCCGCCGTATGGATTGTATCCACCATTTCCATTTATCCCGCCGTTAGGATTAAATCCACCGTTGCCGTTCATTCCACCGTATGGATTGTATCCACCGTTTACACTAAACTGAGGTAAACCGATTCCTATTTGCCCACCGATTCCGATACCACCATTTGGCATCCCGTATCCCATATTTCCATTCATTCCACCGTAGGGATTACCGTACCCACCACCAATACCAATTCCTCCAGGATAATTCATCCCTGGACCACTAATACCGATACTTGCTCCAATTCCAACTCCCGGGCCATACATACCACCCATGCCATATGGAGATCCCATGCCCATTTGTCCGCCCATTCCATAAGGAGACCCCATGCCTATTTGTCCACCCATTCCATATGGAGACCCCATGCCCATTTGTCCACCAATTCCGTATCCGTAAGGAGAACCCATTCCCATTTGTCCGCCCATTCCGTATCCGTAAGGAGAACCCATTCCCATTTGTCCGCCCATACCAATCTGAGCATTAATTCCTATTCCAGGACCGTAGCCCATCATTCCGGCAAGTCCCATTCCTAAACCTAATCCTAGGCCGCCACCAATACCAATATTTCCACCAGCACCGTAACCTCCACCGTAATAAGGTCCCATCATTCCGCCAGAAAACCCTGACGAATAACCTGCAGACATCATTGGATTTCCAAATCCACCGTATCCGTCTCCATTCATACCACCGTAACCAGCATATCCACCCATTCCATTTCCATTACAAGAAGCTGCAAATGATTGTGCTTCTGTTGCAGACATTGGATTAGCACCTCTTGCAGTTATATTATCTAAGTAAGAATTAAATCTATTTGTACATTGCACGTGTCCTTGTGCGTATGCACCGGCCCACGCCTCAGCGGATTGGGTCTGCGCTCGTGCACCTAAATAGGCCATCCCGACCATCGCAGCAGGTTGTGCAATAATTCCTAAAGCCTCTACCCAAGGATTAGGTTTTTCTTGTTGCTGTTGTTGAGCCGCAAAACATTCTACGCAATCTACTCCTGCAGCTTGAGCTTGAATTCCGTAATTCATTCGTAAGCACGCATGATAATCATCTTGATAGGCGGCGGTATTTGACCCACTACAATCAATTTCGGAATATCCCCAGGCGACACTGCCTTGTCCTAGCATTGTCATAACAACGACAGATGCGAGAATTTTTCCATTGATGAATTTGTTTTTCTTACTGTAAAATCGGTTCATACATGCGTCTCCAAATTTGGAATTCCGAGCTTTTGATACTAACTCAATACTTATTTTCGGAAATTACCTGAGAAAAGTTTAGTGAGATCTTTCTGCCTAGTGGTTTTTTTTTAGTTTTCTCTTCAAGGTTTTGAAATTACGTGAGACACTTAAGTGAATAACTCTGTTAATGAGGTAAATAATGCTCTGGCAATTGATTTTGGAATGGACTGCCGTAGTCTTTTTATTTGGCCTGGGCATCTATACGGCCAGAATAATTAAAAATGAAAAAACAAATTATCTCAAAGAAGCAAGAGAAGTCCACTTTCAACACTTCAAACTTTTTGTTCCCAAATGGTGGGGAAATGTTGAAACTAACTCTCAAAATGAGATTTGCTTTAAAAGATTAGATACAAGATATGAATGGGAAGCACATTTTCATTGGAAAACAGCATTAGCAGAATTAGATCTTATTAATTTATTTCAATCCCAAATTCACGACAGAAAAATTCTCTTTGATGAAGATGCCAGCATTATCTATAATCCTACTGACTTTCTCCTAGGTGAATATGAAGTTGTTCGACTAGAAGGAACGGCAACACAAGACCAACAAGAGCGACTTTATTATGATGCTTTTTTAATACGACAAAAAAATTCGCTTAATTATCTCTACGCTGAAAGTAAAAGCTCTGTCCTTAACGGATTAGTTGAAGGGCCATACTTTGAAGAAGTAATGAAAAGACTTGAATTAAATTCTTAATTTTTTTTCGGAGAAAAATGGCGAATTTTTGAAACAAGAAATGCAATTATTTCTTCATCTGTTCCATAAACTTCATCAATATTTTCGTAGTTAAGTAAGAAATCTTTCATTCTAATAGCGATTTGATGAAGAGATTCTACTAAATAAAGGCCGCCAATATTTTCGCCATTAAATGATTTAATTATTTCTTTACGTGCATGGTTAAAAATCTCTGATTCCGTTACGTCATCTGGAACGTTACCAACACCTAGCTTTTCTTCAACTTCTTCTATGGCCTGCTCACGAACATCTTCATCTGTCGCAAAACTTACACCATATTCCGTAGCAATAGCTTCAATAAGTGCTTCACGGTGTACAGGGTGAAATTCTATTAATTTCTTCTCTTTTAGATTGTTGATCGTATAACTCGCTAAGACGCGCAAAGTATCAAAGTCTGTTTTCATTAAAACCTCGTAAAATTATATTCTATAATAAGTGTAACGACTTAAATCTTATCGCACAAGAAACTTTTTAATTTTCTTGACTTTTAGGCCCCCAAAATCGATTTTTCTTATTATGGAAAATAATATTAATTTTATTCCTGCAAGATCTGCTCTTAGTTGGGATGACTACTTTATGCTGCAAGCGATGATTGCAGCTTTCAAATCAAAAGATCCAGCAACTAAAGTTGGCTCTGTATTTGTTGACAAAAACAATCATCAAATAACCATGGGCTATAACGGATTTGTGGCCGGAATCGACGAAACAAAATTACCTTGGGGTAAGGACAAAACAGTAGGATTGGAATTTCAAAAGTACGGATACGTTGTTCATAGTGAAGCCAATGCTATTCTGCATACATCTCAATCCCTTGAAGGGGCACGCGCTTACGTGACTCTTTTTCCCTGTCATGAATGTGCAAAATTAATCTCCTCTTCTAAAGTAAAAGAAGTTATTTATCTTTCTGATAAACACGCCGACACGGAATCAAATCGAATTGCTAAAAAAATATTTGAATTATCAGGAATCACTTATAGAAAATTAGACTTTAAAAAAGAAATTTTAGAAAACTTAAATCAACACTTACAAAATCTTCTCACTGATATTTAACAAAAGGAATTCTACCATGAAACCATTCATAATTGTACCAGACGGATTTGATAAAACACTTTTTGAAGAATTAAAAAAGATTGAAAACTTAGAAGTACATCCAACTTCTAAAGTTTCTCAAGATGAATTAAAAACTCTCCTTCCCAAAGCACACGGACTTATTATTCGATCATCTACTACTATAACTAAAGAATTATTAGCTCTTGCTCCTCAATTAAAAATTGTCATCAGGGCCGGAGAAGGAACTGACAATATTGATAAAGCAGAATGTGCGATTGCCGGAGTAAAAGTTGCCAATACACCTGGTGCAAATAATAATTCAGCAGCTGAGCAAGCAGTTGCCCTAATGATGTCATGTCTACGTAATATTCCTTTTGCAGATAAGACTATGCATGAAGGTAAATGGGAAAAAAATGCATTAACAGGACTTGAACTTTGGAAGAAAAAAGTTGGAATCGTTGGTTTTGGTCGAATAGGACAAATAGTCGCAAAAAGAATTTCTGGATTTGAACCTGAAGTTTTATTTTTTGATCCAATCATTGAAAAATCAGATTTAGCAAATACAACAAAAGCAAAAAACTTAGAAGAAATTTTTAGAACTTGTGATGTTATTAGTTTGCACACTCCTCTTATGCCACAAACAAAAGGGATGATTACAGGCGAACTTCTACATATGATGAAAAAAGATGCCATTTTAATCAATGCTTCTCGAGGTGGAATCGTTGACGAAGAAGCACTTTTTGCAGTTTTATCTGAGAAAAAAATAAGAGGTGCTGGGTTCGATGTCTTTGCTGTTGAGCCACTCCCTGCTACATCAAAATTATTGGGTCTAAGCAACTTAATCATGTCACCCCATGTTGGTGCTTCAACAGAAGAAGCGCAATTTCGAGTGGGCGAAATGGCCGTTCATCAAATACAAGAATTTTTTATGAAAAATAATTTATTAAATGAAGTAAAGGCAAAATAATTTATGAAAACATTGGCAATAATTGGCTCTCAATGGGGAGATGAAGGAAAAGGCAAAATCACTGATCTCTTATCAGAAAAATGTGATGTTGTTGTTCGCTACCAAGGTGGTAACAATGCTGGGCACACAATTATTGTCGATGGAAAAAAGATTGTTTTACATCTCATCCCATCTGGAATTCTTCATGCTAAATGTGTCTCTGTTATAGGTCATGGAGTGGTGTTTGATCCTGAAGCATTTTACACTGAACTTGTAAAAGTTCAAGCGACAGGAATAAAAATTACGGCCGAAAATTTAAAAATTTCTGAAAATGTCACAATTATTACTAATTATAATAAAATACTTGATAGTGCTCGAGAGTCTCAGGGAACAGTGAAAATAGGAACTACTGGTAAAGGTATTGGCCCGGCCTATGAGGATAAGATTGCCAGACGAGCTATAAAACTAAAAGATCTCTTTGATCTTGAAACGTTAAAAACCAAGCTTACTCAAAACCTTGAAGAAAAAGCGACGCTATTTAAACACAGATATAATACAGATTTTCCTTCTGTCGAAGAAGAGGCTCATCGTTTATTTGAATGGGGAAAATTAGTTGCCCCATTTGCTTGTGACACATTTTCATTTCTTGATCAATCGGTGATCTTAAAAAAGAAAATTTTATTTGAAGGTGCTCAAGGAATTTTATTAGATATTGATTATGGAACATATCCATTCGTGACTTCTTCATCTACTTCATTAGGTGGAGTTTATACGGGCGCTGGCATTCCAGAATCTCATGTAGAAGAAGTCTTAGGGATTACGAAAGCATATACGACGAGAGTTGGAGAAGGACCTTTTCCAACTGAACTTTTTGATAATATTGGAGAAGAAATGCAAACCAAAGGTCATGAAGTTGGTGCAACGACAGGTCGAAAACGTCGCTGTGGATGGTTAGATTTACCTCTCTTAAAATATTCAGTAAAGGCATCAAACTTAACTTCGATCGCTTTAACAAAACTTGATATTTTAACGACAATTAGTACATTAAAAGTTTGTGTGGCATATGAATATAATGGCAAAAAGATTGACTGCGCTTATCCGGGATTAGATCTCTACAAAGCAACTCCGGTTTATAAAGACATGAAACCATTTACTGATGACTTTAAAGGAGAACTTTCTTTAGAGTTAAAAACGTATATAAAAGAGATTGAAAACTTCTTGGGTATTCCAGTTGGGATCATTGCCTTTGGCCCAGAGAGGAAAGAGATTCTCTTTTTGAAGGACTACTTGTAAAAAAAAAGATCACGCCTTATTCTAAGAAATATGAAAATATTTCTAGTTCTTTTTTCAGTTTTTTTTTCAACTTGTCAGGCACGTCACCTAGATCGCTTTGATGAAGTTCGTGTTTATAAATCTCGTCATCGTATGGAAATGCTTTTTCAGGGAAAAGTTGTAAAATCCTATCATGTCATGCTTGGAAAAGGTGGCAGAGGGCCAAAACGACAAGAGGGAGATTCATTAGTTCCCGAGGGAAAATATACTCTTGATGAAAAAAACCCTTATTCAAAATATTTTAGATCTATTCATATTAATTATCCAAGTCAAGAAGATATAGATCGAGCTGAAAAAGCTGGAGTAAAACCAGGTCAAGATGTATTCCTTCATGGAACGCCAAATGACTTTAGTAAATTAACTGATTGGTTACGACGTCATCATTTAGAACGATTTGGCGAAAAAGTTATTCGTGCTTTTCTAGTGTTTTTTGATTGGACTGCAGGTTGTGTGGCAGTAAGAGATAATGATATGGCCGAAATTTATGATCACTTTGAAGGTCCTACCCCGATTACAATTTATCATTAATAAAAACTATTCTGATATCCAAACGGCAATATTCCAACCATTAGATAAATAAAATTTTCCATTTTGATTGTACCCACTTCCCATGGCCAATTTCCAATTTCGTCCATCAGTTGGAATATCAATTCCATTGTCGGCTGAATCAAATTCCTTAATCAAATAAATTAATCCACTTTTTGGATGTTTATTGTCCCCACTGCGTTTATACCCAAGTATCCCTGGTTTTCGTTGATCGACAAAATATTGACCGGGGCCATAAGCATAGATCCGTCTCAACTTTAAAAGTGATTTTATTCCATAATTTAAATATTCAAAATTATCATTTTCATAAGGAGAAATAAAATTCCCTTTATAAATATCTCGATAAAAAACATATTCTTAATTCCGTCGACCTCGAAGTACAAA
>JAVHRK010000069.1:0-18149 GCA_036171615.1 Bacteriovoracaceae bacterium
ATGAAAGGATTTTTAACTAAAGACCAACGCAAAGAACTACTCCGTGAACTAAAACAAGAAGATAAAGCTCGTTTTTCTGACAGAATAAAGGTTATTTTATTACTCGATGAAGGAAGAAAATATTCTGATATTGCGGCGTTTTTATTTTTGGACGAAGGAACAATTGCCAATTATCGTAAAAGATATGTTGAGGGCGGAATTGAGGAACTTTTAGACGACCATTACCACGGTGGCACTCACAAAATTTCAAATGATCAATTAATTGAACTCCAGCTTCACCTAATCACTGTGACCTATCAAAACACCCATGACATTTGTGAATATGTTAAGAAAAAGTATCGAGTCAACTATACTCTTTCTGGCATGATTGCACTTCTTCATCGAATGGGTTTTTCTTATAAAAAGACAAAAGGCGTTCCTGGCAAGGCCAATAAGCAAGATCAAGAAGATTTTATTAAAGCATATGAAAAAATCAAATCCTCCAATGGGAAAATCTATTTTGCTGATTCAACTCACCCTCAACATAATCCCGTTCTTGCCCATGGGTGGATAAAAACAGGTGAAGATATTGAAATCAAAACAAACAGTGGAAGGAAACATTTAAATATTTCTGGTGCGATTGAAATCAATTCACAAGATATAATTACAAGAAATAGTGACCGCGTAGATGCCACTTCAATTTGTATTTTGTTAAAGGCAATTAAAGATAAAAACCCTTTCGATAAAAATATAACTCTAATAATGGACAATGCAGCCTACAACCGATCCTGGAAAGTGAAGACTCTGGCAAAAGAACTAAAAATTAAACTTTTTTATCTTCCACCGTACTCACCAAATTTAAATCCGATAGAAAGACTTTGGAAATTTATGAAGAAAAAAGTTATTTATAATAAATACTATGAAAAGTTTAACGAATTTGAATTCGCCTGCATGACATTTTTTCGTGGTATTCGAAAATTTAAAGCTGAATTGGAAACACTCATCACAGATAATTTTAGGGCAGTAGGTGCCTAAGAATTACTTGAAAAATCAAATGCGTTCAGTATAAATAATACTTATGCAGAAGGAGCAAGTTGGTCCGGAAGTCATAGTCACGGAAATGTCGGTATACTGATTGGTGCTATTATTGTTGTTTTAGTCGTTGTTTGTCATAAGCGTGATCCTAAAACAGATCCAAAACCAAAACCAATTGAACATTGCCAATATTTAAGTTTTTCATCTCAATCTCAATGCCATTACAATTTCCAACCTGTATACTAGATCAATTTCGCCCTCTTTGGATTTATCCAGAGAGGGTTATTTAAATTGTTGTTAAATGTTCTAGGAATAAAACTTTTTCTAAAATAAAGATGAGTGCTTGATTAATCGGTAACTCTTTCTCTGATAATTTTGGGTCGATTATTTCTAACTTTTTTTTCCACAGTTCTACTAAAGGTAATTCTTCTATGTTTTTTAAATCATTTTCCAAATTGTTCTCTTTAAGAGTTGGACAAATCAAAAGCTGTTTTTCATTATATTTATCTAACCTACTGGCAATTCCAAATATTCTACAAACAAATGGCCGAAATTTGTATTCTCGACAAAAGCCAAATCCCTTTTCTTCATTAGTAATATTTAGAAAAACACACTTCTTGTTTATGTTTTGTGAGGCAAGTTTTAGATAGTCAGCAGCTTGATTACTTTTAAGTAATTCAAGGGCCAAGGGTAAAAGTTCATAAGGGGTACAGGAAATATCGGGCGTGAAGCAACATTTTCCACACCCACTTGGGCAAGTACGTGTGGATTGTATTTGTATACTGCTAAAGACTTGGGAGGTCTCTTCCAGTTGATTTAGAATTTTTTTAGCAAGCTGTTCTATCTGTACCTTCTTTCTAAGTAAGCTAGTTATTCCTTAGAAATACATGGTAGTTGTAAGGCACTCCAGTCAAGTATTCCTCCACTAAGATTAAATAAATTTGAATAGCCTTGGTCTTCTAAGACTTGAGCCACTCGCATGCTTCTTCCTCCCGAGCGACAGGCCAAAATAATTTCGATATTTTTGTCTTTAGGAATTTTTGTAAGATATAAGGATTCAAACTCACTAAGTGGGAGATAAATTATATTAGCTAAATCGTAACGCAAAAAATCAGTTTCATTTTTTTCACGTACATCTACAAAAACTGTTCCAAGTTTTGCCATTTCTAAAGCTTCTTGTGGTGAAATTTGTTTAATCGCCATGTGATTCTCCTCTACATTGATCCATCTGGTATTTCGTATAAGCTTTTTAATTTTCTAAGTAATAAGTGAGATTTACCTAAGTAATACCATTGTCTAAAAAATCCAATAGTCATTGATGCAAAAAATCCCAATACCACACCGGAGTGTGTAGTCTTCTGCACTAGTCCAGTATCATGTGCTCCACCTAATAAGAAAGCAATCATTCCTAAAAGCAGCATTAAAATTGTCCAAGGAATTGTTTGTCGTTTAGAGCGTTCAGCATCTTCTACAAGTTTTTTTGTTTGTGAGATATATGGCTCCAAGTCCTCAGGCGGAGTATCGAATAATTCTTTTAGGTTTGTTTCAGAATTTAAAATATTATAAACATTAATTGTTAAACGTGCGACACCGATAAAATAAAACATCACAAATGCTTGCGTAAAAATAGTAAAAATAAAAGCAGGAATGGCAATTTGAATATGAGAGAAAGGAAAAGCAACTAGTTTTAACGCAAGTATGGTTGTTAAGATTATACTGGCCATCATTAAAAGAAGTAGTCCACGAAGTAAATAAATCATAATATATGTCTCTCGCTTTCAAATTTATTGTCAATATAACGTAGATTTGTTATTTATCATTACTCACAATCTTTTGCATAATATTTTCAAAGAAAGAAAACTATGAATGAATCACCACAAATATCCAAAAAAATATTAGATAATCCGATTGTCGGCAGTTTAACTGTCCCCATTGCTATTGTCTTGGTGGGTGCATTAATTATTTTTGGTGTCAGTAAAATGATTTCGACAGAAAAATCGTATAAAGATTTAGTAAGTGAATTGCAATCTAAAACTTTTGGAAATAAGTGGGTTGCTGCATACGAACTATCTAAACAATTAAACAGCTCTCAGATTCCTGCGGCAGAATATCCTTGGTTGGTAGAAAATTTGTCTTCTGCCTATAAAGACTCAATCGATCCCAGAACTCGTGGATTTATTATTGCTGCATTAGGATCTCTGAAAAACCAAGCGGCTTTGCCTGTGATTTTGATTGCCATGAAAGACAGCAGTTCTGAAGTAAAATTTCATGCCTTAGTTGCACTTTCAAATATGCCAAAGGGGATAACCCTCGATTGGGGACCAGTGACGGAATTTATTTCTTCTGATGATGAATTATTAAAACAGGCGGCAGTTTTAACCTTGGCCACTCATCATGTTGCAGAGGCTCAAAATTTAATTCGATCAGTTCTACAAAGCCCAACTCCTCTCTTAAGGTATTCTTCCGCAAATGCTTTGATTAACTTTAAAGATGAAGCAGCTCTTCCTACTTTAAAAGAAATTTTACTTCTCGTTTATCCAACAAAAAATGAACGAGTTTTACCTCCCTTGCTAGATGTTCAACAAATTGCAGACTTAAAGTTGAGTGTTTTGCTATCATTACAAAAAAATAACTGGAACAAATTAAATGATATAATTTTTGAATTAGCGCAGAATGATCAAAATACCGCCATCGCTTTAAAAGCGAAGGAAGTATTAAATACCTTGAAAAATTAAACGATTCTACGCATAATCAAACTATTGATTTTTTTATTATAAGGAATTTGGATATGAGTAATGATTCCAAAACAAACTTGAATCGTCGCGAGTTTTTTAGTTATGTAGTTGTCGGTTGGACGATGTTTACTGCTGCAATTGCAGGTATGGCCAGTTTGGCATTTCGATTTAGTTACCCCAATGTAAATTTTGAACCCGAGATGGATTTTTTAGCAGGTATGCCTGGTGATTATCCTGCCGGAGTAGATGAACGTTGGAAAAACTCTTTTGGTGTGTGGATGGTAAAACAAGATGGTAAATTAGTTGCCCTATCTAATATCTGTACACATCTAGGATGTATTCCTAATTGGCTTGCAGCTGAATTAAAATTTAAGTGTCCTTGCCATGGATCTGGTTATTATATGAGTGGAATAAATTTTGAAGGCCCGGCACCTCGACCACTTGAGAGATATAAAATTATGCTTTTGGCTGATGGAAAAATTAAAATAGATAAAACAAAAGTTTATCGCCAGGAAAAAGGCGAGTGGGATAACAAAGAATCATACTTAGAAGTGTAATTTTTTATAATAAGGGTTAGAAAATGTCGGATAAAGGTATTGCAGATAAAGTTCGAGAGACACAAGTTTGGAAATCAATTTTTAGACATGGTCCACCAAGTAATGCAAGAAATAGAGCAGCGATAGTTGCTGGAAACGTCTTTCTTCATTTACATCCAATTAAATTAAAAAAATCTGGAGTTCAATTAGGTTATACTTGGTGCATGGGAGGATTAACTTTTTTTATTTTTCTTGCCCTAACAGTAACTGGACTTCTATTAATGTTCTACTACCGCCCTACTGCGGAATATGCCTATACAGATATAATTGCACTCCGCGAGCACGTGCCTTTAGGAATTATGCGCGAACTTCATAGATGGGGGGCGCATGCTATGGTTATTACTGTTTGGCTGCATATGTTCCGAGTGTTCATGACTGGATCATATAAACCACCTCGTGAATTTAACTGGGGTATTGGTGTTATTTTACTGGTATTAACACTTCTACTTTCATTTACCGGATATCTATTACCTTGGGACCAATTGGCCATTTGGGCAATTACCGTAGGTTCGAATATGGCAAAAGCAACTCCATTTATGGGTCATGGTGGACCTGGAGCGATGCTGGCGCAAATTGGTGACTTTGTCATGGTTTCAAATAAAAATGACGTTCGTTTCCAACTTTTAGGTGGACGATTTGTAGGTGAGCCAGCTCTTCTTAGATTTTACATTCTTCATTGCGTATTTATTCCGTTAGTTGTTGGAGTGCTTATCGCAGTTCACTTTTGGCGAGTACGTAAAGACGGTGGTATTTCAGCTCCATTATAAGTAAGGATAAAAATATATGTTGCGTGAATTAGTTAATAGTATTTCAGACCCAATTTTTTCTTTTCCATTATGTACTTTTGGTTTTTACATGATGCTGAAACATTATAAAATTGTGGGGACAAAAAAATTTGCTTATTGGACGACTGCAGGTATGCTTCCCATAATTGCTTGGTTTTTAGCGGATACAAATTTTTTCTCAATTATTAAAACACCTGATAATATTCCCATCATTATACTACTTCTTGCCGTAGTTTTCTTTACGTGGTTTTCCATTCATAAAGCAGCTATTAACGATACGCGAATAGAAAATGGTGAATGTCCAATTGAAGGAACTGAGGAAAATCGCGAAAAAATTTGGTGTTGGCCGAATCTAGTTTACATAGAATTATTTGCCATTATTGCCTGTACAGCATTTCTTATTGTCTGGGCCATTGTTTTCAAAGCACCATTAGAAGAACCGGCCAACCCAACATGGGCGCCAAATCCAGCAAAAGCTCCTTGGTACTTTTTGGGATTACAAGAAATGCTCGTTTACTTTGACCCTTGGATGGCCGGAGTTGTACTACCTTTAATTATTGTCGCGGGATTAATTGCAATTCCTTATTTAGATACTAATCCCAAAGGAAATGGGTATTACACGTTTCTAGAAAGAAAAATGGCAATTTCACTTTTTCTTTATGGATGGTTAGTATTATGGATCTTCCTCATTATAGTAGGTGTCTTTTTACGAGGTCCAAACTGGACATTCTATGGCCCATTTGAATTTTGGGATCTTCATAAAGTTGTCTCCTCATTCAACGTAAATCTTTCTGAACTTGTTTGGGTAAAAGGCTTGGGCATAGGAATGCCTAAAAACCTAATAGTAAGAGAAATATTTGGAATTGTGGCCTGTCTTGGATACATCATGCTTCTTCCACCATGGATTGCAAAAGCAACCAAAAAAGGAAAAGAGATTTATGAAAATATCGGCTTCATTAGATACAATATTTTAATGTTTATGTTTTTAATGATGATGAGTTTACCAATAAAAATGATTTTGAGATGGCTATTAAGTTTGAAATATATTGTGGCCCTTCCTGAATGGGAATTAAATCTCTAATTAATAAAAAAATGTAAAATAAATCTAAGATAAGGATTGAAGTAATGAGCGAGAAACACGAACCAGGTATGGCCTACAGCATGCCTAAGCTTAATAAAATTATGGCATTTTTGTCATTTATTTTACTTGCCACAACTATTTGGGTTTTTTTAGACGATTATATACGTCCATGGAAGGCCATTCAAATTGAGGCATTAAAAATTCAAAGACATCATACTGAGCTTGAAATAGAAGCTGCTCAAAAAGAAATAGATGAACCAAAACTTCAAGAGTTTAAAAAATCATTGTTAACAGGTGAAGAAATTGTAACTTCTCGAAATTCAGAAATTGCTAAAGTAGAAAAAGAATTATCAAAAGTTAGAGCATCATTAAAAGATCAAACCATTAAAAATGGATTTTTTAATGCTGATTCTACAGCTCTAAATTTTCAATATGAGTCAGCTGAAGGTCATGGCCGTGAATTAGAAGCTAAAGAAAAACTAAAAGCATTACAAAAATTGAAAGCGGAATTTGATCTTGGAAAAAACAATTTCAAATCTTTACAAGAAAAAGAAAAAGAAATTTTAGGACGTCTTGCTGATCTCAATAAAGAAGTTATTACTATTCAAAAAGAAATAAAAAATGTGACAGGAAAGCTTGAATTATTACAAGCAGCAAAAAAACAAACTGATATGGATCCTATTTTCGCTCTACGAAATATGCCATTTTTAGATTTTCTTGATCCTACAATTAAAATTCAGCAAATCGTTTTAAAAGACGTCACTGATGACCGTTATTTTAGACAAATTGATAAAGTAGATCGCTGTATTACTTGCCATGTTTTTATCGATAAACCTGGATATGAAAAAGAAAATAATCCTTTTAGAACACACCCTAAGTTAGATCTTATGGTAGGAATGAGTTCAAAACATCCAATGAAGCAAGTTGGTTGTACTGTTTGCCATGGCGGAGAAGGTCATCGAGTAAATGATTTTGTTACCGTTGCTCACACACCTAATAATGAAAAACAAGAAAAAGAATGGGTAGCAAAATATGGTTGGAAAGAAGCTCACCATATTGCTCAGCCGATGTTTAAACTTTCACAAACTGAAGCTGGATGTGTGAAATGCCATTCTGGAGTTGAATTAATTCCAGGTGCAACTGTTTTAAACGAAGGCCGTTTGGCAATTGTAAAAAATGGTTGTTATGCTTGTCATAAAATTGAAGGCTGGGAAGGCAAAAGAAAACCAGGCCCTTCATTGCTAAAAATTGCTAGCAAAGTAGATAAAGAGTGGTTTAAGTCTTGGGTTTGGTCTCCGCGATCAATTAATGCTCATTCAAAAATGCCATCATTTTTTGGCCAGTCAAATAATTCAATTCCAGAGTTTACGAAGTTAAATTTAACAGAAGTAAACGCAATAGCAGAATACGTTTGGGAAAAATCAAAACCGTATCAACCAAACGAAAAATTTCATCCAGGTAATGCTGTTAATGGAAAAAAATTAATTGGTGAAATTGGATGTCTTGCTTGTCATGGAGTTGAAGGACTAGAAGAACAATCAAAAAAAATTGGTGGATTTGCAGGGCCATATTTATCTGGGATCGGATCAAAAGTTAAACCAGACTGGCTAGTTTCATGGCTTAAAAAACCATGGCACTACCAAGAAGATACAATTATGCCGTCGATGCGCTTAACAGATTCAGAAGCGAGTGATATCGCAACTTATTTATTATCATTAAAAAATCCAAAAGTTGAAGGACTTAAGTTTGCAGAATTTGATAAAACTCTCAGAGATTATTTATTAGCAGATTATTTGTCTGCATTTGATACGATTGAAATGGCACGAGAAAAAGTTTCTAAAATGGATGACCATTTTAAAACGATGGACCTTGGAAAGCGCTCAATTGGAAAATATGGTTGTTATTCTTGCCATAACATAGAAGGCTTTGATGGTATCCCACCAATAGGAACAGAATTAACAAAAGAAGGCTCAAAACCAATTACTCAGTTTTTCTTTGGTCTTCAACATCAAGTTCCTCTTAAGAGAGATGCATGGATAACAGCACATCTTCAAAATCCACGCCGTTGGGATATTGGAATTGATAAAGCATTTAGAGATAAATTAAGAATGCCAAATTTTTATTTGTCAGAAAGCGAAGCTACAAAAATTACAACTGCCATTTTAGGACAAGTTGCTGATGTAGTGCCGATGTCTGGTGTAAAAAGATATACAGCTGGTGAAGCAATTTATAATGACGGAATGAAAGTTGTTAATAAGTTTAACTGTGTGGGCTGTCACCAAGTAGATGGAATGCGTGGAGATATTCTTCGTGGATATGAAGATGATATTAACTTAGCACCTCCAAGATTAGTTAAAGAAGGCCAGCGTGTTCAACCTAATTGGATGTATCACTTTTTAGGAAATGTTGTGCCGATTCGCCCAACTCTTACTATAAGAATGCCTTCATTTAATTTATCTCTATCTGATAAAAATAGAATTATTGCAGGATTTCAACAAGGAGCTAATCAAGGCACTTATGAAGAACCAGCAATAGAAGTAACTTGGTTACCTGGCGAAAAAGATCAGGCCGTTAAACTCTTCAATGCTTATGCTTGTACTTCTTGCCATACAATTGGATTTAATAAAAACACACCAATGGCACCTGATTTACATAAAGCTTCTGCAAGACTTCGTCCTTCATGGATTAGACTATGGTTACATGATCCACAAAAAATTCTTCCAGGAACGACAATGCCAACATTTTTTACTGAAGACGGTAAAGGAATTGAAGCAGGATTTTTTGATGGTGATGCTGAAAGACAAATTAATGCGCTTACAAAATATGTAATTGAATTAGGTGGGGTAGGTCTAAAATGAGTCACGCACACGCAGAACATATAGAATATCATGACGAACAATTTGGAAAGGCCAGTCCAGGTAAAATTGGAATGTGGTTATTTTTAGCAACCGATGCGATGTCATTTTCAGGATTTTTAATTGCCTATGCTGTCCTTCGCGCAACTCGTGCATGGCCAACACCATCTGAAGCTCTCGGTGGAGTTGGGCTTTCTGGTTTTATGACTTTTCTTCTAATCTGTAGTTCCGTTTCAATGGTTATGGCCATCGATTCATGTAAGCAAAGAAATAGACAACATATGCTTAATTGGTTACTTGCCACAATATTAGGTGGTGCAGCTTTTTTAAGCATTCAAGCTTACGAGTACACACATTTAATTGAACACATGGGAATGACTTTTAATTCTTATGCTCATGGAACTAGTTTATTTGCATCAACATTTTTTTCTATCACTGGTTTTCATGGTCTCCATGTTTTGTCAGGCGTGATTTATCTAATTGTTATGTATATCCATGCGTACCGTGGAGATTTTGATAATGGAAATTACAATATGCTAGAAATCGTAGGATTATTCTGGCACTTTGTAGATCTTGTTTGGATTCTTGTTTTCACTTTTGTGTACTTATTATGATCAGTTTATTACTGACCATTTTTTCTAGTAATGTCTTTGCTTGTACAATGTGCACAGGACAAAACTCCAATGATAAATATTATGTCTATGTAATCATCGCATTTACATTATTGATATACGTTCCACTACTGTATATGTTTAAAACATTTATAAAGTATAAAAATATTAATACTCCTCCTAAATCTGATTCATGAATTCTGATAAAAAAGCTTATTCACTTATAATTTTTTTAAGTATTGTTGTTTTGCTGGCATTAACTTGGCTTATCTACTTTAAGCCAACGACAACTACTGACTTTATTTTTCTAGAAACTATTCCAGTTTTAAATGCATTTTTTAATTCCTTAACGGCAATTTTTTTAATATCTGGATTTGTATTTGTAAAAAAGAAGAAGATTGAACAACACAAAAAGATGATGGTCGCGGCGACTGTATCCTCTGTCTTTTTCCTTATCGGTTATATTTCTTATCATTACTACCATGGAGACACTAAGTTTTTGCCAACAGGTGGAATTCGCACTATCTATTTTACAGTCTTGATTAGTCATATCTTGTTGTCGGCAGTACAGGTCCCCTTAATTCTCTCGACACTTTATTTAGGTTTTAAAGGTAAAACACTTCAACATAAAAAATTAGCAAGATTTACTTTTCCGATTTGGCTTTATGTCTCGGTAACAGGAGTGCTAATCTTTGTGTTTTTGAGATGGTTTAATATAGCAGTGTGAGATTCAAATGCGCGTAAGAAATTTATCATTTATAGCTATTCTTACTACTTTTGCACTTTTGATGCTTGGTGGTTTTGTCCACAATACTCAGTCAAGTTTGGCGTGCCCAGATTGGCCATTATGTTATGGACAATTATTTCCTAAAATGGAAGGTGGAGTTTTAGTTGAACACAGTCATAGATTGCTAGCTACTCTTGTCGGAATGTTTACTATTGGGCTTGTACTATTTGCTGCAAAAGATAAAAACAAATCTGAAAAACATTTACATATTTTTAAGATGACAGGACTTGCACTTTTTCTGGTTATTGTTCAAGGGATCTTAGGTGGAATCACGGTATTATATCGATTGCCTACAATAGTTTCGACAAGTCACCTAACACTCTCAATGATATATTTTTCATTATTAATCTATATCAATCACAAAGCTTCTGCAGAAAAAAATCGATTTGAGGAGATAACATTTAATGTGAAATGGAATCCAAGTATTAGACATGGGATTTTACTTGCTACCGCAATATTTTTTTCACAGATTGTTTTAGGTGCATTTATGCGCCATTCGGGGGCCGGTATTTCATGTGGCTTAGGTCCAGGAAATTCTATTCAATGTTTCGATGTCTCAAATTGGATTCTCTCTTGGTGGCCATCTGCTCCCAAAGGTCAACTACATATGATTCACAGGCTTTATGCCATTTTTGTGACTTTTATTATTCTCATTTTTTCTGTTCGTTCGTTCTTATATTTTAAAAGCATTGCATGTATTAAGCTTGCTAGTTTGTTACCAATTATTCTGGTCATTTTTCAAGTAGGAATCGGAATTTATGCTGTTGCACTTAATTTAACGGCCGTACCTACAACATTACATCTTGCTGGCGCGGCACTTACGCTTGCCTCATTATGGAAACTCAATTTAATTATTAAAGATATGGAAGATTTTTTAAGGCCTGCTAATATTCATTCTATATTTTCAGATTTACTAGATTTGACTAAACCTAGGCTGGCCACACTTGTAATGGCGACAGTGCTTGGTGGAATTTTAGTGGCTCCAGGCCATATTTATTTTTTTAAAGCACTGCTCTCATTTATAATGGATGGACTGGTTGTTGCTGGGGCCACAACACTAAATTGTTATCTTGAAAAAGATATTGATGGCAAAATGCAAAGAACCAAAGATCGACCTTTACCTGCAAAACGGATGAGGCCAGAAACAGCACTTATTTTTGGAATCGTTCTACTGGCCATTTCACTCCCAGTTCTCTATCTGGTAATTAATATAGCAACCGGTGCACTCGCAACTTTAGCTACAGTGGTTTATTTATTTATTTACACACCTCTCAAGAAAAAAAGTGAGCTTGCAGTTTACGTAGGGGCAATTCCAGGGGCCATCCCTCCACTTTTAGGTTTAACAACTGTGACAGGTCGCGTTGATGGCATGGCCTTTTCATTATTTATGATTTTATTTGTCTGGCAATTGCCACATTTTTTAGCGATATCCATTTACCAAGCCGAAGATTATAGTGCGGCCGATTTTAAAACCTATCCAAATCAGCAGGGACTTCAATTAACTAGATATGCGATTTTCATTTTAACAGTTTTCCTATTTATGGCTTCACTCTTACCGTCTTATGTCGCCCAAGCCAGTGTCGTTTACACGAGGGCCGCTGTCTTTTTATCATTAATATTTTTAGTACTTGCCGGAAAAGGGCTTATGATTGATAAAGTAAATATAGCTAAACAGCAAATCTGGGCAAAAACATACTTTTATGGCTCAATTTTTTATTTACCGTTGCTCTTAGCAGCACTGATTTTTTTTAAATAGATAAAATTAAAAAATTTGATTAATATTATACGAATATCTGTTAATACGAAGGGAATTTATATGAAGAGTTTTTTAGAACAAATTAAACCGCCATTAGACATCTCAACTAATGGGCATTTAATTGATTACCTTTTTAATTACACAACATTACTAATTGCATTCTTTTTTTTATTGGTCTGTATTGGATTGTTCGGTTTTAGTTATTTCTATTCAAAGAAAAAGCATCCAAAACCATTTTATGTCCATGGAACTAGTAAAAAGCATATCTTAATAGTAGCTGGAATTGCTTCCATGGTTTTTATTATGGTGGACATGAAAATTACAGGTATTTCTAATCATGATTTTGTAAACGTCTTTATCAATTGGCCTGAAGAAACTGCTGATGTTGTAAGAGTTGAAGTTCTTGGACAACAGTGGGCATGGAATTTTCGCTACCCTGGTCCCGATGGCGTATTTAATACTGAAGACGATATTGTTACTTTGAATGATTTGCATTTACCAATTGGCCAAAAAATTGTTTTTCAAGTTACAGCTAAGGACGTTATTCATTCATTTTATATTCCCAATACACGCATGAAACTCGATGCTATGCCAGGGAGAGTTTCAAAAATGTGGGTTGAGCTGACGACGCCTGGTAATTATGAAATTGCTTGTGGGCAAATTTGCGGAACTTTCCACTATAAAATGAAAGCAAGTTTAGAAGTTCATACTAAAGAAGATTACCAAAAATGGTTAAAATCTTCATATGAACGCACAAAATATACTACTGATGCTGTTAACCCTGATGTGTTTTGGGGTTGGAGTTGGGTAGCTTCTACAAAATAATTATAAGAATAAAGAGAGAGGAATAATCATGGCTTTTTTTGAACAACATATTCACGATGCACCAACTACATTTTTATCAAAATATGTATTTTCTTTTGACCATAAAGTAATTGGGAAACAATTTCTTTGGTATGGAATAATTTTTTTAGGCCTTGGTGGAATGATGGCCTTGTTGATTCGTTGGACACTGGCATTTCCAGGACAGCCTTTTCCAGTACTAGGGCAATATTTATTCCCACAAACAAATGGAGTCGTTCCTCCTGATACATACGCTATGCTTTTTACAATGCATGGAACGATTATGATTTTTTATGCAATTACTCCCATTTTAATTGGGGCATTTGGTAATTTCTGTATTCCCTTAATGATTGGTGCAAGAGATATGGTTTTTCCAACTCTTAATATGCTTTCATTTTGGTTAGCGGTTGTGTCTGCAATTATATTAGTCGCCTCACTTTTTACTCCATTAGGAGCTGCAGCTGGTGGATGGGTTTCATATCCAACGCTTTCTCTCCTTGCCGGTTCACCAGGAATTGGGCAAACCATGTGGACAATTGCCCTTTTTATTTTGGGTGTGTCTTCAACTATGGGAGCTGTAAATTATATCGCAACAATTATTACTTTAAGAGCTCCAGGTATGGGCTATTTTGATATGCCACTAACTATTTGGGGACTTTGGTTAACAGCAGTTTTAAATGCAATCTTTTTACCAGTATTAGGAGCAGGACTTTTACTACTAACTTTTGATAGAGTTTTAGGTACAACATTTTTTGCAGCAGGGGCAGCGGCTACGAGTGGATCAGGTGACCCATTATTATTTCAACACGTATTTTGGATTTTTGGTCACCCTGAAGTTTATATATTAATTCTACCAGCATGGGGAATTGTCTCAGACTTGCTTTCTTTCTTTTCACGCAAACCTGCATTTGGTGCAAAATCAACGGCGCTTGCGATGACTTCAGTAACTTTATTATCAATGTTGGTTTACGGCCATCATATGTACACTACTCAAATGAGTCCACTTCTTACCCAATCATTCATGATGCTAACGATGACTATTTCAATTCCTTCTGCAGTCTTTTTTGCAAACTGGCTTGGGACATTGTGGAAAGGATCAATTCGATTTGATACTCCAATGTTGTTTTCTCTAGGAGTTGTATTTGTTTTTGGCCTAGGAGGATTAACTGGTCTTTATTTAGCAACAGTCACAACTGATATTTATCTTCATGATACCTATTTTGTTGTAGGACATTTTCATTACACCATGGCGGCATCAGTACTTCTTGGTGGGTTTGCAGCTACATATTTTTGGTTTCCAAAAATGTTTGGCCGTATGTTAAATGAATTTTGGGGTAAAGTGCATTTTTGGATTACCATTGCAGGCCTAAACGGTGTCTTTATGGGGATGATGATTTTAGGATACGCAGGTATGCACCGTCGTCTTTATAATCCATTTATTTATGAATTTTTACAAAAATTAATCCCACTGAACACATTTGTAACTGTATCTGCAATTACTATGGGAGCTGCTCAAATTATTTTTGTATGGAATTTTATTTATTCAATGTTTAAAGGTCCTGTGGCTTCTCAAAATCCATGGAACGTTGGAACACTAGAATGGACTATCCCATCTCCAGCACCTCATTATAATTTTAAAGATATTCCGATTGTAAAATGTGGACCACACGAAATTGGAAATCCTAATTTAGTGGGAAGAGATTTTCAGTACCAAACAGAAGAAGTAGCAAAGGCATAAGAAATGACAGATGCAGCTTTAGATGGAAAAAAAATTGTATCAACAGTTGGGATGATCGTAACTCTTACTTCATTTGCTATGCTGTTTGCGACACTTATGATGGGCTTTGCAATTTATAGATTTACAACTCCCGTGTGGCCCCCACAAGGCATGGTAAGGCCATCTCTTTTAATTCCATCACTAAGTACATTATCAATTTTCCTATCGAGCATGAGTTATATTTGGTATGAAAAAAACTTAAAGGATAAAAGAGGACTATACTTAACATTTGGGCTTGGTTTAATTTTCATGAGATTGCAGTTTTTGTTTTGGAGTACTTTAAGATCTGAAGGGATTTTTGCTTCATCAGGCATTTTTGGATCAATCATATATGCTTTTACGTGGGTACATGCCGCACATATTATTGCCGCGCTTTTATTATTAGGTTGGCATATTATGCAAATTCACACAAATGAAACCGTATCAGAAAATACGATAACAAATATTGGTAAATTTTGGCATTTCTTAGGAATTGTCTGGGCCATTATGTTTTTAACTATTTTTGTATTATAGAGCTTTAAAGGGATAATTATGAGAGGAATGAATCTATTATTTATTTTTACTTCAATGTTAATTTTGGCGTCATGTAGTGACACCTATTTTAAAGAAGATAAATTTTTTGCTGGTGGGGTTTATGCTCCAATGAAAGCACTTAATGATGGAAAATCTACGTATACTGAGTATTGCATGCCATGCCATGGAGTAAAAGGTGATGGTAATGGAATTTCTTCAAAAGGATTAGCTGTCCCGCCAAGAAATTTCACTCTCGGCTTATATAAATTTGGATATGTAGTATCAGGTGAACTTCCACATGACGAAGATTTCTATCGCATTATTAAAGGTGGGTTACACGGAACAGCGATGCTTCCATGGGATCTTTCAGATCAACAACTTTTTAATGTTGTTCAATATTTGAAAACATTTGCTCCGGCTAAATGGGAAGGCGCTGATAAAAAACTTGGAGAAGTAATAGTGGCGACTAAAAATCCATATGGAGAGGCGCATACTGAATCAGCTATCGCGAGAGGAAAAGAAGTTTTTCACGTAGGCGCGCAATGCTGGACATGTCATCGGGCATACGCTAGTCACGAAGAATTAAGCTCAATGAATAAAAAAATTAATGGCAAACCTATGACTGAGTTTGATCCAGAGATTTACCATGTAAAATTACAACCATCAGATCATGGATATTCAGTCGCCCCACCGGACTTTACATGGGATAATTTGAGGTCCGCTGCATCAATTGAGGAGATCTATTTAAGACTGAATGCGGGGGTGGGTGGTACTACGATGCCAAGTTGGAAGGGAACGCTGCCAGACGACGATTTATGGGCCCTCGCTCACTATATTAAATCTTTAATTGATTTAAAAAATACACCACAAAGACAAATTCTACTTGATAAGATAAAGAGTTAACAATGGCCCAAACTTTGACTAGCTTTTATCGGGATGATCAGTGGCTTCAAAAATTAATGAGGATGAAATCATTTTGGTTTATCTCATGGGCCGTACTTTTTACGTATCCCATTTATCGAACATTAACGCGAGAATTACCACCTCCTCTGCCCGTACTTTATCAAGTTCCAGAGTTTACATTAACAAATGAATTTAATAAACAATTTGGAACAAAAGATTTAATTGGAAAATATTATATTGCTAATTTTATGTTCACAAGTTGTCCAACCACATGTCCAGCGCTCATGGAAAAAATGGACATAATTCAAAATCGCATTAGAGGTTTAGGAACAAAAGCAGCGATTGTGACATTTACCGTAGATCCAAAAACAGATACACCAGAAACACTTTATAAATACGCACGAAAACGAAAAACAAACCCTTATATTTGGAATTTTTTAACTGGCACAGAAACAGATTTACGCAAAATAATTATTGAAGGTTTTAAGGTTCCGATGGGAAACAAAGAAGCAATTCAAAGAAAAGTAAATACTGAAACTCTAACACTAATGGATATTGCTCATTCCGAAAAAGTTGTTCTAGTTGATGATAAAGGCCAAATTCGTGGATATTATTCTACAGATAAAGAGAATATGAATCATCTGATGATAGATTTAGGTTTATTGGTAAATAATAGTTTTAGAAAAACAAAATAATTGAATGGGAGTCTCCACATGAATGAACATAATCATAAACACAAGAGTCATACAAAAGAATATTTTATTGTTTTTTTTGCTTTAACACTTTTAACAGTTCTAGAGTTAATGATTCCAGGATCAAAGATAAATCATTCAGCAAAAGCTGTTGGGCTTATTGGGCTGGCCGTAGGTAAAGCTTTTATTGTTGCTTATTTTTATATGCACTTAAAAGAAGAAAAAGCCTGGTTAAAATTAATTGCAGCGGTTCCTATTTCGGCGGCCATCTTTGCAATTGTTTTAATAATTGAATCTCAATTTAGATAGTTATTTTAATTTTTAATATTTAAGGTGATTGATAAAATTCGATCACCTTTCGCCAACTTCGGTAATACATCCAAACCTTCTACCACTTGTCCAAATACAGTATACTTTCCATCCAAATGTTGGAGAGTTGTAAGTGAAATATAAAATTGTGTGTCTCCTGAATCCTTTTCTAAGCCGTGTGCCATTGCAACAGTTCCTTTGATATGTTGAATTTTATTAAATTCAGGTGGAAACTTTATTGGGGTAGCTCCTGGAGTAACCTGTAAACCTGTTTGGATAATAAAATTAGGAATAGAACGGTGAAAAATTAAGCCATCATAAAACTTGTTTTGAATTAATTCAATAATCCGAGCCGAAGTATGAGGTGCGGCCTTAGTATAAAATCTAAAAATGATATCACCATGTATTGTTTTAATCGTAGCAGACGTTGTCGAAAGTCCACTTATATCTGTTCTCAAGTTTTGAATTCTAATTTTTACGCTATCCGTTGTAATCGTGACAGGGTCTGATTTTTTATTCGTACAGGAAAAGGTCAATCCAAGTGAAAATAAGATAAATATGTGTGAAAATTTCATTAAAATAGTATAACCAGATTTAAAGCGAACAAAATAATAATTTAAAATAATTAATATAATTCAATTTTGAAGTTGACATAGTTATTAGAGTTTATTAAATTCCTCTTCACTTTTGAATTTAACTGATTGAGAAAACTAGGTATCGCCAAGAAATTTGGGGGTGTAGCTCAGCTGGGAGAGCATCTGCCTTGCACGCAGAGGGTCGCAGGTTCGATCCCTGTCATCTCCACCAGTTTATACTCAATAAGTAAAATAAAAAATTGTTCTTTAAAAATTAAATAGAGTTAAAAAGTTTGCTGCCGTAAGGTAGCGAATCA
>JAVHRK010000070.1:0-3863 GCA_036171615.1 Bacteriovoracaceae bacterium
ATTTCAATTTTTACTGGTTAAAACTTTTATTTGAAGAGATAAGCTTGTAAAATATTTCCATGGAATCGATAAGTGTTTTTGACATTATAAAAGTTGGTATTGGTCCATCAAGTTCTCATACTATGGGGCCATGGAAAGCAGCAGAGATGTTTCTTGCATCTCTTTTGGATCACAATCTTTTTTTTACTGAAATTACAGAACTGTATATTTATCTGTACGGTTCGTTGGCAAAAACGGGAAGAGGGCATGGCACAGACATTGCGATTTTGCTCGGTCTCTCTGGCAACGATTATATCAAGATTGATTCCCATCTAATTCCATTTATCATTGCAGATATAAAAAAACGTAAAAAAATATGTTTAGGTGGAACTACTGAAATTGATTTTGACTATAGCAAGCACTTAATCTTTGATTCAACTATCACTTTAGACTTTCATCCAAATGGAATGTTGTTTAAAGCACAGAAGAAGGATGGCTCATCATTTGAAGAAAAATATTATTCTGTTGGGGGTGGTTTTGTCGCTTCTGGAGAAGTTAATACTATAAATGAAAATGCAATCGTCACTCCTCATCCATGTCACTTTGCTCAGACTATCCTTAGTAACTGTAAAAAAATGAACCTTCGGGTTTCTGATTTAATTTATATCAATGAAGAAGCGTGGCGATCAAAAGAAGATATTAAAAAAAATGCTTTATTGATTTGGCATGAAATGAAAGAGTGCATTTTTCGCGGAGTTTATAAAAGAGGAACCCTGCCTGGCGGTTTAAACGTAAAAAGAAGAGCTGCTGAAATAAATAGCCATTTATTACAGGGAAGAAAATTTAAAAATGCTGATGAATGGATTTGCGCGATTAAAGAGAGCGAGCCATCATTCACTCGCATTACTAAATGGGTAAGTTGCTTTGCTTTAGCTGTAAATGAAGAAAACGCCTCTTTTGGCCGAATTATAACTGCTCCGACCAATGGAGCAGCTGGGGTTATACCTGCAGTTTTAAAGTACGCTAATTGTTTTACTGAAAATTTTGATGACGAAATGATTATTCGATTTATTTTAACTGCTGGGGAAATTGGTACGCTTTTTAAAAAGAATGCAACTATTTCAGCCTCTATGGGAGGTTGTCAGGCCGAAATTGGAGTTTCGAGTGCAATGGCGGCAGCGGCTCTGGCCGAATGTTCACAAGGTTCTCCAGGGCAGGTCTTAATGGCCGCAGAAATTGCAATGGAACATCACTTAGGGCTGACTTGCGACCCGATCGGAGGTCTCGTTCAAATACCTTGTATTGAGCGTAATAGTATGGGGGCAATGAAGGCTATTACAGCAACAAGCATTGCACTTGAAAGCGATCCATTGAGTGCCAAAGTTAGCCTTGATGATGTCATCAAATCAATGTGGGAAACTGCTAAAGATATGAACACAAAATATAAAGAAACTTCAGAAGGTGGGCTTGCTACGAATATTTCGGTTAGCTTAGCTGAGTGTTAAAAAATAGAGAGATCAAAATGAAACTTCCATATTATATTTCTTGGAGCAAGCAAAAAGATGCCAGTACATTTGAGATTGCCAATGTCGATGGGGCCACATTAACAACTGCCAATGGACAGTGTTTAATCGATATGACTTCTATTAGCTATCAAGCGCATTTTGGGCATAACCACCCAACTATTATTAAGCAGATTAAAGCTCAACTTGACACAATTCCAATGAGTTCTCCTAAAGGAATTTATCCTCATAAAAACGAAATAACACGAGATCTTCTTCGTTATATGAAAAAAGAAGATGGCAAAATTTTTTACACAACTGGTGGAGCCGAAAGTGTTGAAAATGCACTTAAAATAGCTAGAGATATTAGTAAGAAGAAAATTGTTCTAGCTCGCACGAATTCTTACCATGGGGCCACGCTTGGTGCTTTGTCAGTCACAGGTGACTGGCGAAATCCTGCTCATTTTACTCCGGAAGGTTGGGTTGTGAGAATTCCAGAACCTAACGAAAAAGATGCCCTTGAAAAAACCCGCAGTATTATTTTAAAGACTGGCGCTGATCAAATTGCTGCCATTATTATTGAAACAATTACAGGGGGAAATGGCGTTTATTCAGGAACAAAAGAATGGTGGCATGGTCTTAAAAAACTTTGCGTGGAATTTAATATTCTTTTGATAATGGACGAAGTCGTTTGTGGATTTGGGCGAACAGGGCTTGCATTCGGATATATGCACTATGGTGTTGAAGCTGATCTCATTTGTTTAGCTAAAGGAATAACAGGTGGAATGATTCCATTTGGTGCGGTCTGGACTTCAAAAAAAATTGCTGAGTATTATGAGGAGAATATTCTTTGTTGCGGCCTAACTAATTATGCCCACCCACTCGGAATGGCAGCCATGAAAGGGGTTTTAGAAATTGTTCATGATGAAAAATTTAAAGATAATTTGAGGCATGTTGAAAATATTTTTAAAGCAGAGCTAGAGAAATTAAGAAGTCTGGCAATTGTAAAAGATTTCAGAGTTCATGGACTTCTTGCCGCAGTCGATCTTCATAAGTCGGTTGAAGGAAAGAAATTTTTCGAGAAAGGTCTTTATCTTGTGGCCCAAACCAATCGTATTATTTTAGCTCCCCCTCTAGTTATTTCAGAATTACTTCTGAGGGAAGGGATGAGTAAGGTTTATGAAGTTCTCAAGGAATCGTTATGAATAATAAATATAATAAAGTTTGTAAGACACTTTTTTGGGAAACATTATGAGGAAAATATTTGTCGCTTTTTTTTTATTGGTGGTTTTTAGTAATGTATATTTTTATATCTTTTTTCCTCAAGCCTTGTGGTCTTTGATTTTCACTCTACCTCTCGTTATTATCGGCTTGCGTGATATTTCTCAGAAAACTCAGGCGATACGAAGGAATTATCCTATCGTTGGGAATTTTCGCTACCTATTTGAAGAAATTCGCCCAGAACTTAACCAATACTTTATTGAATCGAATACTGATGGAAGACCTTTTAGCCGCGAACAACGCTCTATTGTTTATCAACGGGCAAAAAAACAAATTGATACTATTCCATTTGGTACTCAACAAAATGTTTATGCTGATGGGCACGAATATTTAACTCATTCGATTTATCCTACTCATGTTGATCCAAAGTTACTTAGAGTTACAATCGGGAGTGATTTATGTAAGCTTCCTTACTCTGCATCTATTTTTAATATATCAGCGATGAGCTACGGTTCGCTTTCAAAAAATGCAGTATTGGCGTTAAATGGTGGAGCTAGAGACGGAGGGTTTGCTCACAATACGGGCGAAGGTGGCCTCTCTCCTTATCACTTGGCTCCAGGTGGAGATATCATTTGGCAAATAGGAACGGGGTATTTTGGTTGCCGTGATTTAAAAGGTAATTTTGACCCAGAGCTTTTTAAAACTAATGCCCGTAGAGCTCAAGTTAAAATGATTGAACTAAAAATTTCTCAAGGGGCAAAGCCTGGCCATGGTGGAATTCTTCCTGCTGCAAAAGTTTCAGAAGAAATTTCAAAAATTCGAAATGTACCAATGGGGCAAGATGTTTTATCACCACCGGGTCACTCGGCCTTTCACGATGCCGATTCGATGGTGCTATTTATTAACACTCTACGAGAACTTTCGGAGGGAAAACCAATAGGTATCAAATTATGTCTTGGTTACCATCGCGAATTTGATGATATTATAAAAAGCATGTTAAAGTTTAAACTTTATCCTGACTACATTGTTGTTGATGGTGCCGAAGGAGGAACAGGTGCCGCTCCTCTTGAATTTACCAATTATATGGGGACTCCTGGAAAAGACGCTCTTATATACATTGTCGACAAATTAAAGGAAGCTGGCTTAAAGGAAAAAATTAAA
>JAVHRK010000071.1:0-3838 GCA_036171615.1 Bacteriovoracaceae bacterium
GAAATCCCATAACGAAGGAGAGAGTAAACTTCTTTGTTATGGGATTTCAGTAAAAACTGATGCAAGCAAACCAAGCGAGACGATTAAATTTATTAACTGGGCCGAGCCACTTAAAAATGACTTTGCCATTGCTGAAGAAGTCACTCTCAAGGGGCCCAAGGAACGCCGTCCTGATTTAGTTTTATATGTGAATGGTATCGCTTTTGGCGTGCTTGAGCTTAAAAACAGTCGTGTCACGATTGGCGACGGTATTCGCCAGCTTATTTCAAATCAACAACCTGAATTTAACGATTGGTTTTTTACAACATCTCAAATCCTTTTTGCTGGAAATGACTCCGAGGGCTTGCGGTATGGAACAATTCTTACACCAGAAAAATACTATCTAAGTTGGAAAGAAGACGAAGAAGAAAATGATCGCCTAAAACTCGATAAGTATCTTCTAAAAATGTGCAATAAAAAACGCATTCTCGAAATCATGCACGACTTTGTGTTATTTGATGGAGGCGTAAAAAAACTTCCACGAGTTCATCAGTATTTTGGAATTAAAGCCGCCCAAGATCATGTTGAAGACCGTAAAGGTGGGATCATCTGGCACACCCAAGGCTCTGGAAAAAGTATCGTAATGGTCTTGCTTGCTAAGTGGATATTGGAAAACAAGCCAAACGCAAGAATTGCCATTATTACAGACCGTGATGAATTAGATGAACAGATTGAACGAGTTTTTAGAGATGCTGGCGAAAAAGATATTTATCGAACTAGCAGCGGTAAAGATTTGGTAAAACAGCTTGCTAAGGCTACTCCACGACTTCTTTGCTCACTCGTTCACAAGTTTGGCCAACGTGATGTTGAAGACGCTAATTGGGATGCCTTTATCAAAGAATTAAAAGAGCAAGGTGGCAAAGCCGTCGGTGATTTTTTTGTATTTGTAGATGAATGCCATCGTACTCAAAGCGGAAGACTCCACGATGCCATGACTGCCATAATGCCTAATGCAGCCTTCATTGGTTTTACTGGAACACCGCTACTTAAAAAAGATAAGGAAACCAGTGTAAAAGTTTTTGGTGGATATATCGGTACTCCGTACAAATTTAGCGACGCAGTTGAAGATAAAGTAGTTCTCGATCTTTTATATGAAGCACGCGATATCGACCAAAAGCTAACCTCTGAAGGTAAAATAGACCAGTGGTTTGAAGCCAAGACCAAGGGGTTAAATTCTTGGCAAAAAGATGCTCTAAAAAAGAAATGGGCTACCATGCAGAAATTGGTGAGCGCAAGATCACGCATGGAAAAAGTCGTTACCGATATTATTTTTGATTTTGGAACGAAGCCAAGACTTAGTAATGACCGAGGTAATGCGATATTAGTGGCCTCAAGCATTTTAGATGCATGCAAATACTATAACCTATTTCAAAAGACAGAGTTTGGTCGTCGATGTGGAATCATCACTTCTTATGAGCCAAAAACCCAGAACATTACGACTAAGAACACTGGGACAAATACAAAGACTGATGAAGAGATAATTTTTGAAACTTATGAAGAAATCGTAAAAAATATTCAGCCCGATCCTGGCCTAACAAAAGCTGAAACCTACGAAAAGAAAACCAAAGCTCTTTTTATTAAAGAGCCAGCTAATATGAAGCTCTTAATTGTTGTGAGCAAACTTCTGACTGGCTTTGATGCTCCATCATGCACTTATCTTTACATCGACAAGCATATGGAAGATCACGGATTGTTTCAGGCAATTTGTCGAACAAATCGATTAGATGGCGACGACAAGGATTTTGGTTATATTGTTGATTACAAAGATTTGTTCAAAAAAGTCGAAAAAGCTATTGCGGTTTATAGCTCGGAACTTGATCAAGAGGCTTCCGGCTCTGATCCTGCGGTAATGATGAAGAATCGTATTGATAAAGCCAAAGAAAAGCTCGATCAAGCAATAGAAGCAATGGTTCTAGTTTTGGAACCTATTCCTGCGCCCAAAGGTGAACTTCAAAGTATTCATTATTTTTGTGGAAATTCAGAAATTGAATCTGATCTTAAAGATAAAGAGCCACTGCGCGCTTCACTTTACAAAACCACTGCTGAGTTTGCGAGGTCTTATGCAAACCTTGCTGATGATATGGACTCCGCTGGCTACACTAACATTGATATTGCTCGCATCAAAGGTCAGCTGGGATTGGCCGTTAATCTGCGTGATCTCATTCGCAGAGCTAGCGGTGAAGAACTTGATCTGAAAGCATATGAGGCTGACATGAGACATTTAATTGATAACTACATACAAGCCGATGATCCAGAGAAGATTTCAAATTTTGACGATATTTCACTTTTAGAACTGATAGTGAAATCAGGAATTGCCGATGCCATTGTTAAAAAGATGGGAAATAAAAAGACTGGCAAAGAAACTTCAGCAGAGATCATTGAAAATAACGTTCGTAGAAAAATAATTCAAGAGCGTCTAAACGATCCAGCTTATTATGATCAGATGTCTAAACTACTTGATGAGGTAATCAAGTTTAGAAAAGAAAAAGCTGAAAAGAACGAAAAGTATTTAAAGAAAATAGAAGAGCTTGCGAAAAAAGTGCAAACAGGAAAATCTGGATCAACTCCTTCAAGTCTAAAAACCAATGGTCAGCGAGCTTTGTATAATAATTTAAAGGATAATGAAGCACTTGCTTTGCAGATTGATTCAAAAGTGAAAGATGTGCGCCCTGCCGACTGGAGAGGCGTGCAACCTCGTGAAAATGTCATTAAACAAGCTCTTTGGGAAATTTTAAATGATGATGCTGAAGTTGAAAGGATTTTTCAAATCATAGTGAATCAGAGGGAATATTAATGCAGTTTCAGCTTGGAGACATCACTGTTGATGTGATTAAAAAAGATATTAAGAATGTTCATTTGAGTGTTAATCCACCTGTAGGAGATGTTCGTATCTCTGCTCCAATGAGCATGAGCCATGATGCGATTCGTGCATTCGCCATTGATAAACTTGCTTGGATTAAATCAGAACGAAAAAAATTTTTAGCACAGGAACGCGAACCTGTTCGTGAGTTTTTAGATCGAGAAAGTCATTACGTCTGGGGCAAACGTTACCTTTTAGAAATTATTGAAGTTGAAGAAGCTTCTCGTGTTGAGCTGAAGCATTCTACGCTTGTCTTAAAAATTCGAACTGGTACAGATAGAAATAAGATGAGAACCTTACTTGAAGAATGGTATCGTGAGCAGATTAAAGATGCCGTCCCTGAGTTAGTTGCGAAATACTCTGGTCGCCTTAAAGTCAGCATTGATCGACTTTTTGTGCAAGATATGAAAACCCAATGGGGAGGATGTAACCCTTCTCGAAACAATATTCGTCTTAATACCGATCTGGCGAGAAAATCTCCTGAATATCTTGAATACGTTGTTTTGCATGAGATGGCGCATCTACTTGAGCCGACTCACAATGGTCGATTCACAGCTCTGATGGATCAGAATATGCCGAATTGGAGGCAATATCGAGATGAACTAAATCGGCTGCCGTTAAGATCGGAGACAACCACGTGAATAGCATTACCCCTCAGCCAATTTTTACACCTAAAGAACTAGAGCATAATTCTAAGCTGAGGGAAGAATTATTTGGACTCGTTGCGAGTGGTGATTCAATTTTATTTGTTGGATCTGGACTCAGTATGTCCGTTGATTATCCATCATGGGATGGCCTTCTCCTACGACTTGAGGGTCTTGCTCAAAGAGTTAATAATCAATTTACTCCTGATAATAAACAGAGAGATTCTTCTCCTTTGGATTATGCAAACAAATTGAAAGACATTTTTGATAAAGCTAATGAAATTGGAACATACTA
>JAVHRK010000072.1:0-3836 GCA_036171615.1 Bacteriovoracaceae bacterium
GGCCCTGAAGATGACATGACACTTAATGGAGAGATTTTAGTGACAGAAAGGACAGATCCAGGCTGGATTCCGCTCTATCCATCAGTTAGTGCCTTATTGGTAGAACGAGGAGGATTATTATCTCATTCTGCCATTGTTGCCAGAGAAATGGGTCTTCCCACAATCGTTGGCGTAAAAGGGCTAACAAAAAAGCTTAAAAATGGGATGAAACTTAGAATTAACGGTGAAACAGGATTAATTGAAATTCTAGAATAAAAAATGTAGCCTATTAAAAAACTTATCAAGGATGATAAAAATGTTTTCAAAAATAGGTTTAGCTTTCTTATTATTAGTTATATTTTCTAATCTATATGCAGATTCTGAAGTTGTTTTTAGAGTGGCCCCTTATACATTAAAACATACTAATGGTCAGCTGATTTTAAATTTTCAATTAAATTCAGATAAAAATTTAATAATTGAAGACTCAAATAAGTCTAGTAAACCATCAGATTATAAAAAAGAACATCAGTATCAGATTGAACTGGGTATTGCAGATTGCGATACAATAAAAGAAATTCGGATAGTGGAAGCGGCCACAAAATCTATTCTTTTCAGTAAGTCCCTCCCTAGAAAACTATGCCCCTATGGTAAAAGCACAGATGATTTCGTTTTTGGTTTTATAAGTGATTCACAATTAAACCGCGATCAGCATGAAAATGTTGCAAAATTAATTGCCTATCACCATTCAATCGAACCACTCCAGTTTTTAATTAATGGCGGCGACATTGTTCAAAATGGAAATCGAGAAAGCGAGTGGTTGGAATATTTTAAAGGAGGTAAGGCCTACCTTATGGATATTCCCCAAATAGCAGCTGTAGGGAACCATGATTATCGAGGTACAATTGGCCTTGGATTACCTAAATTATTCAAACAATTTTTACGATGGGAAGGTGCTGAAAATTACGGTAATCTCTTTTTTGATTTCCCTGGATTTCAACTAGTAGTCTTTAATAGTAACTTTATTCGAATGACCACTCTGGAATCTGTTCGTCTCTTTGGTTGGCTTGAAACTAAAATGCAAGAAGCACAGAAAATGAAGAAACCTCTTATCTTGGCCACTCATTTTCCTGTCTACTCATCTTCATTAAATAAAATTACTTCTCAGTCAGTAATTATTTTACAGAATTTTTTAGTACCATTATTAGAAAAATATAAAACACCATTGGTTTTAAGTGGCCATACACATATGTATGAAAGATCTTTAAAAGATGGAGTAAATTATATCGTTGCCGGCCCTGCAGGAGGAAAACCCAATACCCCCTCAGCTAATAATCCTTACGTAAAATACTTTGATACAAATGCCAGAACGTTTACTAAAATTAAATATTCTAATAAAGTTTTTACAATCGAAACTTACAATGAACAAAATATTTTATTAGATAACTTAATAATAAATTTGTGAGTTAGTTATTCTAATTCACAAACGATTCTTTTATGAATTTCTTTTGATAAATAATGGCCATCAATATCTGAATGAAGAACATTCCCTGTTCTAAATATTTTAGTTGTAAAATGACCTACATTTCCTCGGAGAAAATAAATTTCTGACTCCGTAACAACACTCTGATCAGCGCAAGTTGAACTTGCCACTACTCTTACATTAACGCCAATTTTTGGCACACGTTCTTTTCTGGAAATCTTTGAACCATTTGTTGGGATTGTATCAATTTTTTCATTACCAGTTTCATCATCAATAAATTGAACTTTATAAACTTCATAATTACTTTCTTGATGTTGATCGATGAGATATTCACCTTTCATTTTAGGGTTTATCTCAGACTTGCATTTATTATAACGCCCAACAAGATCTGGACAAGCGTACAAGTTAAAGGAAATAGTTAAAGGAATTATTAAAGTAATTATTTTATTCATTCTTAAATTATAAATAAAATAATATTAGCGTCAAGCAATAATAAAATATCAGCCTTGCTATACACTTGAGAATTAATTTTAGATAAAAAAAAGGCCCTGAATTCACAGGGCCTTTATTAAATTTGCTTTTAGTACTTAGCAACTCTTGTATATTTTGTTGCTGTTTTCTTTCTACGCTTTTCAGCGGCTTCGGTTTTTTCTTTCATTTTAACTGAAGGCTTTTTGTACTCTTGACGTTTACGATATTCTCGTACAACACCAAAGGCTTCACACATTCTTTTAAATTTCTTTAAAGAACGTTCAAGTCCTGATCTTTCATCAATCATTACAGAAATCGACGAGTGCGGATCTTGTGCCATAGTAATCACCTCCTTTCTATTAGCATTAGTTCTACAATATAAGTAGATTTCAAAGTTCTAACAATGTAAGATAACTGGGCTTTACCGTCAAGGAGAAAAAATTGTCCTCCAATAAATCCCCTTTAGCACATCGCTCGAGACCCGAAACCCTTTCGGAATTCATAGGTAATGAAAAAATTTATCTTCGTTACCCGTTTTTAAAGGAAAAACACTTACCAAATCTAATTATTCACGGGCCACCGGGCTCTGGTAAAACAACTTTTGCTAAATTAATCGCACAGGAATCTGGGAAGGTTTTCCATCAATTCAATGCTGTTTTGGGAGGTGTTGCTGATTTAAAAAAACTAATTAACTTAATTGGTCCCAATTCAGTCATTTTTATAGATGAAATACATCGTTTTAATAAGGCCCAACAAGATGCACTTTTGCCTTATATCGAAGAAGGTTCTTTCACATTAATTGGCGCCACAACTGAATATCCTAGAGTTTCGGTAAATCGAGCGCTACTTTCTAGGGCACATATTATTGAGCTTCAAGAACTAGAAAGTAATCAAATATTACAATTACTCTTAAATGCAAAAGAAAAACTTAATCTTAATATCACCCCAGCTGTTTTAGAGTATATTTCAGAACTAACTGGTGGTGATGCTCGCATTGCTTTAAATACACTAGAACTAGCACTTACATTAGATAATCCTCAAAAAAATGATATTAAAAATTTAATTACTGAAAATACTCGTGCTTACGATAAGGCCGGAAATAGGCACTATGATGTCATCTCCTGCTTTATTAAAAGTATGCGTGCTAACGATCCTCAGAAGGCACTATTGGCGCTGGCAATTATGCTAGATGGAAATGAAGATCCCGTTTTTATAGCTCGTCGATTAGTTATTTTCGCTAGCGAGGATGTAGGTAATGCAGATCCATCCGCACTAACAATGGCAACATCAGCACTACTGGCTACAAAAAATATAGGAATGCCTGAATCTCGAATTATCTTATCTCAAGCTACAGTTTACCTTGCATCGACATATAAAAGTCGAGCAAGTTATGACGGAATCAATGAAGCAATGACCTTTGTTCAAGGACAATCTACAATTAATCCTTTTACATTTAAACTTGAAACCGATTTCTATAAACCAACGACAGAAGGCAAAGAAGAAGGCCTCAAAAAACGCTTGGAGCAACTCAAGAAATTAAAATGAAAAAATTAAAAAATCTACTTCCTAAAAGAACTAAAAAATCTAATAAAACTGACGGTGGAAAAGTACTTATAATTGGTGGAGGATCTGGACTTATTGGCGCAGGAATAATATCGGCCTTGGCTGCCACCAAAACAGGCGCTGGTTATACACACTTAATGACTGATTTATCAAAATATCCTTGGTTAAATTTTCCAGATTTTATTGTTCACCCAATAAAACTTTCTGAATTAAAATATAAGAATGATTTTAGTATTGGTGTAGGGCCAGGCCTTGGCATTAATAAGAGAAGTAAAAAGATGATCCAATATTTAATGAATCCCTCCCCGCAGCAAGCTACGGGGTATCGAGGAGTTCGCACAGT
>JAVHRK010000073.1:0-3809 GCA_036171615.1 Bacteriovoracaceae bacterium
TTAAATTCATGCCCTTTATCAGACTGAAATATTCAAGAAACGATGCTTCCCACTATTAAAAACGGAGACCCCTTTTTAGTCTTATCTGTTGATGTATTTTATAATTTAAAATGCTTCATGATTATACTTGAAATTGGATTTTCGATTTTTCTTCCTGAAGAGAGAAGAAACATTTCCTCATATACTCCAGTAATTTTTCCAATTTCAAAAAGTTCATTATCATCAATGTGAGATTGAGCCGCACTCCGGGTGAGAGGTATTAACCCTAGACCATCTATTCCCATAAGTTTTTGAAGAGCTGTATCTTGTGTTTCTGCCACGAGATCATAACTAATTCTGTTAGATTGGAAGAAGTTTTCTATGTCGCGACGGAGTTTACTCTCGGCAGTTGGCAAAATAAAAGGAGTCTCCTGTAATGTATTGGGAAAATCTTTTTTGAGATAATTAAATTTCTTTGAGCCATAGATATAAATAGGAGATTTAGAGATTGAGCGAGAATAAATTTTTAAATCGTCTTTAATATTTGGAATATAATTTGCGATTACTAAATCTATTTTATGCAACTGCATTTCACGAATTAATTCTTCACCATTTCCCTCTAGCAAAGAAACTGTACAGCGACCTGCTTTTAAAGCAGCTTTAGCAACTGCAAGTACAAAGTGTTTGGGTACACTATCGAGAGCTCCAAATTGAACATGAGGCCGTGATGGAATAAATCTGTCATGAAGTACTTCTAAAAGTTCACTTCCCAATTTAAAAATTTCATTAGCATAATCTAATGCCAAAACTCCTGATTCGGTTAGGATAAGTTTTTTATGTTTTCGTTCAAATAATTGAATACCTATTGTATCTTCAAATTGTTTTAGCTGAGCGCTAAGGGTGGGTTGTCCAAGTTTTAATTTTATTGCAGCTTTAGATATACTTCCCTCAAGAGCGATTACTCTAAAGTAATTAAGGTGATGGTAATTGATCCAATTCGTCACTGTTTGCTCCTTTTTTGGTTTGTTTAAAGCATATCAATAGTTACTATTTATCTATTTTATCAATATTCCAATAAGAGCGATAATAAATCAACAATTAAAAAAAGGGGTATTTTATGAGAACAAGAAATATAAATATGAATCAAGAGATTACAAATGCAACAAAGAACTTCCTTTCAAATTACTTAGCAAAAAAATACAAAGTAGAGAATGATATTTACCTATCATTTTATGTTTCAGAGGATGATAATGATGATCTTCAAATTTCTCGAAGTGTAAGATTTACCAATATATTAAGAAAAATAGAACTTACATTGGAAAGTCAGCTATATCCAAAATTGGCAAAAATTTTTATTGATCAATTTATAAAATTAGATCCAGTCGAAATTATTAGGTCAAATAAAATGTCGGTGGGTTTTTTTATATCAGAGAGTTTTTCTGGTTTTATTTTTATTCCATTTCCTGTTTGCGAAACTATTGTTGTTGCTCGAAGCCTTCATTTGAAACCAATTCTTTCGTGGCTTAAATCTGGAGATCAGTTTTATATGATAACATTAAGTTCAAAGTCATGTAGACTTATAAAAGGAGATTCTTTCACTTTTACAGATATAAGTTCTGTTGAACTGTCGAGCGTTAGCGATGAAAGCAATAAACATAATGACAAAAAAACTAAATTAAAACTTATCTCACAAGCAGAAAATGTCTTTTACCAGTATGTCAAAAATGATAATTTACCTATTATTTTAGGAGGAACAGATGAAGTTGTTAGCCTTTATAAAAAAATTAATCGTGATCCTGATGTATTGAAAGAAAGAATTGTTGGAAATTTAGATAAAAGCAATTTTATTGACCTACATCTAGAGTGTCTGAAAATATTGGATATAGTGAGAATTGCCAAGGATCAGACTATACTCGCAAATTTTCAGGAGATGAAATATTGCGGTAAAGTAATAGAGGAATTAAATGAAATTACAATTGCAGCAATTCAAGGACGTGTCAGAAATTTGATAGTCGCTAGTGATCGTTTTTTATGGGGAAGCCTAGATAATAAAACTGGTAAAATTACGAGCCATGTAAATAAAAATTTGGCAATTCCAGAAGATGATATTTTGGATGATCTGGCCGAAATTGTAATTGCTAGAGGTGGATCAATAACAGTATTAAAGCATAATGAAATGCCATCTGATAATGAAGCGATTGCACTTCTTAAATAATTGAATATTAACTTTTTTTTTAATCGGAGAAATTATGGGGAAAAGAATCTTTTTATTTTTAGCTGTTAATATCTTGGTCATTGCAGCTGTATCTTTTTTGACAAGTGTCTTTGGAATCGGCCACTACATGACAAGTGTAGGGTTAAATTATAGTGCATTGTTAATGTTTTGTTTAATTTGGGGGATGGTTGGTTCATTGGTCTCACTGATGCTTTCAAAAGTAATGGCGAAGTGGATGATGGGGGTAAAGATAATTACAGTTGATGGCCCTCAAAGAGAACTGGTGCAGACTGTGCATCGACTTGCCACTCGTGCTGGGCTTACTAAGATGCCAGAAGTGGGGATTTATGAAGGTGAGGAAGTTAATGCTTTTGCCACAGGACCATCTCGAAATAATTCTCTGGTGGCAGTTTCCTCGGGTCTATTGAATCGAATGAACGACAGCGAAGTAGAAGGAGTATTGGCCCATGAGATCGCGCATATTGCCAACGGTGACATGATTACCATGGCACTTGTTCAAGGTGTAGTGAATGCCTTTGTAATGTTCTTCGCACGTGTCGTTGCTTTTATGATTGATCAAGCAATGCGAGGGGATAAAGAAGAGTCCAATGGCCTTTCTCCCTTGGTACATATGTTCTTAGTAATGGCCTTGGATATAGTTTTTGGAATTCTAGCTTCTCCAGTTGTTGCATGGTTTTCACGATATCGAGAATTTCGCGCTGACAAAGGCGGAGCTGATTTAGTTGGAAAAGAAAAAATGATTATGGCACTCGAGTCATTAAAACGGGCCTATCCACAGCTAGTTGAAGTCAAAAGCGAAAATAATTCTCAATATCGTTCTATGCAAATTTCATCTAAAAAAAGTAGATTGGCACTATTCTCAACTCATCCACCATTAGAAGATAGAATAAATACTTTAAAAAGAATGTAGGAGATAAAGATGTTCAAGTTTTTTTCAGGTATCTCAATAGTTCCCCCATGGCTTTGGATAGCATTTATTATTGGTATTTTCGTTTTGCTATTAATTGATTTAAGTTTATTTGGGCGTGGAAATCATAAGATTCAAGCTAAAACAGCTTTATTGGAAAGTGGGATTTGGATAGCTATTGCACTTTGTTTTAATGCTTGGTTTGCGTGGTACTTTGGAACAGAGTTAGGATTTGAATTTTTGACTGGATACTTGGTTGAAAAGAGCTTAAGTATCGATAACCTTTTTGTTATTTTACTTATTTTTAGTTCGTTTAAAATTCCGGACACTCATCAACATCGAGTGCTGTTTTATGGAGTATTGGGCGCAATAATTCTAAGAGCAGTATTTATTCTTTTAGGTGCTCACTTAATTAATTCATTTCATTGGTTACTGTATATTTTTGGTTTTTTTCTAGTCATTACTGCAATTAAGTTTTTGCGCGAATCTGATGAGAAAATTGATGCCAAAGAAAATTGGTCAATTCGACTTCTAAAAAAAATTCTACCCACTACTGATAAACCAGATGGAAATCATTTTTTCACTAAGGAAAATGGTGTGCGAAAAGCAACTCCACTTTTCCTTGCATTAGTCGTAATTGAAGTAACAGACCTTGTTTTTGCTGTTGATTCGATTCCTGCTGTTTTT
>JAVHRK010000074.1:0-17783 GCA_036171615.1 Bacteriovoracaceae bacterium
TGCTACGAAACTAAGTCCAGCATGTAATATTAATAAAAAGTTTTATCAAACAGGCGACCCAACAGTGTCTTATGGCTGTGGCTATTCTGAAAAAGATGAAGGATTGGGAGCGCTATTTTTTAGTGAGGTTTTATCTAAAAACGGTCTTAAAACAGAAAGGGTTTTAGCTGTTATTGAATATGCAAAAGGATTGGCGATTACAGTTAGAGTTCATGAGAATCTTCTTAGACCCTCGCATATGTTTAATCATTTAAAGCAGAATAATCTTCCAACATTAAAGAAAATTGTTGATTACTATATTGAAAGACAAATCAAAAATAAAGTTTGGACCCAAGTTCCTTCAGATTCATCACTTAAATATGATTACTTTTTATCAAAAATAGTTGAAACATTTTCATATATGTCTGCCAATTTTGAAGATCAATATATCTTTTGTTGGCTGGATTGGGATGGCGACAATATTCTAATGGATGGTGGAATTATCGATTATGGATCAGTTAGACAATTTGGTCTCTATCACCATGAGTATCGATATGATGATGTTCAACGTTGGTCAACTTCGATTAAAGAGCAAAAACAAAAAGCTCGTTATATCGTTCAAAGCTTTGCACAGATTGTAGACTATTTAAAAAATGAAAAAAAACGTCCAATTGAAGATTTTAAATCTCATCATTCACTTATAAGTTTTGATAAACGTTATAATGACTACAAAAATGAAAATCTACTTTATAAAATAGGATTTAATCAAAAGTTAGTGAATTTCCTACTAGAAAATCATCACAAGGAAATTGTCGAATTTAGAAGTGATTTTACTTATTTTGAAATGGCCAAATCAGTTAAGGGCCCGCAAAAGGTAGCAGATGGAATAAATTGGAATGCCATTTTCTGTATGAGAGATATTCTGCGAGAATTACCGCAGCTATATTTATCGAGAGGAGTGAACGGCGAAATTCGTAACGAGGAATTTTTAGATATAATTAAATCTAGTTATGCAACCACAGCTGATTTAAAGTTTTCTCTCCGAAGAAATTTGAAAATTAAAAATTATCAAAAAAACTATGTAAAATTATTTTCACTTATTTCAAAAAAGTTAAAAATGCCAATTGAAAAAGTCATGCTTGATGTTTCAATGAGATCATCTGTAATTAATAAATATGATAGAGTTACAGGCGATTCAATTTCAACGATTGTCTTAAAAGTTATGAATCGTAAGCCTAAGTTAAAAGCAGAAGAAATTTCTGAAGTACTGGCCGAATTTACGAGTTATCAAAATCTTAATCCGGATAAGCCAAAAGGATCATCAAATTTTGATTCTGTTAAGGAACAATCTCGTCTGGTTAAAGGTATGCTTCAAATTGTAAGAGAGTATAGAGACGGGATATGAAGCTAGTTCTCTATTCTGGTGGAAGTGAAGAAGACAATCGTTTTTTAAATGAACGTGCTCTTGAATTGACTGGACTAGACTCACCTAAATTAACCTTGATACCTTCAAGCTCATACGATGCTGAAGTTGATTTTAAGTTTTTTGTTCAAGAATTTTCAGAACTCGGTGTACAACGTTTTATGCATTTTTGCGTAGACATCCCTTACACCAATACAGTTTTTAATGAAGTATTTCAAAGTGACCTTATCTTTTTAGGAGGAGGGAATACTTTTTACTTTTTAAAGCATTTAAAAAAATCAGGAATGTTTCCACTACTTAAAAAATTTCTAGAGAGGGGAGGAGTCATATGTGGATTATCTGCAGGTGCAATTGTTCTTACTCCACACGTTCATACAGCAACATTTCCTCATTTTGATCGAGATGAAAATCCCTTTGGCATGAAAAATTTATCTGCAATGAGATTAGTCAACTTTGAGTTCTTTCCTCATTATAAAAACTCAAAGCGGTATGACGCTGAACTTCTTCATCATTCCAGACATTCCAATTTACCGCTCTATGCCTGCGCAGATGGCGGAGGTATAATCATTGAAAACCAACAAATATCATTTTGTGGTAAGTCATATCAGTTTTATCAAGGCAAAAAACTAATCTTGTCCAATTATAAGCGTACGTAGCAATTATGATTAAATAATCAAGTGACGAAAAATCCGTTCGGATTTATAATTAATTCAATTCATTTTCCCACAATTACTGAGGAGTTTTCAATGAGCAAAGTTAAAAAGACTTTAAAAGTTGGTTCAAAAAATTACAATTATTACAGCCTAAAAGAAGCCAAGAATTTAGGCCTAACAGAAATCGATAAACTTCCAAAGTCTTTAAAAGTATTACTTGAAAATTTACTTCGTCATGAAAATGGAAAAGATGTAACTTTCGAAGATGCAAAGGCCATTAACGAATGGACCAAAACTCAAAAGTCAGATCGTGAAATTGCCTATTATCCTGCAAGAGTTTTAATGCAAGATTTTACAGGAGTACCTGCTGTTGTTGATTTGGCAGCGATGAGAGAAGCAATGAAAAAAATTGGAGGAGATCCTAAAAAAATCAATCCACTTATTCCAGTTGACCTCGTTATCGATCACTCAGTAGCAGTAGATTTTTTTGGAAACAAAGATTCATTTGAAAAAAATGTGGCCTTAGAATATGAAAGAAATAAAGAGCGATATACATTTTTAAAATGGGGTCAGAAGGCATTTAAGAATTTTAGGGTTGTTCCTCCTGGAACTGGAATTTGTCACCAAGTAAATTTAGAATATCTTGCGCAAGGAGTTTGGACTAAAACTGAAAATGGTGAAACGACTGCCTATCCTGATACTTGTGTAGGTACTGATTCACATACAACTATGATCAATGGACTTTCGGTTTTAGGTTGGGGAGTTGGTGGTATTGAAGCTGAGGCAGCGATGTTAGGTCAGTCAGTCACTATGACAGTGCCAGAAGTTGTTGGTTTCAAGTTAACTGGAAAAATAAATGAAGGAATAATGGCAACAGACATTGTTTTAACTGTCGTTCAAATGTTACGGAAGCATGGTGTAGTTGAAAAATTTGTTGAATTTTATGGAGCTGGGATTAAGGAATTGTCTCTTGCAGATCGAGCGACCATTGCTAATATGGCACCTGAATACGGAGCTACTTGTGGATTTTTCCCTGTTGATGAAGCAACGATTGAATATTTAAAATTTACAGGCCGTCCTGATGAACAAGTTGCACTAGTTGAAGCATATGCTAAAGAACAAGGCCTATGGTTTAATGTAACTGATGCTGATCCAGTATTTACTTCGACATTACATTTAGATTTATCAAGTGTGGTTCCATGTATTTCTGGTCCTAAACGCCCGCAAGATAAAATTGAATTACATGCGGCTTCCGATGCCTTTGGAAAAGAACTTGTAAATGCTTTCAAAGTCGATCCATCTGTAGTGAACGCTGAATATTCTGTTGAAGGTGCCGATTTTAAATTAAAGCATGGATCAGTTGCCATTGCGACAATTACTTCCTGTACTAATACTTCTAATCCATCGGTTATGATTGCAGCTGGATTAGTCGCTAAGAAAGCTCGTGCTCTTGGTTTACAATCTAAACCTTGGGTAAAAACAGCACTTTCACCTGGGTCAAAAGTTGTCACAGACTATTTAGTAGAATCAGGACTACAACAATCATTAGACGAGCTAGGATTTACTCTTACCGGATATGGCTGTATGTCTTGCATTGGTAACTCAGGTCCATTACCAGCAAATATTTCAAAATCAGTTAATGAGAATAACTTAGTGGTTACTTCTGTTTTATCTGGGAACAGAAACTTTGAAGGAAGAATCAATCCAGATGTTAAAGCAAATTACTTAGCGTCTCCACCTCTTGTCATTGCATATGCTCTTGCTGGAAATATTAATATAAATGTTTCTAAAGATTCATTGGGAAAATCAAAAGATGGTAAAGATATTTATTTAAAAGATATTTGGCCGACTCATAAAGAAATTGCTGATGTTCTGAATAAGCATCTAACAAGTAAAATGTTTAAAAATCGTTATGAAAATGTTTTTGATGGAGATGCACATTGGCAAGCTATCAAAACATCTACCGGTGAATTTTTTGATTGGGAACCCAACTCAACCTATATTCAAAATCCAACTTTTTTTGAAGATATTGCAGGAGGAACTGTAAATACGATTGAAGTAAAAAATGCTTCAATTCTTGCTTTATTTGCTGATTCAATTACTACTGATCATATTTCACCAGCTGGATCAATTAAAAAATCATCTCCTGCAGGAACTTATCTACAGGCAAAAGGTGTTAAGCCAGATGATTTTAATTCTTATGGATCTCGAAGAGGAAATCATGAAGTGATGATGAGAGGGACATTTGCTAATATAAGAATTAAAAATGAATCAGCACCTGGTACTGAAGGTGGAGTAACAAAATTTATACCAACTGGTGAAGTGATGCCAATTTACGATGCGGCCATGAAGTATATTGAATCTAAAACTCCACTAGTGGTAGTTGCGGGTAAGGAATACGGAACAGGATCTTCTAGAGATTGGGCCGCTAAAGGAACGATGCTCCAAGGTGTGAAAGCGGTTATTACAGAATCATTTGAACGAATTCACCGATCTAATCTCATTGGAATGGGAGTATTGCCACTTGTTTTTGACAAAGGAGTTGATAGAAAAACTTTAGGACTTGATGGTTCAGAAACTATTTCACTTATGCCTCAAGGTGAGTTTAGACCTATGATGAAATATGAAATGACTATTACAAAGAAAGATGGCAAAGAAACTAAATTGCTGGTTACTTCTCGTGTTGATACTGCTGATGAGCTTCACTACATTAAAAATGGTGGAATACTTCAATATGTTTTAAGAAATTTAAAATAGCTTTCGAAATCAGGGGTGTTCATTCACCCCTGATTTTTTTAATTATTAAAAACAAGAAAATTCATCATTTTCTAATTAGGAATGGCATCTTTATTGGAAGTTGATCTCTTTAGTAATTAGTGACTCATAAAATAAATATCATTTGATTGAAAATGACGCAAATTGTATTTGTATAATTTACATACGTATAATTCAGTAATACTAAACTTGAAGCACGAGTTTAAATATTGTATAAACTTCAAACTATGTTGAAACCTGTCTTATATTTTGATCACGCTGCTACGACCTGCTTATATCCGGAAGTTATTAATTTATTAGGTGAAGATTTTACACATCATTTTGCAAATCCATCATCTTCTCATCGACTAGGTCATGATTTAAGTCAAAAAATCACATCAATAAAATCAATTTTTTTAAATACAATAAATGCGAATATCGAAGACAATTTTTATTTTACGTCATCTGCAACAGAATCTAATAATACCATTATTAATGGGCTAAACCTTGTTTCTGGTGATGTTGTACTTTATTCTAAAGCAGATCATCCGAGTGTGGTTTTTCCTATAGAGAATTTGAAAGAAAAAAATATAGAAGTAATTTCACTTCGTTTACTTAAATCTGGTCAATTTGATCATTCTTTTTTGGAAGATATTCTCTCTAAAAAAAATATCTCAATGGTGGTTTTATCTCAAGTTAACCATCAAAGTGGTAATATGTATGATGTTAAAAAAATTGCCGAATTAATTAAGAAATCATCACCCAAGGCGCATGTACATATAGATGCAGTTCAAGCATATGGTAAAATTAAAACCGATGTTTCGAAGCAAATAGATTCAATGAGTATTACTGCACATAAAATTGGGGGCCCAAAGGGAATAGCCGGCCTTTATCTTAAAAAAAATCACCAAATCAAGCCCTTATTTGTTGGAGGTGGTCAGCAGTCAGGCTTTCGTGCAGGAACAGAAAATTACCCATTGGTAAATGCATTTAGAGAAGCAGCTCAGATATCGCTTTTAAATCTTAGTGAGAAGTGTTTAGTAATAGAGGGATTAAAACGAAATATAGAGGAACATATTAAAAAAAATATATCACAAGCTATGTTTCCTTTTACAGAGACTTCGCCTTATATTTTAACATTTATAATTCCTGGAATTTCTACTGATATCATTTTAAGACATTTGGAAATGAAAAATATATTTATTGGAACTACTTCAGCGTGTTCTGGAAGAATAAAGGCCTTTAATCCAACTCTTGCGGCCTTGGATATTCCCGAAAAATTTCATAAAAATATTCTTCGTATTTCACTAGGATCTTCGACAAATCAACATGATACCAGTCTTTTTATTAATGAGTTTCTATCTACTTGGAAAGAACTAAGCTATCTCATAAAATAAACTATGTAAGTTTTTCAAGAAAGCCCAAATACTTTTTAATTCCAGTAATATGTCTCAAAACACTTGCAAAGGAGCATCGTTTTATGAAGACATCAATTCTGACTCTTGCCTTGACTAGTATGATTTTTTCAGGGGCCATTGTTGCTAAAACCCTGGGGCCAGTTGCTAAAAAAGTAATCCTTAAAACGCCATTAAATGACGTTTACTCAGGAGTGAGATTTCATTATCTTGATAAAGCGGATCGATTACTTATCGTCAATGATTTTTTAAGAACAGTTGAACTTGAATATGCATTACTCCCTTTAAAGAAAAAATTGATTGGTCTAGACTTTAATAAATTAAAAACTGATGCAATCTCAGCTGAAAATAATGCTACAGAATTTCTACTTACAGGTATTGAGAGAACTAATCTAGAGTCTCGAGATAGAGTCGCATTTTTACAAGCAAAATCTAATATGGATTTTCTTGATAGAATGGTGGCCACGGCCGCAATGTTTAAGGATACCCATTTTGGAATGGGAGAAAAAATTCCACGTCCTCTTATCTATAGCGGCTTAAGATTATATCGCGTTGATGGTGCAGTTGTTCTCGGTGGACTAGAAGTAAAATTTTTAAAAATGGCAATGAAAGTTGCAGGAGTTGATTACTCTCGTTTACAAATTGGCGATCAAGTTTTAGCAATAGACGGAGTTAACATTGAAACCAAGGTTAATGAATTAAAACCATATATTTCTGGAAGTTCAGAAGAGTTTATTGATTCACAGGCCGTTCGTTCTTTGACAGTAAGAAATGTTAAATATCCAGAAAAAAACTATATGACAGTAATGTTTAAAAATGCTGGAGTTTTTAAATTTCCAATTTTTGCAAATAGTTCAGCAAATCAAACTCCAAGAGTAGATGCAATTTCTTATTTTAATAAAGTTGGAATTCCTTCAGATGCAACTAATGTAAGTCTTAATTTTAATCCAGATTCAAAACAGTGGACAGATGAGCCTTTAAAGTTTGATGGATATTCTCCTGCCAAATTACATTTAAATCTTAAAGGATTAACAGAATACTTAGATGATAGTAAGCAACCGGGATTACGAACTGGTTATTATATCAAAAACGGTAAGACCTATGGTGTTTTACAACTTTTAACTTTCTACACACAAAATTTTACTAACGGAACAAATGTTCAAACATTTGGTGATGCAATTAGAGGATTTATTAAAGAGTTAAAAGAAGAAAATCTTCCACTTATTTTAGATTTAAGAAGAAATGGCGGAGGAAATGGTAACTTGCCAGGTCAGATGCTAAGTATACTGCTTGATGAAAATACAATTCTTCCAGGAGCTACATCTGGATTCAGAATGACGGCATATATGAGACAAATTCAAGAAGCGAGTTTACATCAAGAAGTGGTAGCAGAAGACTTAACTTTAGGTGTAACTATGGATGAAATGAAAGATTTTATGCAAAAAACTATTGATGATAATAAAGATTATACTCCAATGTTTGCTGGTGAAACACTAGTTACAGATTCTGACGTCGGAGGATATAGCAATAAAATAGTTGCACTTGTTACAGCTGATTGTATTAGTGCTTGTGATAAAATGTCTTTTCTATTGAAGTCATCGAAAAGAGCAACTATAATTGGAACTCACTCTAATGGAACTGGTGCAGGATTTTTATCGATGAGTGCTGACTATAATACAAATTGGTCGGATCCATTACATGTGTTAGATACTCAGGTACCAAACTATTTATTTGGTATACCAGGCGAAAATTTTATGACAAATGTTTTTGAAGAGGGAAGTCAAGAGAGACTTTGTTCTGAAAATCATCCTACAATGGCTGATGTACCTTATGCTACTTCAATGAAAGACGTAGTTAAAAATAATATTGGGTGGTTAGAAAAAGCCGCAGAAGTACTAGATAAAGAGTGATAAATGTATTCAGACCTAATGATATCAGTAGATGAGTTATGGCTTAAGGGGCGAAATCGCCCCTTATATTTTCAGGCAATCGTAAAACACATAGGAATGGTCATCAAGGCCTACCATCCACATCGCTTTCATTTTAAAAATAATTCTCAAAGATTACTCTATTCTTCAGATGTTCCTTTCGATATGGACATGCTTCAAGAATTAAAAAAGGTTCCTGGTATTGCTAGCATTGCTCCCTCGAGAATTGTCGAATTAAATTTAGATGTTCTTTATAAAAATATAATTGAAGAAATGGCTCAGTTTTCTAAAACTCCCAAAACATTTCGTGCCAACGTTAAACGAATTGATAAGCGTTTTTCTGTTGATTCTATGACTATTGCTAAAAATGTAGGTCATCATGTATTGGAGGCATACCCAAATTTTACAGTAGAATTAGGTAAGCCTGATATCACTCTTGATATTCGAATTTTAAATAATAAGATCTCATTATCATCTCAAATCATTAAAGGAATTGGAGGTCTCCCTTGGGGGACTAGTGGGCATGGGCTAACAATGTTGTCAGGTGGCTTTGATTCTCCTGTCGCAAGCTTTTTAATGGCAAAGCGCGGACTTCGCCAAAGTTTTGTCTTTTTTCACTCTTATCCATTTGTAGGTCAGGAGATAGTAGAGAAAATTAAAAGTTTAATGAAAGTCCTTGCAGGTTTTCAGAGACAAACGCATTTATATATAATTCCATTTGGCGAAATTCAATCTCATATTGCAAAAAATTGTCATGAAGAATACAGAACAATTTTTTTTAGAAGATATATGGTTGAAACAGCGAATCTCTTATGCGAAAAAATTAAAGCTGAATCAATAGTGACAGGAGATTCTCTTGGACAGGTTTCTAGTCAGACTATTGGTAACTTAAGTTTAATGGATAAAAGTTCGGAGAGGATAATCTTTAGACCTTTAGTCGGATTTAATAAACTTGAAGTATTAAAACTTGCAGAACTTGTTGGAACCCACGATATTTCTATTTTACCCCATGATGATGCTTGCGAGCTATTTGCTCCTTTGAATCCAGTAATAGAACCAAGTAAAGTCTATTGGGATTCATTTGGAAAAAATCTAGAGCATATTCCTTTGTTAAATACTGCAATAGAAAATGCAGAAATTTACTCTATCAATTTACAAGGTCATTTTTTTAAAAAAGATCAATTTTCTTTTGACTCCTAAATGCAATCATCTGCTATCATAGCTAGATAGTATTTATTAGGAGTAAAAATGAGACAACTTCTGTTATTGATTCTTATCATAGTTTTTTCTACAAATTTATTTGCAGATAATGCAAAAGATCCTAGACGTGAAAAAATAATTGGAAACATTTTAAAAAATGCACTTGAAACTTATCATTATCGAGGAATGACAATTAATGATGATGTTTCTAAAAAAGCATTTGCTCAATATTTAAAAAAAATTGATGGTTCAAAGCAATTTCTAATTAAGCCCGATATTAAAGAATTAGAAGTTTATCAATTAAAAATGGATGATGAGATGGTTTCTGGAGATTTCACCTTAATCGAAAAGTCTCTCAATATTTTAAAAAAGAGAGTGGCAGTAGCTGAAACTTTGAGAAATGAATTATTTAAAAAGCAATTTGATTTTACTCTTAATGAATCTGTACAATCAGATCCAGAAAAACGAGATTGGGCAGCCGATGAAGCACAATGGAAAGAGAATTTACGTTTAATGTTTAAGCAAGCTACTTTAAATAAATATTTGTCATTAATTGATGAACAATCAGATAACCCTAGATTTTCAAAAAAACACGCTTCTAAAAAAATTGATGAAAAAATTAAAAATCAAAAAAAACTTACAGATGTTGAAATGCGAGTTAAGGCCCATGATGTAACTTCTAAAAGATTCCAAAAGATTTTTGCACGTTTATCTAAAATCGATAGAGATGATCAGTTAGACTATTTTTTTAATTCTATTACAGCTGTTTATGATCCTCATACTACTTATATGCCAGCTAAAAAGAAGCAAGATTTTGATACTGATATAACTGGTCAACTTGAAGGGATCGGTGCCGTTTTATCCGAAGATGGTTCTTTTATTAAGGTTGTACAAGTTGTACCAGGTGGACCAGCATGGAGACAAAAAGAACTAGAAGTAGATGATTCAATATTATCTGTTTCCCAAGGAAGTGGTGACGCTGTCGACTTAGTAGATATGAAAGTTGACGATGCCGTTCGATATATTAGAGGAAAAAAAGGTACTGAAGTTAGATTAACTGTGAAGAAATCCGATGGAACTAGAAAAATTATCCCAATTATTAGAGATGTAGTTCAAATAGAAGCATCATTTGCAAAATCTTCAGTCATTCAATATAAAAATACGAATACTAAAATTGGATATATTCAGTTACCAAAATTTTACCGAGATTTTGAAAATTCAACAATTAATTGTACTGATGACGTGAGAAAGGAAATAGAAAGACTCAAGGCAAGTAAAGTAGAAGCCATAATTCTAGATTTACGAAATAACGGTGGCGGAGCACTTGAAGATGCAAAATTAATGTCGGGACTTTTTATTGAAAAAGGTCCAATTGTACAAGTAAAAGACCACACAGGAAGAATTGAAGTATTAGAAGATGAAGATCAAAAAATAACTTACGATGGACCGCTCGTTGTATTAGTAAATCAATTTTCAGCATCTGCTTCTGAAATCTTAGCAGGAGCTATGCAAGATTATGATCGAGCCGTGATTGTTGGTGGAGAATTTTCACACGGAAAGGGGACTGTACAGGCCGTTTTGAATCTTAATCAAGGGCCGCTCCTCTCAATGTTTGGGCAAACAATGGGTGCTTTAAAAGTTACAATTCAGAAATTTTATCGTGTAACAGGCGCCTCTACACAATATAAAGGTATTGTATCGGATATCGTGTTACCAGATATGTTTAGTTATGTAGAAAGTCGCGAAAAAGAATTAGAGTATTCACTTCCGTGGGATCAGATTCAAGCGAAGCCTTTTGTTAAGTGGAATAAGTTTTCATATAATATTCCAGATTTAAAAAATAAAAGTTTAGCTAGAGTAAAAACAAATACAAGATTTCAACGTCTTCAAAAAAATCTAGATTTCTTAAATAAAAAGAAAAAAGATACGATAGTAAGCCTTAATTTAAAACAAGTTCAATTGGAAGATATTGCAAGTAAAAAACTTTCAGATGAACTCAAATTAGAAGAAGAGGACAAAAATATCTTGGTGACAAATTTTGAAGCTTCATTAAAAGCACATGAGAATATTAAGTCTGGTGATGCGGCAAAATGGAAAAAAGACTTTGTACAACGTAAAGATGAATGGATTAAACTTTTACGTAGTGATGTTGTTTTGGGTGAATCAATGAATATTGTAAATGATATTCTTGCAAAACTTCATGGAAATCCGAAAGTTGTCACTCGTCCATAGGTAATGCATTATGAGTAGTGATAAAAACGAAAATAATCCTGAGAAGTTAAATAATTGGAATTTTAAATTAGAACTTCAAGAGAGCGAAAAAACTGTCATTAAGACAAATAAAGTTTCTGTTAGTAATAAAAATAAAAAATTAATACTTGATATTGATCCTGTTGGAGTAGTATCTGAATTTAAAAAAACAAGTAGTAACAAGAAAGATAACAGTTCTGTAAATATAAAAGAGTATGAGCCAGCGGGAATTACTAAAAGAGTTTTCGCACAATTAATAGACTTAGTTGTTATTCTTGTTACTTTCTTTATGAGTGCTTTTTTTGTTCCATTTGTGGCCAAGTTTTGCCAGGCCTTGATTGAAAGTACAAATTTTACTTTTCTTACTGGTAAAATAGTAAATACTCAGTATCTCCATTTTGCTATTTTTATTTTTGATTATTTTATACTCTATGTTGTATTTTTAGCATTTTCTAATTCATCAGTTGGCAAAAAAGTTATGGGACTCTCTGTAAGAGGAAAAAATTATTATAATCTTTCAATAACCCAAGCTTTCTCGAGAGAAATGATTTTTAAACCAATTAGTTTTCTAAGTGTAATTGGGATATTAATTTCATTTTTTAATGAAGATAAAAAAGCACTTCATGATCTCTTAGCTTCTACAGTAGTTATTAAAAATAAATAAATTATTCTACAATGAGACTTTGTGTAAAGTCAGCTTGAGAGGATACAGCATCTAGTGCTTCTTCTTTAGTTATAAAATTATTTTTATAGAGGTACATAATGTGTTGGTCAAATGTTTGCCCACCGTTTGTTGATTTTCCATGACCTTGTGAAATAATACTTGGAATTCGATTAATATCATCTTTACCTAATATACAGTCACGTATACCTGGACTCATTACCATTACCTCAAGTGCAATTACTGTGGTACCATCTTTTCCATTAAGCATACGTAGACCAATAATTGCATGTAAATTTTCTGCAAGTCTTTTTCGTGCTTCGCCTTGTTCATGCTCTGGGAAGAGCGAGATTATTCTTCCGATAGTGGTAAGGCTGTTCGTTGTATGTAGTGTTGAAAATACTACGTGGCCAGTTTCAGCTGCCTTAAGAGCGATGTCCACAGTTGTTGGATCTCTCATTTCTCCAATGGAAATAACATCTGGATCTTGGCGCAGTGCCGATCTTAAACCAGTGGCATAATCCTTAGTATCTTTAATAATTTCACGTTGGGATATTCTAGATTTTTTTTGTGGATGTAGAAATTCTATAGGATCTTCAATTGTAATTATATGAGTAGCTCGATTTTCATTTATATGATTAATCATTGCTGCTAATGTTGTACTTTTTCCAGATCCAGTGGCCCCTGTTACCAGAATTAGTCCTCGTTGCTGTAAGGCTATTGTTGAGATAATTTTAGGTAATTTTAGGGTCGCCAAATTTGGAACAGTGTTATTAATTATTCGAATGACAATTCCTAGATTGTCAAAATACTTAAATATATTAAATCTTAACCTACATAGATCTGGTAGGGTCATCCCTCCATCCATTTCTGTAAGTAAGTTGAAATCATAATTGGAATCGTCAGAATTAACTAAAATTTTTATAACATCTTTGACGTCATCAATTGTAAATATTTTTGTCTGAATAGGTATTAATTCACCTCGAATTCTCAAACAAGGAACTTCATCAGTTCTTATATGGATATCAGATGCTTTATTCTGAATACTAACAGTTACAAGAGAAGTAAAATTTTTAATGGAAAAACTCATAATGTAGTTTATTATCAAGTCTTAATGGAAAAAAATAAAGTATTAATAATTAGATTTTCAAGTTTTGGAGATATTGTTCAAGCTAGCACAGTAGTTGAGTTAATTGGTAATCAATTACCAAGTACCAATATACATTGGGTAACGAGAGGAGAATTTAGAAATCTTCTTAGTTTAAACAAAAGTATTTCAAAAATTTTAACAATTGAAAAAAACTCAGGTTTACGCGGACTTTTAAAACTCGCCGTACTTCTTAGAAAAGAAAACTATACACATGTTTACGACGCGCACAGCAATTTGAGATCAGCAATTATTAAAATATTTCTCCTCACAAAATTTTCTAGGCCTAAGTTAATTACGAGATCCAAAGAACGAATTAAAAGATTACTTTTATTTTTTTTAAGAATTAATTTATTTCCAAAACCATTTAGAGGGATCGAGTCATATATTAAACCATTACTTAAATGGAATATTTATAATGAACTCACCAAATTTCCAGTCCAGTGGAGTTTTCCTGTTGATAACTTAACTATTTCCAAAGAATTAATGAGTGAAAAATTTATTACTTTTGTTCCATCAGCAGCTTGGAAAATGAAACGATGGCCAGTATCTCATTGGAAAAAACTTGTGTTACTTTTACCGAATATTAGAATTGTTATTTTGGGAGGTCCCGATGATTTATTTTGTGAAGAGATAAGTCAAATTGATCCAACTCGAATTAAAAACTATTGTGGAAAATTATCATTGTTACAGAGTTGTGATGTTATTAATAAAAGTGCTGTCGTTATCTCTGGAGATACCGGTCTTTTACATGTTGCGGATGTCTTGGGTATTCCTGGTGTTTCTTTAATGGGGCCAACTGCTTTCGGATTTACAACAAGTTCAAATATTATCACTTTAGAAACAAATTTAGAATGTAGACCTTGCACTAAGGATGGTCGAGGGACATGTTCCCAGAGTGTTTACCAAAAATGCATGCTCGATATTTCTCCTGAAGCAGTGGCTTTTGAAATATTAAAAATTTTATAGATGTTATTTTTTATATTTGCTTAGAATTTCATATGCTTCTTGAATTTTATTAAAATTTGTCAATCCTTGTAGCTCTAATTTAGGTGGAAGTTTTTGTGCTGTAATTTTATCGGGATGTTTTTCCAGAGCAATCCTTTTATAATTCTTTTTTATCACTTCGATCGAGTCAGTGGATTTACTATGCAAAATAAGCGCAGCAGATTCAAAATCTTGTTTATTTTGAATAACAGGTAGGGGGAGAAGAATTGAAGCATAATGAAAATAAAGTGAGAGTTCTTCAAAAAGCAGGGAAGAGCTTTGGGCCCAAAGTGTGGCCTCTTTTTGAATAATAGAGTTTATGGAGTTGTTAATTATCTCCTCTGAAAAATCTTTTAAAATATACTGATCACTAAAAACTTTGTCTTCAGTGTTATGAACATTTTTCATGTGAAGGAGGACTTTTATTTGAATACCAATTGTAAATTCAAAAATAGAGAGTGATAGTTTTTTTGCTATAAACTGTGACATGGTAAATGATTTTTTGATATTTTCATCTACTAAAATATTCATAAGTAGGCACTGAGACAAAAATAAAACTTTATTCTCTGTGGTATTTCGATATTTTTCTGGAAGAAAATTAAGTAAATGTCTTTTTTCTGCAAGTGACAAAAATGTATTAATTTTATTTTCATTAATACTATATCCATAATTACTCAAAATATTCTTAAGAATTTCATTCGCAAAATTATTGTGAACTAGCTGTTGAGAATTACTTGGAGCATTATTATTTGCTGATTTGGACTGGACCGTTATACCATACTGTGTCCTTAACCTATCTTGTTGTCTTCTAATCATCTGATCTAAATCGTTATGATTATTTTGACCTGAAATCTTTAATTTAAAAAAATTATAGAGCACTGGTATAAGAATTCTTAGTGCAAAAGCACTAAAAACAAAACTAATTAGGATACGAATGATAATTTGTTTATTCATAAGTGTGAGTTAGTGTATCATTAGCTTAATAAAAATAAAATCTTCTTGGTGTGACACATGTTTGTTTGGAGTATTAAAGAAATTGAATTGCCTTTAAAATTCACGTGGAATATCTCACGAAATAGCTCGGATATTAAACATAATTTTATTGTACATGTAAAAAATGGGGCAATTTCAGGTTTAGGTGAGATTGCTTTTAATGTGAGATATGGAGAATCAAGACAATTAATTTTAGATAAGTTTGAAGAGTTTTCCAAGGCAGCTTCAACTCAAGATTTTAATGGTGTTGAAAATCTAGTTTCCTTTATGGATAAATTTGAATTACCACAATCTCTACGATTTGGAATTGAATCTAGTTTTGTTCACTATATATCTATTCTATCCGGAAAAAGTGTAGCTCAATTAATGGGAACAAATGCTGTCAGTAGCGTCAAAACATCTTTTTCCATACCAATTATGGAAGTAGGAAAAATTCAAGACTTTATTACACAAAATAATTTAAAACGATTTTCTCGAATAAAGTTAAAAATTAATGATGAAAATGCACTTGATTTATGTAGAGAAGTACTTAGATGTGTAGATGTTCCACTGAGAATAGATGCTAATGAAGCCTTTAAAAATACTACCGCAGTAATGAAATTTTTAGAAAATTTCCCAGAGATTAGTCGTTTAGAATTTTTAGAACAACCACTTCCTGCTTCCTTTCATGAAGAAGCTTTGGAATTAAAAAAACATTCAACTGTTATGTTAATGGCAGATGAGTCAGTCACCAAGGAAGAAATTAGCAATTATTACCCTGAGAGATTTGATGGTGTAAATATTAAATTAATGAAAGCCGGCGGCTATTTAAAAGCAGTAAAGCAGTTACGACAGGCAAAACTTCTAGGCCTTAAAACAATGCTGGGTTGTATGGTGGAAACTAGCCTTGGGATCTCCAGCGCTCTTAATATAGCAGGAAGTGTTGATTATCTTGATTTAGATGGGTGTTTATTTTTAAAAGAAGATCCTTATAATTTAATCAGTGAAGAAAATGGTAAAATTTTCTATTCTTATATTCAATAACTAAAAATAAAGATGAATATCAGCGTCTATTCTTTCAAAGTCAGGTGCATTTTTGGCACTTAAAATTCGTTGGTAAGAAAAATTAACATCAAATGGAATATCTAGTTTTTTTCTTTTATAGAGCTCAATTCCAGAAAAACCAATACCAATTCGTGACCATTTATTTAAAGAATCAGTATTATTCTCCATAATCGATTTTGTTTTTTGATTTTCAATATTATAACGAGTTTTATCAACCTTGTTAACGATGAGAGATGCATTTACATTTAACCAAATCGTAGGATTTATAGTAGCAGTAATTGTAGTATCAAGTTTATTACCTAGTTTTTCTCTTAATTTCATCGACTCAGAACTCAAGGGAATTGATGAGTCAGTTATTAGTCTTAATCGTTTTTCACTTTCAAATTGATATGTATAACGAATTTTAAAATCTAATTGAAATGTATTATCAAAAAAAGAAACACCACTTAAGGATTCAAGATAAGCATCATATTGCCCGTCTCCAGTGGAAATATCTTGTAATGAATCAGGGTCATCAATTTTCCCTGTTGGAAGAACTGCTCCAAAAGCAATTGCTTGTCCCTTGTCTGCATAATCAGTTAAACGATAAATCATGCCAATTTCAGCATCACCCAAAGCATCCCTTTCAAAGTGCCCTAGTGGTTTATATCCATACATATTAACTATTAAAGATTGTAATAATTCTTCATTTGTTTCAGGCAATTGATTAGTCAGTTCTTTTGCAAAATTAGTAGCAGATGAAGTTGTAGGTACATTAGAAACAATATTTCTAATCGCCGCTATATTACTTTTTTTAGATTGGGTAAAATCGATATTAGTTTTTACGTGATAAACTGGTAGGGAAGCTAATATAGTTAAGTGATCTGTAATTCCGTGACCTATACCATAACCTTGGGCCTTGACTTCGGCCCAACCTGTTGCTTTAAATTCGCCTAGAGAAAATTGGTTATAAGCATCTGGAGAAATAGTATTTAATTGTTTAAAATATAAATTTACAGCATCGCTTATATTTTGAAGATTTGAAGAAGTAAATTCTTGTTTTATATTTAATCCGGCAGTCTGTTGATCTGCCCCATAACGTGATTCAATTCTAGTGGTGTTAACTTGTTTTGCAACGATTGTATTTATTCCTGCCGGTAGAGTATCGTAACCCCCTGCAAAAGCAGAATTCATTTGAAACACAAAAAGTGTAAAAATTGATAATATTTTCATATGTCAGTATCTTAATTGATCTAGAAAAATTAAGTATAAAATGTCTTTCTCTGTGAAATATTTACAAGAGTTTTAATGATTATCTAACAATTACCCACATCTTTCAATCGCATACTTGACTTCACAAATGTAAGGCC
>JAVHRK010000075.1:0-3731 GCA_036171615.1 Bacteriovoracaceae bacterium
GATTCGATACAACAATGTTTAAAAATAATGTTATTTCTGACGAAGAAAAATTTAAGTGATTATCCAAGATTTGACTTTTTAGCTAGGCCAATATTCAATTTCAATGATGATAATTCGTACTTAGAAGCTAGTGAGATATCAACTGATAACTTAGATAACATTAGCAATCCAAAGGACATAAATATAACATCACCCTATGATGCTGAAAAATTATGTAATTTAATCAAATTAAGAAATGCGATATCATCGAACAATTCTAGATATGACGACGGTCTTGTTTCACTACTACATAAAGTTTTAGAAATTGGTGAGACGTTAAAATTTATGGAATTAAGAAATACTGAAGAACATGCAAACGAGGTTTTACATAGCATTGGACTTTTATCTCAATTAATTGCAGATTATGTATTAGAAACTAAGAAATCTGGACTTTCAGATTTTAATGATTTCTTCAAACGCTTCATAGAAGACAGTATCGACAAGCCCAATGTCGATGAAGATAAAGATGCTGTTTACATAATGACAATGCACCAATCAAAGGGTCTTGAATATCCTGTAGTATTTTTGCCTTCGTTAGTAGATAGACGATTTCCTTCATCAGAGAGAAGTGAGTATGATGTATCAGTGTTAGAGAAATGTTTTGAGTTCAAACCAAGAGAAAACTCTTCTGAAAACCGAGATATTGATTTTAGACGCTTACTATATGTAGCTTCAACAAGAGCAGAAAAGAAATTGTATTTGTCTTATTTTGAAAAAAGCAAAGTGAAAGCAAAACCTTCTCGATATATCACGGAACTAATTGAGGATGGGATGACTGTATCTACTGATTTTTCGATCAAGGATGAAACAGATAGTAAGGGAATTAAAAGACATCCAAAAAAATTAAAAATAAGCTCTTCACACTTACAGTATTTTGTTTACTGCCCTACACGATACAAATTTGCCTTGGATGCGCGAATTACAGCTCCACAAAGAGGATATTTTACATTTGGATCTAGTCTTCATAATGCAATTGAAGAACTATCAAACATTGTTAGAACTAAAGGACTAGCAAGCTTAGATAATCTTAATCTTGAAGATCTACTAAATAAACATTGGAGTGATTACGGTTTCGATAAGAAAGGTGCAAGCACTATTCAGAAAGAGCATGCATTAAATTATTTACGTTCTTTTACAAATCATAATAAAAAACTTATCTCTGACATTACGGAAACGGAAAAGAAGTTCACGATTGAAGAACCAAATTATATAATAACTGGAAAGATTGATGCAATTGTCAGTTCAGAAGAATCACTTTCAGTTATTGATTGGAAAACTGGTAAAAAAAATAAATTCCAAGAAGAACCTGAAAGCATTTTTGTAGAGCAACAGGCAAATATTTACGTTGAAGCTATGGAACGTCTAGGAACAAGAGAAGTTGATAATTTTAAGTTACATTTTCTTGGTGAAAGGCAAGATCTAGAAAATGAATCTATTATGCAAATAAGAGTTGACCTTGATTCTAGAAAAAGAACATTGAAACTTTTAGATGAAACTGTTTATCGAATTAATCATCGAGATTTTACTCCAGTTTCAGAGAACGAACGTATAAAAAAATGTCAGCATTGTGAATTTAGAGAATTATGTCCATATAAACTCAAAACTGAGAAAATTGCAGCCTAGGCAAGTTAAAAATTAAAACTTATTAATAGGCAGATAGGGAAACTGAGCTTTCACTAATGGAAATAAAAATCAACAATAATATTTCTATCTGGAGAGAATTTAATCCATTTGAGTTATCAATAGATAAGGATGAAGCGTTATATTCAGAACGAATTGCGACAAAATTAGGAATAAATAAAGAACGAATATCAATTCAAGGTCGATGGTTTGATGTACTTTCTCCAAGTGAATTAGTTCGCAAACGTAACCAAAAAGATGGATATTATCGAGTGATTTATATTCAAATTAATATGGATACAGGCGAATACTATATTGGAAAGGCAAACCGGCCGAAATGGTCAGAGATAAAACGCTATCAAGGCTCAGGCCTAAAGTTTAAAAACAAACTTAAAAATCACAAAGATTCTTTTGTTAGGTATTTTATAGCTTTATGTGAAACAGCAGAAGAAACTGAAAAACTTGAGGCATCTATCGTTAATGAAAAACTTCTGACCGATGAGAAATGTCTCAATCTGGTTGTAGGAGGAGCAGGAACAACTAAAAGAGCATCAATTGCAGAATCCAGCAAGAAAAAGCGTGAATACATGGCGAAGCATCCAGACCAGTTTAAACCAATGCTCAAAGCTGCAAAAGATGCATTCTTGTCTGGTGATACGCCTGCACTTCGTGCTCGATCAAAAAGAATAAAAGAAGTAATGAATGATGAGAAATATAAAAGCATGTCTAGAGAGAGATTAAAAAAATGGAAAGAAGAAAATCCAGAAGAATATGCTGAAGCTAGAAGAAAAAATCATGAAAAGATAAAAAATCCTGAAGTACAAAAAAAACGACAGGCATCTTTAAAAAAATGGGCAGAAGAGAATCCTGAAAAATATAAAATTAATCAAGAAAAGTTGATAAAGTCACGTGCTAGTCAAGAAGCGAAAGAAAAAAGAAAAAAGTCTCTAAAGGAATGGCGAGATAGTAATCCGGAAGTAGCTGAGGCTAATGCTAAAAAAAGAGCAAAAGCAGCTGCTTCCAAAAGAAGTAAAGCTGTTTCAATGCTGGACTTGGTATCAGGAAAAATTTTAAGAAAATTTACAAGTATTCATGAAGCAGCTAGATGGTTAGTTGAAAATGGAATTGCAAAAAATACAAATTGTGCGTCCTCTATAAGTAGTGTTTGTCTTAGAAAACCTTGTACTACTGGCTTCGGAGTTCGTAAAAAAGCTTATGGTTACGATTGGCGTTTTACTGAAGAATAAATTGAGAGTTCTAAGGAAAATCTTTAAATTTAAAAATGAAATAATGAAACGTGCCTTGAAAAAATAAAATTCTTCAAGGCACATAAATTTCAAATTTTAAATGAATAAAAAATCACAAAAGCAAGCGACAACAAACTCAACATACCACAAGCCTTTTCTAATTTAGAAAGTTCCATTTGATCAATGAGCCGATAGCATTTTAATTTCAGATGCTCATTAGTTGGCTTTCCTTTCAATAATATTTCATAGTCCTCATTCGTAAATTTTAAAGACTTAAGAAATTTTTTTAAATACTCTTCATGAACTACAGCACGGCCATTTTCCATGTGGCTAACTGTAGTAAATGAAACATCTAAGAGATCACCAACATCTCTAACGGATAAGGAACGCAATTCTCTTAATCTCTTAAGTGCTTTTGCCTCGTTGCTTGCTTCAATTCTTCGATTCCTTTTTTCTTTTGCATTAGTCATAGAACCTCCATTTTTAAAAATAAGAACCCAAAGCGTGTAGTCACTGTGTAGTCCAAAAATAATCAAGGGCTACACGCGTATAGGTAGTAAAAAATGGCTGAAACCACACAAAAGCACAGGGTATGTACTGTGTGTAATTCGGTAAGCACAAAAGTAAGCACAATTAAGCCAATGAGTGAAAGTTTGCGACAGTTAGAGACAGTTTGAACTCAAGTGAATTAGCGTAACTAATCGAAACCTAAGTGTTGATAATAATAATTGTTTTGGATTTTTAGTCGTTAAAAAGATTTTTTGTCATATTTCAGATGGAGGATTCTTTAGGAACCCTATCATTGTTATTACTTAGAAGGCAGTT
>JAVHRK010000076.1:0-3684 GCA_036171615.1 Bacteriovoracaceae bacterium
TAAAGGTTCGAGCTTTTCTGATATGGTAGCCCTTAAAGGTAAAAGCGATATTGGTGATCAAATCAATAAAAAGATTATCGCTCCACTCGCTAAAGAAAATAAACTTTCTGATATGCCTGACTTTGACGATGCAACTAAGCTCGGCACTGGTAAAGAAAAAGTAGATCGTCTCACAAACCTCATTGCTATTTTTGAAAACCCAGCATTGGATTTTTCAAAAAACCATGCAGATGGTGACGACATTCTTGGTGATGCCTACGAATATCTTATGCGCCACTTTGCTACTGAAAGTGGAAAAAGCAAAGGCCAGTTTTATACTCCTGCCGAAGTCAGTCGAATCATGGCGCAAATTTTGGGTATTGCCACTGCTAAAGTAACTGCCGATACAACCGTTTATGACCCCACTTGTGGTTCAGGATCATTGCTTCTAAAAGTTGGTGATGAAGCAAAAGTAAAACCAACTCTTTTCGGGCAAGAGAAAGACTCCGCAACAAGCGGTCTCGCTCGAATGAATATGATTCTTCATAATAATCCAACTGCTCTAATCAATCAGGGCAACACTATTGCTGATCCAAAATTTAAAGATGGAAATAATCTTAAACAATTTGATTATGTTATCGCCAATCCTCCATTCTCTGATAAGAGGTGGAGTACGGGTATTGATCCAGCTAATGACCCTTATGAGCGCTTTAAAACATTCGGTGTTCCGCCAGCCAAGCAAGGTGACTATGCTTATCTTCTTCACATCGTTCGCTCTCTTAAAAGCACAGGTAAAGGAGCTTGTATTCTGCCTCACGGTGTACTCTTTAGAGGAAACGTTGAGGGTGATATTCGTAAAAATCTAATCACAAAAAATGGCTGTTACATCAAGGGCATTGTTGGTCTTCCGACAAACCTGTTTTACGGAACTGGAATCCCTGCCTGTATTATCATGGTTGATAAAAAAGAGGCATCAACTCGCAAAGGTATTTTTATGATTGATGCGAGTCAGGGATTTATCAAAGATGGCCCTAAAAATCGTCTGCGTGAGCAAGATATTCACAAGATCGTTGATATCTTTAATAATGAGATTGAAGTTCCAACGTTCTCAAGAATGGTTCCAATAGAGGAAATTCAAAAGAACGATTATAATTTAAATCTTCCGCGCTATATTGATTCTCAAGTAACTGAAGATCAACAAGATATCGCAGGCCACCTTCAAGGTGGAATTCCGAAAGCAGATATTGATGCTCTTTCAAAGTATTGGGTAATTTGCCCAAAACTTAAAAAGTCCCTCTTTAATGAAGCAAGATCGGGCTACTTCAATCTCACGGTTGAAAAATCAGCGATCAAGTCAGCTATTTTTGAGCATGAGGAATTTAAGTCCTTCATTGCTTCGATGAATACTCATTTTGAAGTTTGGAAAACAAAAACAGCTAAATCTCTCAAAAAAATGGAAACAGAAATCCATCCAAAAGAAGAAATCAAAAAGCTTTCGGAAGATTTACTTCATCACTATGAAAACAAGCCACTTATTGACGCTTACGATATCTATCAGCACTTGATGAATTATTGGTCTGCTACAATGTCAGATGACTTTTATCTGATCTCTGCTGATGGATGGAAAGCTAGTACTTATCGAATTATCGAGAAGGATAAGAAAGGCAAAGAAAAGGACAAGGGTTGGACTTGTGACCTTATCCCTAAACAGATAATCGTTACTAGATACTTCGATAAGGAACAAGCAGAACTTTCTACGGCTATTTCAAATCTTGAATCGATTACTTCTCAAATTGCTGAAATGGAAGAAGAGCATGGTGGCGACGAAGGTGCATTTAGCGAGCTTGAAAAAATAAATAAGGCCAGCGCCGCTTCAAGACTCAAGGAAATAGCCAAAGATAAAGATTCCAAAGACGAAGCAGACGTTCTCAAAAAATACATCACTCTTTGTGAACAAGAGAGTGAACACAAGAAGAAGGTCAAGGACCTTGAATCAGACCTTGATGAGAAAGCTCTAAAGCAATATCCAAAGCTCAAAGAATTAGACGTGAAGGATTTAGTAGTTGAAGATAAATGGTTGGCTACAATCGATAAAGAAATTCATGGAGAAATAGATCGAGTCAGTCAATCGCTTGCGACTCGAATTAAAGAGTTAGCAGATAGATATGAGTCTGCATTGCCTGAACTTGTGAAAGAAGTTTCTGCGTTTGAATCCAAAGTGAACAAGCACCTCGAAAAGATGGGGTTTACATGGACTTAAAAAAGAATTTCAAAAAAACAGAGATAGGTTTCATACCGAATGATTGGCAAGTCGCCAGCATTGGTGAGATATGCGATATTAAAGTTGGAAGAGATTTACACGAAGATCGTTATTCTCAGATAAGCGATTACAACTTCAAATATCCTGTTTTTTCCAATACCGTTTCAGATTATGGCCACTACGGCTATTATAATTTTGCTGAGTACGAAGGCGAAGCGGTAACTGTTGTGGGGCGTGGTGTGGGTCTTGGATGTGCTTTTCCAAGAACTGGTTGTTTTGGAGCTATTGGCCGTCTACTTGTTTTATTCCCCAACAAATCCGTCAAAAATAATTTTTTATTCAATTATATCAACAATAGAATAACTATCTTAAATGAAAGTGGTGGTATTCCACAACTAACTGGCATTTCATTTTCTAAATATAAAGTTCCTGTGCCGCCACTAAAAGAGCAAGAAGCAATCGCTAATACTCTTTCGGATGCTGATGCCTATATCGAATCACTTGAAAAATTCATCTCAAAAAAACGCCTTATCAAAAAAGGTGTAGTACAAGAGCTTTTGAGTGGAAAACGTCGATTGAGTGGCTTTAATAAAAATTGGTCAGAGGATGATATTGAAAACGTCTGCGAGATCACAACAGGTTCAAAAAACACACAAGACCGTATTGAGAATGGTCATTACCCATTTTTTGTTCGTTCTCAAACAATTGAAAGAATAAATACATATTCATTCGATGGAGAAGCCGTACTGACGGCTGGCGATGGCGTTGGTACGGGCAAGGTATTTCATTACATAAATGGAAAGTTTGACGTACATCAACGCGTTTATCGAATGTCTAATTTCAGAGAAGATGTTGAGGGTTACTACTTCTATTTATTTTTTAGTGAACATTTTTACGACAGAATTATGCAAATGACTGCAAAATCGTCTGTTGACTCAGTAAGAAGAGAAATGATTGCAAGAATGAAAATAAAAATTCCAGAAATAAATGAACAAAGAGCTATAGCTCAAACATTGAAAGACTTAGATTTAGAGCTAAAACTTAACGTTGATAGACTTCAAAAAGCTCGCCTCATTAAACAAGGCATGATGCAAGAGTTACTTACAGGGAGGATTCGCTTAGTATGAGTGACGTAATTGGAAAACCTGAAAGAGCTACTCAAAATCGTGTCGTTAAACTTTTCAAAGAGGATTTAGGCTACACCAGTCTTGGTAACTGGGAGGATCGAGAAAATAACTCCAACATCGAATTTGATCTACTCACTGCCTATTTGAAAAACGCTGGCTACAAAGATGAGCAGATCAACCGTGCTATTTATCAGCTTCAAACTGAAGCAAATAAACACGACCGATCACTTTATCAAAACAACAAAGAAGTTTACTCACTCCTTCGTTATGGGATTTCAGTAAAAACTGATGCAAGCAAACCAAGCGAGACGATTAAAT
>JAVHRK010000077.1:0-3681 GCA_036171615.1 Bacteriovoracaceae bacterium
TTTACGTTCAACGATTAAGGAATTTGCAGATAGTAAAAATGCAATGTCAAAAATTTTAGAAATTCCACCAGGGCCACCTGTACTATCAACAGTGGTTGCTGAAGTATACGGTCCTGACGAAAAATCAAGAAAGGCAGTGGCGCAAGAAATATATGATATTTTTGCAAATGAAAAAAGTGTTGTAGATTTAGACTATACATCAAGACTTTCTAGACCAAGAAAAGTTTTTGCGTTCGATCAAGCATTAGGGGGTATTTACGGAACAAGTGCAGAAAGAGTAATGCAAAATGGTGCACTCATATTTTCGGAAACGCCGGTTGCACTTTTAAATGATTTGTCTTCACCTGAAGATGTAAGTGTAGACTTGTCTGTTAAAGATGAACAAAGATCTGGAAAAAATCCATTTGATCAAATAACTACACCGTCTTTTGAAACAGGATTGGCATCAGTAGAAAAAGTTCTAAAATCTCCAGTTATTAAAGAAACAGAAACTCTTTACAGAAAAAACTTAAAACCTGTTTCATATGTAATGAGTGAACTATCGGGTGCAGAAGAAGCACCAGTTTATGGTATTTTAAAACTAGCACCTCAAATTCATTACCCAATTCAAACGGCCGAGGTACCTTGGAATACAAAAAACCCAGTAGTAAAATGGGATGGTGAATGGTTTATTACTTATGAAGTATTTCGAGATTTAGGTGGCGCCTTTGCCGTTGTAATGGTTTTAATTTATATCTTAGTTCTTGGATGGTTTAGAAGTTTTACAGTTCCATTGATAATAATGGCACCAATTCCTATCAGTCTAATTGGAATTTTACCAGGCCATGCAATCGTCGGAACATATTTTTCTGCTACTTCAATGATTGGTTTTATAGCAGGTGCTGGTATTATTGTTAGAAATTCAATCATCTTAGTAGATTTTATCGAACATCAATTATCAATTGGTATGGCCTTAAAAGAAGCTGTAATCAGTGCTGGTATATTGCGCTTTAGACCAATGTTATTAACTGCTGCAGCTGTTGTTGTGGGTAGTTCAGTCATGCTCATGGACCCCATTTTTCAAGGGTTGGCCGTGAGTTTAATTTTTGGTGAAGTAGCTGCAACTGTTTTAAGTCGTGTAGCTGTACCAGTTCTTTATTACTGGATGGTTGGTAAAGGTCGAGTAAAACATATATTAGAAATGCAACAAGAGAGTGACCACTGAAAAAAATAGGTAATATTGCTTTTTATGGACTGATCTTTTTATTACTGATTCAAAGATTACCAGTTTTAGTTGATCAATATAAAAGTGAAGGAAAAATGGTGTCTGTAGTTAAACTACAGACATCTCAAAAAGTAGAATTCCTATTTCCGAAAGAAAATGAAAAGAGTGTAGTGATATTTTGGGCCACCTGGTGTGGCCCTTGCTCTGTCGAGTTAAACAGAATCAACAAAGCAATAATTAACAATGAAATAGATCGAAGATTTATTTATGCTGTAAATATGGGCGAAGATCGGAGTGTCGTTGAAAGGGAATTTAAAAATAAAAATTACCAATTTGAGTCGTATTATAATTTAGATAATAAACTCGCAAATCAATTAAAAGCTGAAGTCACTCCAACGATAGCCTTTATAGATAATCAAAAAAGATTAAAGTGGATTTCTTCGGGTATTAGCCCAACTCTTATCTATAGAATAAAGAATTTTTTATAAGAATTTTTCACAATCTCCATAAGCTTCGAATACATCAATTTGTTGAGGAAGAGATTTATAATTATTAAGGATACATCTATCAAGTGCTAATGTTGGCTTAAATTCAAAATAAAAATAGCCAGCTTGACACTGAGGAGAAAAAACTTGGAAGGCATCTCGACCACCTTCTGCTTCTGTCTTCACTATAAAGAGTTCATCACTTGAATTAATATTTAGATTCTTTTTTAGTCTAGTGACTAATTCGTCTTTACAGAAATTTATTGATGAAATTTTATCAATAAATCTTGGAAAAATAACAGGGGTTACGATCTTTATTGGAAGTTGAAATAATTTATCATATTTTTTTGCTTCATTTTTGTCTGCTGCAGATAATGGTGAATAGAGTCGGTTTCTAGACCATCCGTAACCCCATTTCCAGTTAGTAGATAAATATGGAGAGCCACCGTATTCAACTGCCAAATTATAAATACTGCTTTCCAGAGATGACATTCCGTTTGTTAACAAACATTGTTTAAAATCACTATCTGCAAGTTCTTTTTCTTGACGTGTTCCACCTAGCCAATATTTTTTATCATGCTCAACACAACAACCTAACCAGTACAAGTTTCCGATATATTCATTGTCCGGGGCAACAGAGCAACCATCAGAGGTAAACGGATGTAATGAGTTTGCTTCTTTTGCAAGACAATTAATAGATAATATATGCAATAATGAAAATACTATAAATAATTTCATAGATGACCTCTTTGGCAATAACTGATGCAAATAGATGGCCAGAAAATAATGAGTTAATGAGAGGGTTTTACAATAGTACCCCTCTCGTATGAATAAAACATAGTCAGAAGACTGTCTAAAATCTATTCACAAAGAGGGGGGTAATTAACAGATCTAAATACAACTCTAGATTCTCCTTGAATTATATAACTTGTACAACTTTAACCGATCATTAAAGGAATCTTTGCAAAGATCTTTGCATGTGTCTAAGGATGCATCAATTAATCCATCTCTAATATTATCATTAGTATTAATTTTAGTACTCATATCATAAACAAAACTAGATTCGTTTGCGCCACCTACAAGAGATCCAATATTCCATAATAATCCAAATACAAAATCTGAATTTGCATATTCACCTTTTTCAAATGCCAATCGATAGTCTTGATTCTTTCTAACTTCTTTTCCATTAAATAAATTATAGTTTTTTATTTTAGTAGCTAGCTTTTTACTATTTGCAATTTTGCCTGCAAAATAATCAGCAAGGCCCTCGTTTACAGAGGTGGAGTGAGATAGTTCTAAGTGATCACTAAGCGCGATATGTGAAAATTCATGATAAATAATTTCTGGGACCAAAGCCGAGTCTAGACGATATATTTTTCTACTAAAAAATTCAGCGGCCATGCCTGACGATTGATAGATTAGTTCAGTTAATAAGCTAGTACCTGCAAGTCTAATTGAATTTCCAGGAAGTTTACCTTGTAACAGTATACTAATAAATTGATCTAAATTCATCATGTGTGTCTGATTTCTAAATGTCGAAAAACCATTTTTGACAATTCCAGCGATATCAGGTGGTAGTTGAATTTCTTTAGATGGCCTAAACCAAATTTCATTTCCCCAAGGATGAATGTTTTTGGGCGGGTACCCAGCACCTGCTGGAATACTGAGAGCATTGTTGAACTGTGGGCTGAGGCGATCATTTGCAAAATGTCCTACCTCGTTAAATACATTGATAAGGTCTAATCTAATTATTAATGGTGGTAAGTCTTTTACATAATCTGATTTAATAACATCAGTAAAAAACTGCCTTGCTATATTGAGATGATAATAAGTAGTTGCTGCTTTTAATTGAATTTCTTTGCTTGCGTCAAAGCGAATGGCCTCATCACTTTTTCCGTATACAATTTTAAAATATTTCCCATCGTAGGAGTTGTCACTAATTAGTGGCTGGTGCCATTTAGCCAGCCCACTTAAGTTCAACGTGACTCAAAT
>JAVHRK010000078.1:0-17112 GCA_036171615.1 Bacteriovoracaceae bacterium
ATTTTGAATAATAGTAGATCACAAATTGAATTCGGGTTCATTCAGAAATGGAGGAATCATGGAAACAATTAAAAAGAAAAACGGTATACGATACCGTGAAATGGTATGGATTAATAACAAAGCAGTTAAAAGTCCATGTTTTGCCAGAAAATCTGATGCAAAAGAATGGAAGGCCAATCAAGTAAGTAGTAAAAGAGATATTTTGTTATTGGGTGAAGATTCAATACATTTGCAGAAAATCACTTTTACAGATTACGCTAATGAATGGCTAGCTCACAAATCTCAACTGGCTCTTAGAACTGAACAATTTTATCGTTCAATTTTAGACATTCATATTATTCCATTTTTTAAAGATAAGCTTCTTTCAGAAATCAGAAAGAATGACGGCGAGAAGTTTATTAATCATTTAAAGAAAAATGGCCATAATGCGAAAGGAACCAATACGATAGTTGGAGTTTTAAAATCCATTATGATTGAATCTCGTAAAACTGGTCACCTTCTGGTTAATCCCCTTGAGTTTCTGTCAAAGATCAAACCTGATCCGCAATTGGAAGTTTATTGGACGATGGCCGAGATTAATCAGTTTTTACTCGCAAATAATTTTCACTATCTTTATCCTTTATATTTGCTTGCTGTGAATACAGGAATGAGAAAAGGGGAGTTGGCTGGGCTTTGTTGGGACAGAGTTGATTTTCATCTTAATCAAATTACAGTTTCACGAACGATAGACAGATTTGAATTGAAGGAAACAACTAAGACGAGCGCCAAAAGAATTATTCCAATGAACATGGTTGTAAGGAATATGCTTTTTGAGTTGATGAAAAAACAGAAAAACCCTAAATTTGTTTTTACTGAGCCAGATGGCGAACCTGTGGAAGTTCACCATATCTATAGGCGGTTTCATCAGGGGCAAAAGAAAGCGGGATTTAATTATTTGATACGCTTTCACGATCTTCGTCACACCTTTGCTAGTCAGTTTGTCATGCATGGGGGAAATATTTTCGACTTACAAAAAATCCTAGGACATACGAAAATAGACATGACGATGAGGTACTCACATTACTCACCAGACCACCTTCAAAAAGCGATGAATGTTGTCTTTTTTGGAGGAGAGTTAAATGTTTTTAACCACGATTTAACCACGGGGCTTGAAATGGTGAGATAAATGTTTGATAATAAAGAAGAAAATAAAAAATGGTGCCCGAGACGAGACTTGAACTCGTACGACCGGTAAAGGTCGGCAGATTTTAAATCTGCTGTGTCTACCGATTCCACCACCCAGGCACATTTGGATGCGAACTAAAATATCGGCGAGTTGAGATTGTGAGAAATTTATGGTGTTCTGTCAATTAGAAAAAGTTTTACGCGTATTGTTTATTTTGATTTATATAATTGGATGTTCACATCAGGTAGAAAAGCAAGCTGTAGAACCAATTGCTTCAACTTGGTTTAATATCCCATTAAGGTTTGGCGTTGACGAATCAAAAGCGAGACTTTCAGTTCACCCTTTTTTTGATATTGAACCAAATTGGCGAGGTTCAAAACAATTAATTAATTATTTTATAATTACACCTTCCGAGAGTTCAGTTCAGTACGATCTCGAATTAACTTCAGGCAAAATTTATAAAGTTCGTGATAATTGTGAAAATGAAGATTCCTGGCAAGATTATAAGGATAAATTTAATACCCCCAATTTTTCTTTAGGAATAATTCCACAAATCTATAATCAGCAAAAAACAATGCAGAAAATTATTATTTTTAAAGAACTTAAATCCGATGAAAAGTTTAGTATGACTCAGGTACGGCCAAGTGAAGCAAGAATAGTTGGCTCCGTTTTGATGGAATACTGCGAGCGTTTTGTTTGTGATTCAAAAAAAACGGGAATTTCTACGCAGATACTAGTTGGTGTGGATCCATTAGATTCAAGGTTCGAGGATGTTAAGACCTTTAAAGAACTGAAAGGAAAAATTGATTGGGCGTATGCGCGGGCATATTTACAAAATCAATTTGGTGCACATCATGTCTGGAAGAAAACCAAGCCGGCCTATCAGATTACTGACGAATTAGACTTACAAGAATCGTTAAAATATTTTAAGAAAAATTCTATTGCAGTTAATATGAAAGAGCTATTGAAGTCGCGAATAAAATGCTTTGATTTATATGATTCTCTCTGGGATAAAATGCTTAAAATTCGCAATGAAAAAAATAATCAACAAGAACAATTCTTTGATTTGTTAAATAATTTCTATCAGAAAGACTTGGCCTTTTTTAATAGTTGCCAAAAAATTATTAGACCATCAAATATTAGCGAAAATCATGAACGACATTGGTTTTTTAGTCTATTTTTAGCTGCGATTAATCTTGAGCAAAATAGATTTTATTATAGCTGTAAAAATAAAAGCTGGATCTATAATTCATTACTTGATGTAAAACCGCTAGTAAATGGCGAATTAAAAGAACTGAGAATTTGTAAACCTTCAGAGTTAGAAACGATGTTCGATAACACCATTAAAACTATGTCTACTATGAAAAATCAACTCAATAAATTTTTTCGCTATATTGAATTTGACACTCAACAAGGTGGCAGCCAACAGAAAATTTATGCCTGGGTTTCTGAAAATAGCAATAAATTAGGATGTGATCAAGTTAAGACTTCTCCGGAGATCTTCCCTCCAGGTGTATATTGGAATTATTTAATGCCAACTAAAAAGAAAGAGACTGATCTAAGTAAGTAATTGATTTACATTTTTTAGAGTTCTTCCTAAAATAAAACCTAATCTTTTTCCTAAATAATTGAGGAGACCTCATGTCCACTAATAAAAGACTTGTTAGTCCACTGACTTCAATGAGTGAAGAAAACTTTGCACTTGATCGTTTAGTGGTTACTACAAAAGCTGATACATTTCTAGAATGGGCAAAGCGATGGGGACAAAGTAATTCCCTTTGGCCATTTCCGTTTGGAACTGCTTGCTGTGCGATTGAGTATATGGCCGTTGTTGGTCCTCGGTATGATGCTTCTCGCTTTGGTGCAGAGGTCGTAAGGTTTTCCCCAAGACAATCTGACCTTATGATTATTGCCGGAACAATTACTGAGAAACAAGCTCCTGTACTAAGAAGAATTTACGACCAAATGGCAGAACCTAAATGGGTAATTGCGATGGGTGCCTGCGCTTCGTCTGGTGGTTTTTACCGTGCTTATCATGTTGTCCAAGGCGTGAGCCGCGATATTCCTGTAGATATTTATATTCCTGGATGTCCACCAACTCCTGAGGCCGTTATTCAAGGTATAATGCAAATTCAAGATCGTATTAAAAGTGGTGTGGTTACACCTCGTCACGCTAGCGTACAAGGATAATTTTCATGCAAGAGCAAAGTACTTTTCGTGTTCTCTTTTCTGATTCAAAAAATCTTACAAAACTATTTGCATCCCTTCGTGATGTCCAAGGTTTTAATATGCTACTTGATGTTTGTGGTGTGGATAATTTATCGCGACCAACATCAGAGTGGACACATGGTAAAAGATTTGAAGCCGTTTATCATTTTTTAAACATGGAAACTCACGAGCGTATTAGAGTTCGCGTTCCAGTTGATCTTGATAAGGGTGAGGAACTTCCAAGCGCTATGCCTTTTTGGAAAGGTGCGGATTGGTTTGAGCGTGAAGCTTGGGACATGATCGGTATTAATTTTCAAGGACGTAAAAAAGAACGTCTACTCACTCATCATGAATTTATTGGACACCCATTACGAAAAGATTATCGTGCAGATCACAATCAACCATTATCTGAATCACAAGATATTTATTTTGAACCAGATCCATCTGTTTCTCCAGAAGACGCTAAAAAAAGAGAGTGGATTAATATTGGCCCATCTCACCCAGCTACACACGGAACACTCAGAATAATGGCCGAAATTGAAGGTGAGGTTATAAAAAGAACTCGTCTTGAAATTGGATATCTTCACCGTTGTTTTGAAAAAATGTGTGAAACACATTTATATAATCAAGTTATTCCTTATACAGATCGACTAAATTATTGTTCTTCTCCGATGAACAATATTGGTTGGTGCAAGGCCGTTGAAGATATGATGGGAATTGAAATTCCTGATCGAGCCAAAGCACTGAGAATGATACTTGCAGAACTTTCTCGAGTGATAGATCACCTTGTTTGTATTGGTACAAATGCGGTTGACTTAGGTGCGCTGACTTCTTTTTGGTTTTGTTTTGAACAACGAGAACATGTTTACCGATTATTTGAAAAACTTTGTGGAGCTAGGTTAACAGTTTCTTTAACTCGTATTGGAGGAATGGCACAAGAGCTTCCAGTAGGGTGGGTAACAGATTGTCTGGAAACTGTTAAATTAATTTCAAAAAATATTGAAGAAGTTGACAGACTCTTAACAAAAAATAAAATTTGGGTTGATAGAACTTCTGTTTGTCCTATCAGTGCAGCTGATGCTATTCAGTGGGGATATACTGGTCCGTGTTTGAGAGCGACAGGTGTTAATTACGATATTAGAAAAGCATCACCTTATTATTTTTACAAAGATGTTGAATTTGAAATTCCACTTGGACACCATGGTGATAATTATGATCGCTATCTAGTTCGCATGGAAGAAATGCGACAATCTTTAAAAATTGTTGGACAAGTTTTAAATAATCTACCAGCTGGTCCAGTACAAACTTTGGATAAACGAATCTCTCTTCCCCCTAAAAAAGAAGTTTATACTAATATTGAAGGCCTCATGAATCACTTCATGTTGATCATGAAGGGAGTTAGACCACCAGTTGGTGAAATATATTCTGCAACTGAAGCAGCTAATGGAGAACTTGGCTTCTATGTTATTGCTGATGGAGGACCAAATCCTTATCGAGTAAAAGTTAGACCTCCTTGCTTTGCGATCTATCAATCATTCCCTGAAATTATTAAAGACAAATTGATTGCAGATGCTTTAGCCGAACTAGGAGCGATGAATATTATTGCAGGTGAATTGGATCGATAGATTTAAGGAAAATATATGAGTGAAGTTAAATTTGAATTTACTAAAGAAAATAAAGAAAAATACCTCGAATTACTTACTAGGTATGATGACGTTGAATCAGCACTTTTGCCGGTGTTACATCTTGCTCAAGAGCAAAACGGATGGTTGCCGGAACATTTGATCACTTATATTAGTCATTTGATGAAAATTCCTGAAATAAAAATCAAAGAAGTTATTTCATTTTACGATATGTTTTACGATGAACCTATTGGACGAAATATTATTCAAGTTTGCACTAATATTAGTTGTTCAATGAAAGGTGGTAGAGAAATCTATCAAGGCTTATTAACTCATTTTGATACTCAATATTTAAAACCAACTCGTGATGGAAGAATTTCATTGCAAAAAATGGAATGTCTTGGGGCCTGTGAAATTGCTCCTTGTATGCGCATTAATAATGATTTCGTAGGAGATCTGGATTTAACAAAGGCCATTTCTTTAGTAGAAGAATTACCATAAGAGGATTATATCATGAATGATAAGGCAAATTATACTGACTATGCACTCCTGAGTTACCACCATATTCCCAATGTTCATAAACTTGATGTTTTTGAAAAAGCTGGTGGATATGAAATGATGAAGGCCTGTTTTGAAAAAGAACCTGATGCTATTAAAGAAGAAGTTAAAAACTCAGGTTTGAGAGGTAGAGGAGGAGCAGGATTTCCTACAGGGGTAAAATGGGGGTTCTTTTCAAAAGATCGAGCAGCTAAAAAATATCTTATTTGTAATGCAGATGAATCAGAACCTGGAACTTTTAAAGATCGTTATTTGGTTGAACAAAATCCTCATATTTTAATTGAAGGGATTATTATCTCTGCTTGGGCCTTGGGAATTCAAAAAGGATATATTTATATTCGTGGTGAGTTTTATCAACAGGCAATTATTTTAGAAAATGCTTTAAAAGAAGCATATGCTAAAAATTACCTCGGAAAAAATATACTCGGAAAAAATTTTGATTTTGACCTTTATGTACATAGAGGAGCTGGTGCATATATTTGTGGTGAGGAAACTGGACTTATTTCTTCATTGGAAGGAAAAAAGGGACAACCAAAATTAAAACCACCATTTCCTGCTATCAAAGGTTATCGCGGATTACCAACCATGGTAAACAACGTTGAATCCCTTGCCGCCGTTCCTTGGATCATGAGACATGGAGCTGACGCATATAAGAAATGGGGATCAGAAAAATCGCCAGGAACAAAATTATTTTCTATCTCAGGTGATGTAAATAAACCTGGAGTAATTGAAGTTCCATTAGGTACTACTCTTAAAGATATTATTGAAATTCACTGCGGTGGAATGAGAGATGGTAATAAATTAAAGGCCGTTATTCCCGGGGGATCATCTTCACCCGTTTTTAATGCAGAAGATTCTTATCTTGTAAAAATGGATTATGAAGATGTCGCCGCAAAAGGCTCAATGTTAGGTTCAGGTGCAATTATTGTTGTAGATGAAACTCGCAATATGGGTGATATTTTAAAATATACTTTAGAATTTTATCATCATGAATCTTGCGGGCAATGTACTCCTTGCAGAGAAGGAACAGGATGGCTTGAAAGTATTTTTAAACGTCGTGAAAAAGGACTTGCTAAAAAAACCGATATTGATTTACTGGATAAAACGGCATCTTCTATGAGAGGACAAACGATTTGTGCTCTTGCAGACGCTGCTGCAATGCCTGCTCAGGGAATGATAAAAGTATTTAGAGAAGAACTAGAACAATACATAATGACCTCAGTTAAAAAATAATAAAAAAGTCGAGATTATATTATGAGTGAAAAAGTAAAATTTAGCTGGAATGGAAAAGAGATTGAAGCAGAAAAAGGAACCAACCTTTTAGCAGCTGCTCTCGATAATGGTATTGAAGTCGCACATTATTGCTATCATCGAGGCTTAAGTGTCGCCGGTGTTTGTCGTATGTGTATGGTTGAACAAGATGGTGTCCCAAGACCTTTTCCTTCTTGTAATGCAACAGTTGCTGAAGGAATTGTCGTTAAAAGTGATACACCTAAAGTTCAAACTGCAGTTCAAGCAACTTTACAATTTCATTTACTAAATCACCCACTAGATTGCCCTGTTTGTGATCAAGCCGGAGAGTGTGGTCTTCAAGATTATTATATGAAATATGGTGTTTATGACTCACAAATGATTGATAAAAAAGCCCACAAAAGTAAAGTCCAAGATATTGGCTGTGATGTTATGCTAGATGCTGAACGTTGTATTTTATGTGCACGTTGTACGCGATTTACAGCAGAAGTAACAAAAACAAATGAATTAGGAATTCTTAATCGTGGCGACCATGCAGAAATCACAGTTAATGAAAAATTAAAAAATGATTACGCTCAAAATTTAGTTGATATATGTCCCGTAGGAGCACTTACTTCAAAGGATTTTAGATTTAAACAACGTGTTTGGTTTCTCTCAGATGTTTATACAACTTGTATTGGCTGTGAAGTAGGTTGTTCAGTAAAAATATCTGAAAATAAAAATGGAGCATTTAGAGTAAAACCAGTTATGGATCTTGCAGTGAATGGTCATTGGATGTGTGATGATGGTCGAAAAATATATAAGCATATTTCTGCACCTGGAAGAATCACTGAAATCTTAAATGAAGAACAGATTGTTGAAAAAATTAAGGGTAAGAAATCTAAGTTTATTTTATCAACTGCTTTAACAAATCAAGAATATTCTAGTTTTTTTGATTCGCTAAAAGGATCTAAGTCTGACGTTGCCCTTTATATGCTTCCAAATATAGGACCAGAGTTTGATGGAATATTAAAACGTGGAAATAAAAACCCAAATTTAGCAGGAGCAGTTAAGGCCTTTGCTGATTATAAGGTAGATTCTACTAATGATGGTTTAAATAAATTACTTGAAGGACTTACAAAAAATGATGTTGTTTATCTAGTAATTCCAGAAATTATTTACGATGAAGATCATTTTAGAACTCTTATAAGTAAAATACAAAAAGCAGGGGTTAAGATAGCTCTTACTCCAAGTGCAACAATTATTTCACTTCATGAATTTGATCATTTATTACCAGTTCCAACTTTCCTGGAAAAAAATGGAGAGATGACAAATTATCAAGGCTCTCTGAGAACACTTCGTGCTGGTAAAAGCTATGGTGATACCTCAAAAGATATTTCTTATTACGCAAAATGGGTGCAAGTATGATTTTAAAAAAAGATCTTTATCGTGAGCATGGATATTTAAAAGGCCTATACTTAGGTTTGAAAATTACGATGATCACTATGCTCAAAAATATATTTAATATTGATAAGCGTATGACACTTAACTATCCAGAAGAGAAATATTTTTATTCTGATAGATTCAAGGGGAAACATATTCTAACAGTTAAAGAAGATGGAACTCTTCGCTGTACTTCTTGTATGCTGTGTTCAACCTATTGCCCGGCCCAATGTATACATATTATAGCTGCAGATGATTCAGATAAATCTGTCGAAAAAGCACCAGTTTCATTTGAAATTGAAATGCTCCGATGTGTATTTTGTGGATTTTGTGAAGAGGCCTGTCCTGTAGATGCTATTCGTTTATCTGGTGAATATGAAATGTCAGGACATGCAGAACAGGAATGGGTTGCAGATCACTATGAACTAGCATTCAGAAAAACTTTAAATGGCGGTAAAGGAATTGTCTCAACAGTCGATGATTCAAATAGATTAAAATTGAGATTATAGGAATTGAATACATTAGGAATTGTAAAATCAATTTTTATATGTCCGATGGCCGGTGAGCCAATGGTTAATGTTGCCAAAGTAATTGCATTACAGGAAAAAGGTTTAGAAGGGGATCGTTACTCCAATAAAACTGGATTTTGGCAGAAAACTAAAAATCCTCGTCCAATAATAAGAGACGTGAGCATTATTAATTTTAATGATATTGCAAATTCATCCTTCACAGAAGCAGAAACCCGTCGAAATATTATAGTTGATACCCAAATAAAATTAACTGAACTTATTGGAAAGAAATTTTATATTGGTAAAATTCTTTTTTTAGGCACAGAAGATTGTACTCCATGCAGTCGACCTTCAAAACTTTCAGGTAAAGCCGATTTTGAGAACATATTTAAAGAAAGAGGCGGACTTCGGGCCCAAGTTTTAACGACGGGAGAAATTGCCATTGGTGATTTCTTATTAGATGCTAGCTTGTAATATTTTTTGAAATTCATTTCTTGAAATATAGACTCCGCCCATTTGCTCAACTGCTGGAGTAATCATTTGAGTATCTATCCAGTGAATATCTAGGGTATTTAATTTTTCCATTAAATAGACAATTGCAATTTTTGAAGCATTATTTTCTGCATGAAACATTGATTCTGCAGAGACATAATTTTGAATCCACACACCATAAAGTCCACCAACTAATTTATCTTCCAAATAGACTTCGACAGAATAAGCAAGATTCTTATTATGTAATTCAATATATGCTTCCATTAATTCTTGAGTAATCCAAGTGCCATGATTATCTTTTCGTTTAATAAGTGCACAGTTCATAATTACTGCTCGAAAATCATTATTAAAGGAAATTTTATATGGACTTTTTTTAAGGTATTTTTTTAGTGAATGTGAAATATGCAAATCAGAAAATCGTAATATTCCTCGAGGGTCAGGTGCAAACCATGCCCGAGGATAATCTTCATTAATGGGCCAAGGAAATATACCTTGTTCATAGGCCAAAACTAATGATTCGATTTCATAGTCTCCGCCAATTCCTAAAAGGCCATTTTCATCAGCAGAATCTGTCGGTGGAAATTTAAGAATGGCCATGCATCGCTTGAATTAGAAAAGTAGAAAGAGCACTTGCTACCATTAATGTAGTTTCAGGTTCCATTTGTTTGATATGAGGTGGCTTTACCATCGGAGCTATTTCAACAATATCAGAACCGGTAATTTTAAAATTTTCAAACAATTCTTGTAATATCACCATAGGCTCATGAGGAGTAAGTCCATGCGGTTCTGGAGTTCCAGTTGCTCCTGCATAAACCTCATCTAAGCAATCTATATCAAAGCTAATATAAAGTTCTTCGACTTCTAAAATATTTAACTGAGCAATAATTAAACTTGCTGTTTTTTCAGCGCCATCTTTTAAAATATCTTTTGCCCAAATTTGAGTAATTCCAAATTTATTTTCCCAATGAGACTTTTCTTTACCACTGGCACGTATCCCTAATTGAATGAGGTGAGCGGGGGTTTCAAGAAAAGGAATAATTTGTGAGGCCCATGTTCCAAAACATATATCTATCCCCATGCGTTCTTCTAGTAAATCTGTGTGAGCATCAAAATGAATAACGGCAACTTTTTTATTTTGAATTTTCTTTGCTTCTAAATATGCCCTCACCATTGGGTAACTAACAGAGTGGTCTCCTCCAATCATAAAAATATTTTTTGTAGGAAAGTGGCGGTGAAAATTTGCGGCAAAATCATAGGCAATAGAGAGTGGAGATACTGGCAGTGAAATATTTTTATCACCAAAAAGTGATAGCCTGCATTTTTCAATAGTTTCGCTATTTAAATATTTGTCATGTAAAAGATGGGGGATAACTTTTATATCACCAACATCAAAACATTTTAAATCTTCTTTAGAATTAATTAGTGTTTCTCTTAAATAAAGCGGACCCCAGTTTGCCCCCCTTTGAATACCTCCACCACTATCAGAAGGAATTCCAAGCAATACAGTAGTAGAAGCTGCTAGTTTATCATCAATACTTTGTTCCCATTTTTCTCTTATATTTCCTGGTCCAAAGATTTTGTTTTGTAAATTAACTCGTTTTTCTTGTGCTGTATGAATAGTAAAAACACCCTCACCCGGAGGGGTGAGGTATAATTTTATTTTTGATAGAAATTCATTTACAGAAGGCTGTTGATTAGAATTCTTCATAATTATCTTGAGCATAAGTAGTTTGGCATTTGCGGTTGTATAATCCCCACGGATCTAGTGGATTAAATGGTGCCGTCACAGTGTAGCATTTTGTAGTTTTCTTAAAATAACCAACTTCATTTATTTTGCTCACATATCCCATTGCGGATGAAATTTTTTCTAAAGTATATTGTCCAAACATATTATCATTACTACTTTCAATAAAGGTTTTCATTTTAAATCTTGTGCCCTTTTGAAAAAGAATTTCGGCAATATCATCAGGAGCTATTGTCGAACGGCCAAAACGATATTTTGTTGGCCAATGAACATTTCCAAAAATAATATAAATTAATTCGGAACAAACAATTTTATCTAATGTCTGTACATCAAAATTGAAGTCATATGGTTTGCCCATTTGCTCTATTCCTCTTGTGATTTGATCAATTAAAAGATCTGGACTAGAAAGTCCATCTTCTTTTCTAATTAACATAAATGAATCAATATTTAAAAATCCTTGTACAGAATTTAAATGTACACCAGGACGAACTGCTTCCAATATAACATTCCCTTTTCTTATCTCATTTTGGTAAGGAATAATGCTAGGATGCTCCCATAAATCGACAGATTTTAATTGTGCTTCTGTACCTAAATAAACTGCAACATGACCAAAATATCCTGGAATAAATTTATCAGTAAGTACAAATGGACTTTTATCAAAAATAATATCCATTGGTTTTAATTGATTTTGTATTAAGGCCAGCACTTTTAGATTTGATTTTAAATGGCCCGTTCTCCACGAAATAGATCCCGCAATATTTCCAAATATTGAACTTAACCAATTGGTGATATCATTAAAAAAATCTACAAAAGTATCAATAAAATCAAAATAACTGGCCTTAAAATTATTTTTTCCCTGAGCAATTATAGTTGCCATTGGATTGTTTGTCACAATATCCAAGAGCATAAGTGCATGTGGTTTTTGTTCAAGAATTTGTCTAATATCATTTTGTATTTCACGTACTAAGATAATTTGCTGAGCAAATTCTTTACTATCCCCAACTTCAACGGTGTACTGACTCATTTTAATCAAATCGTTCAAATTCTTTGAAGGGCCACCACCTGCAGTTTCATTATTTAATAAGGCCCTTTTTACAATTCTTCTAAAAAGAGGATCTGTTTCATAATAAATTTTATGCATTTGCACCAGATGCTCTAAAACTACAAGATGCCCAGTTAAATAAATAAGATGTGCTTTAATTGCTTGAAGCTTGGCACTTCCCTTTGCAAAATCTTTTGGAACTTCGCTTAGGACAGGCTTATATTCTTTGGCAAAATCGAGAATTTTCTGATTGATAGTATAATAGGTAGTGATTGTACGTCTAAGATTGAAAACTTCATCGCCCGAGAGCGGGTCACCTCTTTTGACTTTCTGTAAAAGACTATTACCAAAAGTAATATCCATTTCCTTAAAATTTGAGAAAAGTTCAATTAATGTTGAATAAGTTTTTAAGTTTTCATCAATTAACTGACGAGTGGGATCATTTTTAAGAATAATTTGTGTAATTTGTTGATCATAATCTCCGGCAATATCAAGTGTAGTTGCATGTGAAGCTATAGGGATAACGATTAAGGCAAAAAGAAATAGGGAAACATAACTAATTAATTTTTTCATTTCTCACTCCATGAGAATTAGTATAAATTCTTAGAACTACTATCTTCAACATTGTATAACAGGGAAAAACAGAAAGTCATGATCTCAATTAAATCTGAAAGAGAAATCGAATTAATGCGAGCAACATGTCGCCTAGCGACAGATACTATGGAGTATATTGCACCATTTATTACTGTAGGGGTGAGCACAGAAGAGTTGAACACTCTGTGCCATAAATATATTATCGATCATGGGGCCATACCTTCGCCGCTAAATTATCACGGTTTTCCAAAATCAATTTGTACTTCTGTGAATGAAGTTATTTGTCATGGAATCCCTAATAAAAATGTTATTCTAAAAGATGGAGATATCGTTAATATTGATATCACCACTTATTTAAATAAATTTCATGGCGATACCAATAAAACATTTTTTGTAGGTAATGTTTCTCCTGCGGTAAAAAAATTAGTTGAAGTTACATATCAATGTACAAGGGCCGGAATTAATCAAGTTCGTCCAGGTGGAAGAATTGGTGATATCGGTGCAGCTATTCAAGAAATAGCCCATTCCCACGGTTACTCTGTTGTCGAAGATTATTGTGGCCATGGTATTGGTCGAGAGTTTCACGAAGAGCCACAGGTTGTTCATTTTGGTAAAAGAAATACAGGTCCAGAAATGAAACCAGGTATGACTTTTACTATTGAACCCATGATTAATTTAGGGGTTAAAGATTGTAAAACTTTAAAAGACGGATGGACTGTTATCACTAAAGATAAAAAGTGGTCTGCTCAATTTGAACACACTATTCTTGTTACACCTGATGGATTCGAAATTTTAACTTTACGAGCAGAAGAACCATTAACTTATGAATGATTTTTTATACGCACATAAAAAATCATGGACCAATAAATCAGGTCAAGACCTTACTTTATTCATAGATGTAAATCTCAAAAAGAATATATTAACGAGCATAAGATTCACAGGCTTTTTAGTTCCTCAATATGCCAATGAAATTTTAGAAATAGTAAGTGCTTTTAGCGATAAATCACTTGATACAATTTCAACAATTTTAATTAACAACTCATTACCTTTGTCACTCTTTTATAAAACACTAGATGAATATCAGGGTAATATTCCTGTTGAACATCTTGATCTAGTTTGTTTATGTTTTGGCATTACAAAATTTAATTTAGAAAAGGGAGTACCCACAATGGCCGGCCGTGCATGTGGAAGTTGCGGAACATTGATCAAAAAAAGAGAATTTCAAAAAATTGCAGGTATGTATCCTGGGCCCTTATTAGTTAAATTAGATAGTTTAAAACAAGACTGGTCTCAGAACAAAAATATAAGCATTAGTCTTTTAAGTATTGTGAATAATTATCTTGAAGTTAAAATAATTCCATACGATCGTGATATCTTAAAATCTCTTTCTGACTATTATTTTGAAAAATTAAACACGCGGATTTTTCTTCGAGCGACGCTTTAATTTTAGGCAGTTTCGTTTAATTTTATCTATATCAAGAAGTTTTGTAAAAATACTATCAATACTGGTCTTTTGAGAAAGAATTTGGTGAATTGTAATTTCTTCCTCTAGATATTTTAAACGCTCATTAAATGCTCCAATTTCAGGAATTGCTTTAGTTAAGCAATGAGCATCGGGCATTTCTGACTGAATGCCGGCCAGGTAACTTATAAAAAAATGGGGTACCTGTTTTTGAAGTTCTCTAATATACGCCATTTTATAAGAACGCATGCTTGGGTCAACTCCAGACAAGCTCAAATCAAAAATATCACTCTCATTTAATAATAAAAGGCGTAAGAGGCCTACTGAAGGTGGAAATTTTGCCTTAGGTGAGCAGATTTCATCTACAAAGTTCTTTTTAATGGAAATATCATTTGAAGTGGCCAGCTCATTAATAAAATTTTGGTTTAAGCGGTAGAGGACAGTTTGGTTATTGTTTTTGTGTAGAATTGATTCTTCTTTAGCTAAACAAATCAAAAGGAGATTATCTTTGGCAAAAAGCTCAACTGATAAAAAGCTTAAAAATAGAGAGAGAATAATAATACGCATAAGTGAAACTCATCTTTTTACAAATATATTATCAAAGTATATAGTTCTATGTCAGGGGAAGCAATATGAAGGAAATGAGTTTTTGGGACCATATCGAAGAATTTCGCAAAATGATAATGAAAATCGTCTGGATTTTTGTTGTGGCATTTTTAATTACTACTGCTTATGTTGACAAAATAACAGAGTTTCTACTGCAACCGCTAAGACACTCTCTTAATATTGGTCATCAGGGGATAATTGTTTATCACAGCGTATTTGAAAAAGCCTGGGTACAGGTTGACGTTAGTATTTTGTGGGCGATTATTTTTTCTTCACCTGTCTGGTTTTATCAAGTTTGGAAATTTATTAGACCAGGACTTCATCCCCATGAAATAAGAGCTGTGAAGCCATTTATGATTTTTGGTTGGTTTTTATTTATTCTAGGAATGACTTCAGGTTATTTAGTAATGCCATTTGTCTTTAATTTTTTGGCGAAAATGGGAGTTCAAGATGTTCAGGCGAATATTAATCTAAGAGATTACGTTACTAATATTAGCCAAATTTTGCTTTTCCTTGGTGTTATTTTTCAATTCCCGAACGTCCTTATTATTTTAGGATTTATGGGATTAGTAACTAAACAATTATTGAGAAAATTTCGACGTTATGTGTATGTCGGTCTTTCGCTCTTTGCAGCTATTTTTTCACCTCCCGATGTTATTTCAATGTTATCAGTCTGGGTTCCTTTGTGCTTACTGTATGAACTGGGTGTACTAGCAGTTGCTTGGGTAGTTCATCCTTATTTATACTATGTGCATATGAAGGAAAATAAGGAGCAAGTATGATTTTAATTACAGGTGGAGCTGGATTTATTGGAAGTGTTTTAGCACATGAACTCAATCGACTTGGTCATCAGGATTTAGTTATTGTTGATCGACTTCATGAAACAGGAAAATGGAAAAATCTAAGAGGAATTAAATTTTCTGATTACATACATGCTGATGAGTTATTTGCTGGAGATTATGATGATCTTATAGCTGAAGCTGAAATTATTTTTCACCTGGGTGCTTGTTCTTCTACGACAGAAAAGAACATGGATTATCTGATGAAGAATAATGTGGCCTATACTCAAGCACTTTTTAGATTTGCCGCTACTAAGAATATTCCTTTTATTTATGCTAGCTCCGCTGCAACATATGGAGCAGGCGAGTTGGGCTATAATGACGATCATGAGATGTTGCCTAATTTAGTACCACTAAATCCATATGGTTACTCAAAGCAATTAGTGGATGAATGGATTTTAAATGAAGAAAATAAACCTGATCATTGGTTTGGTCTAAAGTTTTTTAATGTTTATGGCCCAAATGAATATCATAAAGGCGAGATGAGATCATTGGTAAATAAGGCCTATGATCAAATTCAATCAAGTGGAGTTGTAAAATTATTTAAATCTCATCGTATTGAATGTCTTGATGGAGAACAATTACGAGATTTTATTTACGTTAAGGATGTTATAAGAGTTATGTTAGAACTTTCTAATCCTGATAAAGTAACTCATTCAGGAATATATAATTTAGGTACTGGTGGATCACGCACATTTATTGATTTAGTTAATGCAACTTTTTTGGCCGTTAAAAAAGAACCTAATATTGAATTTATTGATATGCCTTTAGAGTTACAGGCCCAGTATCAATATTTTACTGAAGCCAATATGAATAAGTTTTTTTCTATCGTACCTGATTTTGAATTTACCCCATTAGAGATTGGCGTAACTGAATATGTCCAAAACTACTTGATGCAAGATAATCCTCATTGTTAATTAATGAGAAAAGGCCATTATGAAATTTGAAGGTGGAATAAAAGCAGCAGCAAAAATGTTAGCAGGATTATCAAAATCTGCTCGACAAAATATTTTAGAAACTATTTTCAAGAAAGATCCTAAAATGGCCGTTGCCCTACATAAAAGTATGTATACTTTTGATGACCTACAATTTTTAACTCCGTTAATGTTAATTGAATTAATGAGATCTATTAAGGCTAGAGATATGGGATTGGCCTTAAGAATTGCCTCACCAGAAGTAAAAAACTTTATTTTAATGAATTCACCCAAAATGCTTCGACAAGAAATGGAAGAGATACTATTAGTGCCACTACAGTTAGCCTCTAAAGTTGAAGAGGCACAAGATCGAATTATGGATATTGTGAGAACCAAGATTGATAAAGGTGAGTTAATTATAAATAAAGAATCATCTGAAACACTAGTTTAATATCTATAAATTTCTATTAAAGGCGATAGTTACAGAGTAAAAGACCGAAAGAATCAGATAACCGTACAAATTCAAATATTTAGTGCCCATAATTATGGGCGTGCTCATAATCTCCAAATTTATTTAGATTACTTAAGTAATTTAATCTCTTGGGTTTAATTCCCCGAAGCTTGCTTCCGCTTTTCCTTGTGTGTAAAATTGCGGATGAGCAAATTTATACACAAATCGCACAA
>JAVHRK010000079.1:0-49019 GCA_036171615.1 Bacteriovoracaceae bacterium
AAAAACTACAAGTGCACGCTAAAATTTTCTTAACTTCTGATTCAAATCATGCTTTATTTAAGTCATATGAAAAAAGAATTACCAGTTGATTGTGAACATTGTCCCTCAAAATCTAGTGGCGTTTTTTGCGACTTAAAAATGCCTGAGCTGGAAAATATCACTCATCACAAAGTATCAAATACATATAAAAAAGGACAAACCTTATTTGTCCAGGGAAATCATCCTTACGGACTCTTTTGTATTAGCAAAGGAAATATAAAACTGACCAAGGTTGGTCCCGACGGCAAAGAGTCAATTGTTCGAGTTGTAACGGGTGGCGATATACTTGGTCACAGAAGCTTATTTACTGAAGACAATTACTCAGGCACCGCAACTGCGATGGAAGATACTGAAGTTTGTTTTATAGATAAAAAATTTATCATTGGCGTTATCCAAAACAACCCTTCAGTTGCAATGAATATTATCAATAAGCTTTCACGAGATATGGGTATTGCAGAAAATAAATTAACATCATTACATCAAAAAAATGTACGCGAACGTTTAGCAGAATTATTATTGGCATTAAAAGCTTCTCATGGCGTTAGAGAAGGTCAACGCGTAAGAATCGACATGAAACTTACAAGAGAAGAAATGGCGACAATGATTGGTACTGCTAATGAAACATTAATACGCTTCATGACAGAATTTAAAGAAGCAGGAATTCTAGAACAAGAAGGTAAAGTTATTTACATTACCAATGAAGAAGAATTACTGAACTGGGCCAATATAAATTACTAAAAAAATTTCAAAACATGACATGGATTATATTCTTTTATAATCTATTACCATAGATTTAACTATGGTTATTAAAACACAGATTACAATCGATAACATGAATATCGCTAAGCTGCAAAAGCTTTGTGAGTCACATACATTCTCAGTTCCGACGCCTCTTTTTTATCAAAACCAAATTCCAATAGTTGCTTATTTAGTTATTGACGGTATTGTTAATTTAACAAAAAATAAAAAATTAAAATCAGCGATAAAGCCAGGTGGAATTATTGGAGTTGGAGAATTGATAAATAATACCAAATCAAGTGTCACCGCCGAAGCACAGTCTAATTCAACTGTATGCTATCTGGATCGCAGTACTGTTCAAGATATTTTGAATAATACTGATTCTGAACTTGCAATTTTATTCCAAGATTTCTTTGAGACTCAAACTACATGATTCATGCTATTCATTGTACCCATTGTGATGAAGAAGCGGTTATTGCTTTATTTAACGATGATGACATCGAGAAAAAAGACCCGTTCTGCTGTAATGGCTGTAAAACTGTTTATAATATTTTACATGATAAAGGTCTTGATGATTATTACCAGATAAAAAATAACTCTAAGGCCTATAAACGTCGTTCCCCTGTGGAAGTTAAGAATGAGAAATATAATTATTTAGATAATGATGATTTCTTAAATGAGTATAGTTATGCCAATAAAGATGGACTCCGAACTTTAGAGTTTTATCTCGAAGGGATACATTGCTTAGCCTGTCTATGGCTTGTTGAAAAAATGCCTGAATTTCTAGAAGATGTCGAAGTCAGTCGCCTTGATATGGGAAAGTCTGTAGCTAGTATTTCCATTAAACCCAGCGGTCATTTTGCCAATATTGCTCGGGAATTAAATAATTTAGGTTATAGGCCACATCCGCTTAAACGAAATGAAGAAACGATAGCACTGAAGCAAAAAGAAGATCACAAGGCCTTAATCAGAATAGGAATCGCTGGTGCCGGTGCTGCCAATACTATGCTTTTTGCAGATTTTTTGTATGGTGGTGCAGATGGAGCTTACGCCCATTGGTTTAGCCTCTCGACAGTTGTCTTGTCCCTTCCGGTTTTATTATATTCCGCATTTCCATTTTACCAAAATGCATGGAATGCCATTAAAACAAAAACCGTTTCTATTGATGTCCCAATAGCAATTGCGCTTATTTTTGGAATGTGCTTTGGTTTTTATAATCTTATAAACGGTATAAATCATAACTATCTTGACTCCCTCACTGATTTAGTTTTTTTCCTACTTCTCTCTCGCTATTTCTTGAAAAAAGTTCAAGAGAAAGGGCTAAGCGCTAATGATCTTAATTTTTTCTATCAATCAACTTCCGTCTTAAAAAAAGAAGGTGAAGAATTCATTGAAATTCACCCCAAATATTTAAAAATAAATGATCTTATTAAAGTTAAAGCAAATGAAATTATACCGGCGGACGGGGTTATTGTTTCTGGCGAATCCATGCTTAACAATTCACTTTTAACAGGTGAATCCCTCCCTCAAAAAGTAAAAGTTGGTGATAAAATTTTCTCGGGTACTCAAAATATCGACAATGAACTTATTATTCAAATTGAGGCCACTGATAAAAATTCAAGAATTGGTAAAATCTTGAAACAAGTGGAAGATGGCTGGATTCAAAAAGCTCAGATTGTTGAACTTACAAATAAAATTTCGAAATATTTTATTTACACAACATTTATCCTTGCTGGAATTTTATTTAGCTATCTATTCTTACAGGGAAGAATAAATGATGCATTTTCAAGATCGCTGACTCTGCTAATAGTAACATGTCCATGCGCTCTTGCTCTAGCTACCCCCTTGGCCCTTACCAGTACTCTATCTAAAGCTTCAAAAAAAGGAATTATAATAAAAAATGATGAAGTCATTGAAAAGCTTTCCAAAGTAACTTCTGTTTTTTTAGATAAAACAGGTACAATTACCTATGGAAATTTGAAAGTTCAAAATTTTAAAAAGACTTCACAATCCTCTCTTCCTCTTTTTGATATCATTGCCACTTTAGAACAAAAATCACTTCACCCTGTTGCTAAGGCCCTTCGTGAATTTGCTACTGAAAATGGAGCAACCCAACTACTCCCGATGGAAAATTATATTGAAATTTTGGGAGTTGGTGTATCTGCTTTAATTGATCAACATTTTTATGAAATTAAAAACTGGAAGCTTTTACAAGACCAGCAAGAAATTGCTTCATTCGAACTTTCTGACCAAATTAGAAAAGACTCAAAAGCGGCAATTGATTCCCTTAAGTTTTTAGAGATTACTCCTAAAATGATATCCGGAGATAATGCAGACATTGTTAATAAAATAGCAAAAGAAGCTAATCTAGATCAGGAAAACATCTGGGCAAATGTATCTCCTGAAAAAAAATTAAATTTAATTGAAAATTCAACAAATGCAATTATGGTTGGTGATGGTGCCAATGATGCTATGGCGTTAAGTAAATCATTTGTTGGAGTTGCAGTTCATGGCTCAATGGATATTTCTCTTCGTTCTGCAGATGTCTACTTAACAACCCCTGGAATTTCACCTCTAGTTGACCTTGTTATCATTTCACGAGAAACCATGAAAGTGATTTATCGCAACTTAACCATTTCTCTTATTTATAATTGCTTTTCAGTTATCGCTGCTTATAATGGGTTTATTACTCCATTTATTGCGGCAGTTATTATGCCCATAAGTTCACTCACAATCCTATTATCGACTGTGATTGGAACAAAAGAATTGAATACTCGCTTAAGGATTGATTGATGGAAATTATTTATTTTATTTTACCTCTCGTCATGGGCCTTGCGGTAATGTTTGTTTGCGGATTTATCTGGATGACTAAACAAGGTCAATATGATGATCTTGAAACTCCAGCGCATCGAATGCTTTTAGATGATCAAAAATTAACGCTTAAAACCCTCAATATTAACCCGTCGATAAATGACCTTAACAAGGAAAAGAAATGAGCTCGACTACATCTGTGTCATCAGGAAATCGGCGACTAGAAACATTTTCATACGATGATCAAATCGTCAGAATGTTTGTTATCGCTACAGTTATCTGGGGAGCAGTTGCACTTCTATTAGGTGTAACAATTGCTTTCGAGATGGCCAACTGGAAATTAAACTTTGGCCTTCAGTGGATTACGTTTGGACGATTGCGCCCACTCCACACTAACGCTGCTATTTTTGCATTTTGCGGAAATGCTATCTTTGCGGGGATTTATTATTCTCATCAAAGACTCTTGAAAGCCCGTCTATTTAATGACGTACTTTCTAGAATTCACTTTTATGGATGGCAATTAATTATTGTCTCCGCTGCACTTACTCTCCCTTTTGGTATTACCAGCGGAAAAGAATATGCAGAATTAGAATGGCCAATTGATATTGCCATTACTTTAATTTGGGTTGTCTTTGCCGTTAACTTTTTCGGAACAATTATTAGACGTCGTGAAAGACATATCTATGTTGCGATTTGGTTTTATATTGCTACAATCTTAACAGTTGCAGTTCTTCATATTGTAAACTCACTTGAGATTCCAGTATCTTTTTTTAAATCTTATTCACTCTATGCCGGAGTTCAAGATGCATTAATTCAATGGTGGTATGGACATAATGCAGTTGCATTTTTCTTAACTACTCCATTTTTGGGTTTAATGTATTATTTTATTCCAAAAGCAGCGAATCGCCCTGTTTATTCTTACCGACTTTCTATTATTCACTTCTGGTCACTAGTCTTTATTTATATTTGGGCCGGTCCCCATCATTTACTTTATACAACTCTACCTGAATGGGCACAAACCATGGGTATGATTATGTCTGTTGCACTATGGGCACCAAGTTGGGGTGGTATGGTTAACGGTCTCCTTACACTAAGAGGTGTTTGGGATAAAGTAAGAACTGATCCTGTTTTAAAATTCATGGCCTGTGCTGTAACATTTTACGGTATGTCGACTTTTGAAGGCCCACTACTAGCAATCAAATCTGTTAACATGATCGCTCACTTTACTGACTGGATTCCAGGTCACGTTCACTCTGGAACAATCGGTTGGAACTACATGCTTACAGCTGGTATGCTTTATTATTTAGTTGCAAAACTTTGGAACACTGAAATTTATTCTAAAAAAATTGCTGATATTCAATTTTGGTTAGCAACGATAGGTCTAGTACTTTATATCGTTTCTATGTGGACAGCAGGTATCACTCAATCACTTATGTGGAGAGCTATCGACAGCACTGGTAAACTTGTTTATCCAAACTTTATCGAAACTGTTATAAAAATTGTTCCTATGTATTGGGTAAGAGCATTTGGTGGAGTTTTCGTTTTAACTTCATTTATTCTTATGATGTACAACTTATATAAAACTGCAAAAAGTGGTTCAACTGATAAAGTTGAAGTTTATGAAGCGTACGCGCTAGACGATTCTTCAGTAGAAAAGACAGCATCTCCTCATAGAAAATTAGAAGGTATCCCAATGGTATTTGCAGTGCTAGCACTGCTTGCTATTTTAGTTGGAACTGCAATTGAAATTGTTCCAGCTCTTTTCTCTGGTTCATACATCACAAAACTTGATGTTGTAAAACCATACACTCCACTAGAAATAGCTGGACGAGATATCTATATCCGTGAAGGTTGTTATCTTTGTCACTCACAAACAGTTAGACCACTAGTTCACGAAGTGCTTCGTTATGGAAAAAATTCTGAAGCAGCTGAGTTTGTTTATGATCATCCATTCCAATGGGGATCAAAACGAATTGGACCAGATCTTGCTCGCGTAGGTGGAAAGTATCCAGACATGTGGCACTATAGACATATGTTTGATGCAAGAGATGTTACTCCTCAATCAATTATGCCACGTTATACATGGCTATTTGAGCAGACAATTGATTACTCAACACTTTCAAAGAAATTATCTGTTATGAAAACGCTAGGAGTTCCTTACACAGATGCAGATGTTGAAAATGCTGTAGCTACGGCCCAAGCACAAGCTGAAACAATTAAAACTACTTTAGTTGCTTCAAGCGTACCACCTCAGGTTGTAGATAAAGAAATTGTCGCACTTATTGCTTATCTACAAAGAATTGGTGTGGATTATGGAAAGGCACCGTAGGAAATAAGTATGCATAAAGAAGTTTTAAGTCTCTCAAATATGCCCTGGATGCCGATAGTAGCTATGCTGATATTTGCAACCTGCTTCGTGGCCTATATTTATTGGACTTATCGCAAACAAAATAAACCACTCTATGAGGAAGCCCAGGGGCTTCCTCTCTCTGACGGAGAAAAGCATGAGTAATGATAAAACTACTAAAAGTACTGATACTGAACTTCACGTTGAAGCTAATGAAAAACATTTGCTTCTTGACCACAGTTACGATGGAATTCACGAATTAGACAATCCATTACCTTCTTGGTGGCAATTCACATTTTATGGTGCCATCGTTTTTGCAATTTTTTATTTTATTTTTTACCAAATCTTAGGTGGACCAACTTTACGAGATGAATTCAAAGCTGATAACGCCAAAGTTGAAGAAATTAGAGCAGCAGATGCAAAAAAGAATGGCGCATTTGATATGGTAACTTTTGAGGCCTTTAAAAAAGATGATGGTTTAAAAAAGGGTGAAGTTATTTTTACCACTAATTGTGTTGCTTGCCATAAAGAAAAAGGGATTGGAGATATCGGACCAAACCTTACTGATGAATATTGGTTAAGAGCAAAAGGAACTCCTGAAACAGTATTCAATATTGTCTTTAATGGATCTGCAGCAAATGGAATGCCTGTTTGGAGTGAAGTTCTTTCAAAAGAAGAAATCTATCAAGCAGTCGTATACGTAATGTCACTACACAATACTCATCAAGCTGGCGGAAAAGCTCCTCAAGGAGATAAAGTTGATGACAACGGTGTCGTGATTGAAGCAGCAGCTCCTGTTGCTCCAGCGGCAAAATAATTTTTTGGTTTTATAAATGAATGATGAGAATACTGATAAAATAAAAAAACTGTATGAACTAGATGCTGAAAGATTGGCAACAACAGACGCATCTGGACACCGTGTTTACCTTTACCCCGAAGATACAAACGGTATCTGGAAAGACCGCAGAAATATATTTTATTGGTTTCTCATTATTTTATATTTAGTAGTCCCTTGGATTTATATCAAAGGGAAACCACTCCTCATGATCGATATCTTTAAAAGAGAATTTACCCTAATGGGAAATACTTTTCATGGAGTCGAACCAATTCTTATTTTTCTCATTCTCATTTCTGCCATTTTTTTTATTGCTTTTCTCACTACTGTTTTTGGTCGTGTCTGGTGTGGTTGGGCCTGTCCACAAACAGTCTTTATTCAAAATATATTTTTAAAAATAGAAACATGGGTTGAAGGCAAAGCCCGCAAGCGCCGTGAGTTAGACAGAGCTCCCATGAGTTTTGATAAGTTTTTGAAAAAATTTATCAAGTGGACGATCTTTACAATAGTTTCACTTCACATCACGCATACTTTTGTTGGCTACTTTGTAGGCTCACGTGAACTGTTCTTAATGACCATGAGAAATCCTCTTGAAAATTTTGGAATTTTCATGTCTGTTATGATTTCAACAATAATTATCCTTATAGACTTTGGTTGGTTTCGTGAACAATTTTGTATCATTGCTTGTCCCTATGGAAAGATGCAATCTGTAATTATGGATGCAAATTCACTAGTCATTGCCTATGATGAAAAAAGAGGAGAACCGAGAAGAGCTCCTGAGGTAAAAAAAACAGACGAAGGCGACTGTATTAATTGCTATGCCTGTGTAAAAGTATGTCCTACTGGAATTGATATTAGACGTGGTACTCAACTAGAATGTATTGCCTGTACAAACTGTATAGATGCCTGTGATGAAATCATGGTAAAAGTTGATAAACCTAAAGGACTTATTCGCTATAGCTCTGAAAATGAGCTTATTGGAAAAACTCATACTTTCTTCACTTGGAGATCCTTACTTTATGTTTGCATCAGTTTATCTTTTGTTGCAATCTTTGTAGCCTTCCTCTACAGAAGTACTTCACTTAGTTTTCAAATTTATCGAGGAATCGAGAGCCCTTTTCAAATTGTAAGTAATGCAGATGGAAGTAAATCTGTTCTGAATCATTTTACACTTAAAATAACACATCAAGGTGAACAACTTCATGAATTGATTTTTCAAGTTCATGATCCAGAACTTAGAAAAAAAATCACTCTTGTGACTCCAATGATTCCCTTTAAAGTTCATAGTGCAGAAGCTAAAACACCACTCTTTTTTAGAGTTGATCCGGCCATTTTTATAGATGGAAAAAAAGTAATAGAAGTAGATATGAGAGAAAATGATCATATTATTTCTGTCTTGGAGGTCCCACTTGTCGGGCCAGCTAATTAATTTTTTTGGAAATTTAAAAAATATTATGCCCTGGGTATCTTTTATTGCAGGCATCGGTGGCAGTCTTCATTGTGTAGGCATGTGTGGTGGACTTGTAACTGCAACTTGCCAAAAATCAGAAGAAGTTATGCGATATCAATTAGGAAGACTAACTGGCTACTTAACTCTTGGCCTATTTGCTGGATTTTTGGGAAAGATTTTTACCATTCAGGCCAGTAATCCAAAATTAACACTAATACCTGGCCTTATGATAGGAAGCCTTTTTCTTTTTTGGGGAGTTCAAAATTTCCGCGGTAAAAAAGCAGAGCTTCCTCTACCTGTCTTTTTATCAAAATTGTATTCAAAACTTTGGGGCAAATTAGTTAAAAATAATAATGGAAACTTTAAATCTTATCTTGTGGGATTGCTTTCAATATTTTTACCTTGCGGACTTCTCTATGGAGTAGTTCTCGGTGTTGCCGCTTTTGAGCATTCATTTTATGCAATTTTATATATGTTTTTTTTCTGGCTGGGAACATTACCTTCGATGGTCTTTGCACCGACAATTTTGCAAAAATTTTTAAGACCCCTAAAGGCCAAACTTCCAAAATCATATGCTATTAGCTTAATACTGCTAGGACTATTAACTATTAGCTATAGAGTAATGCGCTTCCAAGAAGTAAACGCCGTTCAGCACTCCACTAATAGTGCACCACTGTGCCACTAATTCTTATTGGCCTTCCACATTCCGATAAATAAAAAGATTATTAAGCCAAAAAACATCAGAATATGAATTCCTTCAATATGAATTCCTTCCATTAATGCTTTAGTTGGTTTGACAGTTTCAAGCTGGGCCTTAACCGGGATAAATGATGTAGGTCTTGATACGACGGTTTGATTTTCCATTATTAATATCTCCCTTACTTTAATAATCTTTTTAAACGATCTAGTTCTCTTTTTTCTTCAGGTGGGATATCAACTCCACCCGATCCACTATATCCAAATAAAACATTCTCTTCATACTCTTGGTAACATTTTTTTGCAAATTGAGATGCAGGATACTGAACTATACATTCTTTAAGATAAATATCACTTAATGAAAAGAAATAAGTCGTGCTTAATCTTCTTTCGGCTATTGCTAGCCAATAAAGAATTTGGGCCGTCATGTCAGATTGAGGATGATCATTTAAATACTTAGACAATACTCCTGATGCAATTAATAGAGCAATATCATGTTCTCCCGTATTTACCTTAACTTTGGAACTATCAGAATTTTCAAGTATGGCCAAATGTTTATTTATAAAATCAGATATTGATTTTATATTATTAGTATCAATTTTACCCCATTTCTCTAATTCTTTAATCCAAGAATCTATATCCAACCGAGTGAGATGAGAAATTGATTTATTAGTATTATATTTTTTTAAAAAACTAATGGCCTTTACTGAATCAAATGAGATTTTTGTATAAATACTTAATACTCTTCTAAGCGAAGTATATAATTCACCATTAACAACCTTATCGTCTGAAAGAAGTCCAGGAGGGGCCTTTTGACTTTGCAGGATAGATTTTTTAATAGTTAATTCAAAATATTTGACTGCATCGTCAAACCTTCTAACCAAATAGAGATAATTGGCAAAACCAAAATCAGAATCAAATCGATCTCTTTGAATATGACTGGCCAATGTAATAAATGCATTTTTAGATACAGCTGTAGATAACTGGCTATGACAAGAAATACATAAGGCCGTCATGGCCTTTAAACGAGCATGAACAAAAACTTTATTCTTAGAACGAAGAGAATCTATGGTTTCTTGAATGTGAATATTTATTGTATCAAGCGATGGTTTAAATCCAGGTGATCTTAAAAAATTAACATGATTAGCCCCTTTAAAGGCCTTTGAAATTTCAGTTAAGTCTTTTACTAATTCTACTTCACTAGAATGTTTATTATGATCAAGCACTAGCTTATCAGAATAAATATAAGGAACAATTTTGATAAAGGATTCGTAAACTTGATTCATCACGGCCTTTGCCTCTAGTTGCTCAGGAGCAATATCTTCCGCAAAGCAATTAGGAAATACCGTGAGAATAAAGACTTGGACAACTAAAAACAAAATCATTTTCATTCAGACTTTTCCTTTGAGGTATAATTAATTACCATATCTTCAAGATAAGATTCATAGCATTCTTTTGCAACAGGATCCTTACTATATTTCTCCATACAAACTAGTAGATAAAAATCGCCAAGTGAAAAAAATAAATCATCATTTATTTTTTTATCGAGCTTAGCTAACCAGTAAAGGATTTTTCCTCCGTGCTTAGAGTCGGGATGCATATTGTAATAATCTAAGAGGATAGATGATAAATTTAAATCATAAACTTCAGATGAATTAGTTGGTGAAAAGATAGGGCCATCTTCATCATCAGCTATAAAGTTTTTCATAAATTTTGCAATTTCATCCTCTGTTGTTTTACTAGAATCAAAATTTTCCCATAAACTTTTTCCTGACAAGGCCTTTAGCCAGTCTTCTACTTCCTGAGTAACTTTTTCATTAAAGTTTTTACCTTTAAGCAATTCTTCAAAATGAAGTTTCGCATCCGTAAATGATTTTTTTATTTTGATATAATAGATGAGTTCTCTTTCAAGAGACTTAAAAATAAATTCATCATTATCTAACTTTTTTGATGACTTTAAGAATGAATCATACAATCCAAGAGCTTTTGTAAAATCTCTTGTAAGAAAGTACATATCCGCTTTTTCATAAGTGGTTAATTTATAACCTTCAATGTCTTTATCAGAAAATAACTTTGGTATTTTAATTCCAGGCGACTGAGAATGACAAGAGACACAGAGGCTAAGTGAAGCATGGAATTTAGCACGTGCTTCAGATTTTTTCTTAAGAGTAAATAACTTTACTGTTTGCTCTAATTGTTCAGACATAATCCGTTGATTAATTGCAAGTCCTTCCATTTGAATTAATTTGTGAACTTTTAAATTTTTAAACAACATGCTTAATGCACTTAAATGTTTTTGAATTTCTTTATGATTTTTATCACTCATAAATCCACTTTCAGATGTAATAAATGGACCAAGTGATCGTATATGCTTTGAAATTGTATTCATTTCATGACGAATAGCGAGGGGTTCCTCTTTTTTATTTTTTGCATAACTAAAAGAAATGCTAAGTGCCATGTAAAATGACAATAAAATATATAATATTTTATTCATAAAAATATTTCCTTAAGACCAATTTTTAATCGTAATATATTCTATGAATCTTTCTTAACAATGTCCATTTGTTGACTAAAATGGTCGGATATTTTATATAAAAATTAGATTTGCAGGTGCAGCTCAAACAGTTACTGGTAGTCGAAATATTATAACTTATGGGAATAAACATATTCTAATAGACGCTGGACTTTTCCAGGGCCCAAAAGACTCTCGAAATTTAAATTGGTATCCAAATATTAATGCTATAAAAATTGATTCAATTTTACTTACTCATGCCCATATCGATCATACAGGTCTCATTCCCAAGCTATATAAAGACGGATTTCGCGGAAAAATTTATTGCACAAAGGCCACTCGTGACTTGTGCGAGATTATGCTACTTGATTCCGCGCATCTACAAGAAGAAGACGCTCTCTTTGCAAATAAGTCTGGCTACTCTCATCATATACCGGCATTACCGCTCTACACTGTAGAAGATGCCAGGGCCTCACTCGAATTATTTGTAAGCATAGAAAGGGAACATACAATTTCCCTCTTTCCTGGTTTAACAGCTCAATTTATTCGTTCTGGACATATTTTAGGATCTAGCTTTGTAGAACTCTCTTTTTCTGTCGATAATATTTTTCAAAAAATTACTTTTAGCGGTGATCTCGGCAATGGACGGTCAAAAATTATTAAACCACCTTGCTATTTGGATGAAACAGATTACTTAGTTATTGAATCAACCTATGGTGACCGTTTACAATCTCGAATAGATCCAAAAATTTCTTTGGGAGAAATAATTAATCAAGTCTATAATCAAAAAGGAGTTTTAGTTATTCCGGCCTTCACAGTTGGAAGAACTCAAGATCTACTTCATTTGATGAAAGTTCTTGAAGATGAGAATATTATTCCAACAATTCCAGTCTATGTAGATTCTCCCATGGCCAATGCTGCTAATAAAATTTTTCTCAATCATCCTGAAGAACATTTATTAATGATGGAGAATGGGCAAATTGTGGCCCCCATTTCACCTACTCTATTCCATCCGATCACCTCGGTAGAAGATTCGAAACAATTGATGAAAAAAGAAGGTCCTATGGTTATCATCACTGCTTCAGGGATGTTAACTGGAGGAAGAGTTATGCACCACCTGAAAGAAAGACTTCCTGATTCAAAAAATATAATTCTATTCGTTGGCTTTCAGGCCAACGGTACAAAAGGAAGATTATTACAAGAGGGACTTAAATCTTTAAGAATTCATCATGAAGAAATTTTGGTAAATGCCTCTATCAAAACAATAGATGGACTCTCAGCACATGCAGATTTTCAGGATACAATTGATTGGCTATCTCATTTAAAACGCAAACCTAAAATGATTTTTATTAATCACGGTGAAAAATCCGCAGCAATTGCGCTTAAACAAAAAATTGAAGAGAGATTTAACTTTCCATGCTATATCCCAAAATACATGGAAGAAATTGAGATTGGTTTAAATTAAAACTGGTCTGTCTTTAACATGACTAATGTACAACCATGAACAACTTCTATTTTATTATCTATACATTTTTTTTCCAACTCTGAATTTTCAGTTCCTGGATTAAAAATAATTCTTTTAAACTTTAGGTTAAGAATTTGTTCTAAAAATTTATTGGAAATTGCTTCTCCGACATACAAAGACAATGTATCAAATGGAACTGCTAAAATTGCAATATCATCAGAGCGTGGATTAAAGGCAATTGCTTCATGATTAAATTCTAATAATAAGTGATAGGCTTTATATGAATAGCGTTCTGGATTATCTGAATACCCAAAAACAACAGTCTTCATTTGTCGGCCTGAATATAGTTCTCTATTTCTAGTTCAAACTCACTATCTTCAAATTTTAAAAGTTTTTCATAATGAGTTTTTTCTTTTTCTGTTTTTGAAAACATAACCATTTCAGGAAGTGCTCTCTTGACTTCTTCTTTGGTCATTCTTTGTTTATGATATTCCACACAAATTAAACACATACTAACCTCGTACTAAATTTAATTGCCAAAAAGTAATGGCACTTTTTATATCTTTTTATATTTCTATTACAGTACCAGAAAGTTGAACTATTTTCATTCTTAAGTCTTGGTATTGTATAGTATTACTGTCGGCTACTCGGGATAAAAACTTGAGAACTATTTTAACTAAAATTCATTCCAATATAATAAAACTACAATACTGCTTTGATTTTGCTTGTTGTACGTATGTTGATGCTGGACGTTTATTGAAAATCAAAATCAAACAAATGGAAATATTATTTCCAAAGATGGGGAAACTAAATGGTTTTATCAAACAGGTTTTTTAAACCAAAAGTGGTCACACTTCTCAGCATGGTGCTACCAATGTTATTACTTGGTGCTTGTAAGCAGAATGAGTTTTTTCAAAAAACTCAGTTAAGTGAAATTTCTCCTATGGTTCCTACTAATCCGAATGTTGCAACTGATTCTGGCGTAGTTGCGACCAATGAAAACTCTAATACCAATGGTGGATTTGGTGCAAATAATCCTACAGTTGGAACAGGTAGTGGAAATAGTACAGGAACCAATACAGGTACTGCAGTTGGAATGCCCTCGACGACGACAACACCAACTCCAGTTGTAGTTGCCCCGCCAGTCATTACTCCTCCAACTCCAGTTGTAGTTGCTCCGCCAGTTATTACTCCTCCTACTCCAGTTGTAGTTGCTCCGGCAGTTATTACTCCTCCAACTCCAGTTGTAGTTGCTCCTCCAGTTATTACTCCTCCTACTCCTATTGTAGTTGCTCCACCAGTTATTACTCCTCCTGTTGCGACAATAACATTGAGTAATCGATCAGAAAATTTTATTCAAAATAAAAATCGTGATGGTGATGTAGATATCTTGTGGGTTATTGATGATTCTGGCTCTATGGCAGATAATCAAGCGGCTTTAGCACAAAATTTTCAGATATTTATTGATCAGTTTCTTACAAAAAATATAAATTTTAAAATGGCCATTACTACTACTGATGGTTCGACTTCAAGAAACGGAAAAATGGTTGGTGATACAAATCTCTTAACTCAAACAGCGGCATTAAATAATAAATCTGAATTTTTATCAAATTTTTCTAGATGGGTTAAAGTTGGTACTTACGGATCAGGTACTGAGAAAGGATTAAAATGTGCGTCTAGTTTTTTTGATAGATATGGAACATCTTTTTTAAGAAAAGATGCATTTCTTGCAATCGTCTTTTTAAGTGATGAAGAAGATCAATCAGAAAAAAAAGTACCAGAATATTTAGCGAAATTTTTATCTCTTAAAGAAAATAAAGGGATGGTAAAAGCATACAGTATCGGAACACAAAAAATTCCTAAACATGCTTCATGGGAATCAATTGGAGCACGGTATAATTCAATTTCTCAGAGTACTAATGGAAGTTCATCTGATATCACATCAAATTTTGGAACAACTCTTCAAGACATGGGTGGGACAATCGTCAACCTAGTTGATCAATTTGCTTTAAGTGAAACTCCATATGGTAATAGTCTTGAAGTTTTTGTTAACAACGTAAAGCAATTGCAAGGTTGGACATATAACCCAACAACAAAGTCAGTAAAATTTCTTGCAAACAGTATTCCGGCCGAAGGTTCAAATATTAATATTAAGTATTCAGTCCCATTAAATTTATTAGGTAGTAACTAGTCTTACGTATGGGATGAGTATGCATCAGCATACTTATCCCATACTTTATTTTCATATCATTTTAAAATCACAAAAAAATACATGACCGATAAAGTTCAATCAAACTTTCATTGCTAATAATCAAAAAAATAACAAAATCATCGCCAAAAAGGATTGGCGCTTTTAGCACCAATACAATATGATTAAATAGAGCAAAAAAGTGTTGTCAGAAACGCCACTAACTAATTGGACTTAAAGACTTTTTGTATAGATTACAGACAACATTATCTCTCTAGTATTGTTATAAATACTCACTCCAATATAATAAAAAAACAAAAGTGAATTTGATTTATTAAAAGTAATTCCAGTTTCACACTCCCTTAATCACAGAAAGGAATACATATGAAAAAAACAAAAATTTTATTAACAATTTCAATAATGCTATTCTCTGGAATAATAAAAGCTACAGAAAAAGATTTATATGATTTTTTATGGCTTGACCCAGATAAAAAAGTATTTGTTTTGCAAAATAAAATTCATAAAAAAGCCAATACCGTATATTTTAATCTAGGAATTGGCTCAGGACTTTCTTCAAACTTTCAGAATACTTCATTACTTCACAGCAATGCTGGATATTCATTTAATGAAACATGGGCATTAGAGGGAATGTATTCAACTTATACCAATAAAGATAATGATGACTTTACAAATTTAAAAAAAGTTACAAGTACTATTCCATTTATTAGGAATGTAAAATCTAATTATGGAATACTAGCAAAATGGTCACCGTTTTATGGAAAAATAAATACCTTTAATCAAATTTTTTATTTTGACTGGGCATTTGGTGCAGGATTAGGAAAAATCAATACAGAAAGTAATGCACTTACTGCAGATACAAAAGATTTGGCTAATATTTATGCGAATGAAAGTTACACTTCAATTATTAGTAAAACAGAATTCATGGTCCACATAAATACTCACATGCATTTAAATGCAGGGATACTATTTAACACCTATATGGCCCCAGGACCAATTGTGAATGGTGTTACTCCAAGTTCTAAGATTAGAAATAATATGGACATTGTATTTGGTATAGGATTTTCATACTAAGAATCGAGGGGTTTCATGAACAAAAAAATTAAAATATATTTAACGATTTTATTCTCTATCTCAAGCTTGGCAATACAGGCTTCAGTAAAATCGGCAAATGAAATTTACTTAAAAGACAAATCGCCAAACAAAAACAAAAAAATTGCACTCCAATTAATATCAAGTGGATATTATTTTAGTGCTATCCCATTTATTAATCAGTACCTGGAACATAACAATGAAATAGACGCAGAGGTTGAAAAATCGATCGAGCTATTAGTTATCAAAACAGGGACTATGGCGGTACTTAACTTAGATGAAAAAAGATTAGATCAATTTAATATCCCTTCAGTTGCATTGGTTCATGGAACCAGATTATTTAACAAGGGACAATTTGCCAAGGCATATGAAGTATTATCAAAAATTCCTGAATCACATCAATTTAGCCTTGAGGCAACAATTATCAAGGGAACTATTAAAAATCTTGACCGTAAATTAATTGAAGCTGCAACACTTTATCAAAATTGTATAGTAAAGGCTACTCGACTTGAAAAAGACTCTAAAGGAGAAAAGTTAAAACGATATTACACCTATCTTAATGAAACATGCATTATAAGAAATGCAAGAATTAAAATGGAAGAAAAAAAATATCAAGAAGCAGTTGAGATATATCAAGAAATTGATAAACGCTCCTATAAATGGCCATATATTTTAATGGATAAGGCTTGGGCCGCTTACTATTTAGGTGATTATAATCGAAGTATTGGTCTGAGTATTACCTATAAATCTCCTCTACTCGAAAGTTATTTTTTTCCAGAATCAGAAGTGTTAACTGCATTATCTTATTATAATTTGTGTTTATGGGATGACTCTATGAAAGTGATTGATCACTTTAATGAAGTCTATAAACCCAGGGCCGCTGCACTTAAAGAAATATTAGGTAAAAACACATCGTCTAATTCATATTTTCTAGATTTGTATTACACAGAACCAGAAAAGAGGGCAAATTTAAATCCATTTATTAGAAATTTAATTAACCAAACTCGAAAACAAATTAAATTTAATCTAGACTTAAATAGTTTAAAATCGGCTAAGGAAGAACTTGCTTTATTAAAGAAACTAAAAGAACAAAACGAATTCACAATACAACTAGAGGAAAATATACAATCAACAATTAATTTTATAAGTGCTCACATGAATTATTATATTAAAAAAGAAATCTTTAGTTTTATCAATGAGATTCACAAACACAGCTACTCTATGTTTAACTTAAAACTAGAGTTATTATCAAAGAAACGTGATGATTTATATAACGCTGGAAAAGCTAAGAATATTGACTTAAGAGATAGAGGTGATTCGACAAATATTGAAATTAAAAATGATCAATATTTTTTTGATTTTAATGGATCATTCTGGGCCGATGAACTTGGTGATTACTCTTTTGGACTCTCTTCACAATGTAAGAAGGAAGAAAAATGAAAAAAATATTTTTAATTATGTTAATTTTAAGTATTACAACTCAAATCTGTTTATCAGAGGAAAAAAAACAGGTTGTATATAAATATAAGGATTATGAAAGTATTGATTTAGGTAGCTTTGATATAAAAGGTGAACTTATCGCTCCTGGTGATTTAACTGTAAATGACCGAGAAAGAAAAGTATTTACTAGATCATTACTGGAAAAACAAAACTTTGACTTTGAAAACAAACGAGAAATTGAAAACTTACGATAAGAAATCAGGGAATTAAAATGAAAAAAATATCTATTTTTGATCTAACAATCTTTATTGGCCTTATTGGTGTGCTTACTTTATTTAGCAAGCTAAATGCTGCTACCAGTGACCCAGCTGGAAAGAAATGGGAATCATTAATGACAATTATAAATCAAGAGATTCAGACAATCAGGTCTTCCACTGTTTCTGGTCCGGAATTGCGTCACCGATTGTTTGAACTCTATTCAGAAAAAATAAAGCTTATAAAAGAGAAAGAAAATAATATTTTTCTAAAAGCAGATCCAAAAAGAATTGCAGAAAAAGGTAAAGACTATTTCTTTAAATCATCCACAGAACAATTTAACAATTCTCAAAACTTTGGGTTAAAAATTGTTCAGGACTACCCTCAATATGCAAAAAACAATGAAATATATTATGCACTTGCCGTCAACTCAAGAGATTATGGAACAGGCAAAGACTCTGAAAAGTTGCTCCTTCTCTCTCTCAAAGCAGGAACAAAAAATCCGCAAATAGCTTACAATGCAAAAGTAGGATTGGCCGAATACTATTACAATGAAAAAAAATATAATACGGCCAATATTTACTACGAAGATGTTTTAAAAGATCCAAAAAATGAGTGGTACTCAAAACATTTATACAATTCCTCATGGTGTCATCTCAAAGAAAGAAACTTTAAAAAGGCACTATCGTTAATTAAGGAAGCATACCAAGAATCAAACAAGAAACAAAACGAAGGAGTTAAATCTCAAATTCTAAATGCCATTGGAATATTTTTTGTTCAAGCAGATGCAGCTATTGAAGGAGTTGATTTTTATCTTAAAAATGCTAAACCTGCTTCAACTTATCTGGTAAACCTTGCAAAATCTTCTAGGAGTAAAAATGACTTTCCTCTTACAGATTCAATTTACAAAACAGCATTAATCAATTCAATTCAAGAAAAAAACGCTGATCAAGAAATCAGCATCAGACTAGAGCAATTAGAATTTTATAGAGAACATAAAAAAACTGATCTTTTTGTTGCTACTGCAAAAGAATTAGTACAGCTTAACAAAAAGAACAAAATGAGTGCTGAAAATATTTCAGCAATAAGTAATAAGATTAAAGAGCTTGCTGGTTTTATGCAAGTAAATCTCGTAAAAGACAAATTGCAAGAAGTAATAACATTTAACAAAGAAGATTATAATAAAATCGTTATACTTTTTGACCTTCTTGCTAGTCTGGATAAAGAAAATAGAAGTCTTTATCGTTACTATCAAGGTGAAACGGCTTTTTCGGTTGCAGATTTTAAAAGTGCAAATCTTTTTTATAGTAGATCTATCATGATTACGAAAAAGACTAAGAAGATCACCCCTCAGACAATTAAAACTATTGATTCACTCTTAACTAGTATCGAACACACAAAACTATCAAAAGGCCAAGAAGATAGACTTACTATATTTGCTCTTAAAAACTATTTAATATTTTATCCAATTTCAGATCGCTCTCAAAAAATATATCAAAAACTCTTTAGTAAATACTTCACTCTAAAACAATACAAAAGAGCTATTAATATAGCTCTCGTTTATCACGACAAATACCCAGCAGATCAAGCAATACATAAAGAAATGATCACTCAAGTATTAGATGCTTATATCAAAACAAAGGACATTGAAAATCTGACTATTTGGGTAAATATTATTGATAAAGGTTTTCTGCATTTCCCAGATACTTTTATTCAAAACTCAATTGTCGTACTGGGTAGTTTATTATTTGAAAAAAACCAACTACTCGAAAAATCAAATAAACTTCAAGAAGCTAGAGCTGGTTATAAGGCCATTTTTGATTCAAAGTTTTATCCTCAAAAAATTAAAAGCGAAGCTGCGTACGCTATCTCTAGTGTGTATTTGCAAGAAAATAATTCTCAAGATTCAATAGTGTGGTTTAAGAAAAGCATAGAAAATTATCCAAAACTAGATCTTATGAAAACAACAAGCAGTATCTATAATCTAGCAAAAGGCCACAGGCTATTACAAAATTTTAAAAATTCCACAGAAGTTTCAAAAACAATACTTACACAATTCTGTACTACTAACTTTGAAAAGAAAGATGACTTTTACGAGTTAATACTTATTAACTCAGTACTTGAAAAAGTGTCAATTAAAAACATTTTAAAACTTGAAACTGAATATTCTAAATGTAAAATATCTGAAAATAAAATCTCTCAAATTCAAACTGATATTTTATTAATTTTAATTACTGATGATCAGTACGAAAACCTATTTTCTTACATTAAATCTAAAGAGTTAAATGAAACATCAAAGAAAATGGTTCACAACTATCTACATTTCAAATTTTGGCAAGATCCTAAGGGGAAATTAGAAGACTTTAATAACCTAACTTCAAAATACCCAGCACTAACAATTGATACTATAATTTCTGAATATGACGCTTTAGTGGCCTATAAAGAAAAGGTGGAGAATGTTAAATTTATTTTTTCATCTGAAGAGAAATTTAATGACGAAAAATATAATAGTGAATTAGAGCAATATCTTGCGATTCTCAATAATCTTACCAACGATGCCGTAAAACTCTCAAAAACAGCTTCTCTAGAGGTTGTAAGTGAGCTTCAAAATATTATACCTACTCCGTATGCAGCTCTGAATAAATCCATCCTAAATTTTCAACCAAAAGGTGTAGATGCAGCTTACTTAAAAGGCTTTAATCAAGGAATGCGCCATATTTCAGAGTCACTCTCTGCTAAGATACTGCAATTTGATCGTGAAAAAATGATGTTTTTTGACAAAAATCATTTTTTCTTTGAAGTAAAATTTCATGCTAAATTGGGAACAGAAAAAACAAATATTGAACAAATATTAGATTTTCATCCCTCACTACTTCACTCTAAAAAAGTTGAATTATCAGGGGAGAAAAAATAATGAAAGGATTAATAATTAATGAAACCTATTTTACAAAATACTTTCACTTTATGTTTGATTTCTTTAGTTCTGACTAGCTGCTCTTCAGAACCGATACGAGAAAACGTTGTTTATAACTCTCCTTCAAATATTTCAAAATCACTAGCAGCTTGCCACCAAAAAGACTACTCAGAAGGTAAAGAAAACCTAGAAAAATATATGTCCTTAGAAAAAGCAAATCCAATTTACTGGAATGCAATTGGAATTTGTTATGCTCTTTCTGGAGATTTAGAAAAAGCTAATTTCTTTTATAATATTGGTCTAGAATCTTTAATGCTTTATAAGGCCCATAATCGAAATCAAGCTGAATCAGCTCTAAGAAACAACATAGGCCTTATTCATTTAAACTATAACCGTTATAACGACGCCTACATGGCCTTTACAGCAGCTTTAAAACTTTCACCAGATTTGTTTGAAGTACAATTAAATCTTTCGCACTTATATTTACAATTTAAACATGACGATAAAGCTTTAATAATTTTGAAAAACTTAGAGAATTTCAGACCTGGTGATGTTGATGTTATAACTTCACTGGCATTACTCTATGCAAGAAGTAATGAATATGAGAAAGCACTTCTTACTTTATCAAAAATTAATAATGAAAATACATCAAGACCTGATATTGCAGGAATTTATTCTTACAATTTATTGAAAGCAAATCAAATAAGTGAAGCTAGTGCAATGATTGATAAACGTACAAAGCAAGATGAATATGAAGGTTACAATCAAAGAAATAAAATATTAGAAAATCAAATCTCTGCAAAATTAAAAGAAATAGAATCACTTAAAAAATAATAACCAACTGGGCCTTACGCCTTGTCGCTTAACCTTAAGGAGTGTTTATGGAATTGCTACAGACTTTTAAACAAGGTGGATTTATAATGTACCCACTTTTTATCTTTTCTATCGCACTATGGGTAGTAGCGATTCAAAAAGTACTTTATTTAATTAAGTTTAAAAAAGATTCAAAACATTTCTTAGAAGAAGCTACTAAGTTAATTACAGCACAAGACCTACAGAAGATGGAACGTTTATATAAAACTTGTCCAGAAGTTATTGCAAAAGCACATTATGCAATTTTTGATGAAGCAATTTCACGTGAAGATTATGAAGCGAGACTACAACGTCGTCTGAGTGAAACAAATCAAGACCTAAAAAAGAATTTGTGGATACTAGGTACAATTGGCTCATCAGCTCCTTTCATTGGTCTATTTGGGACTGTTTGGGGAATCATGGGATCTTTTAAAGCTATTGGCGGTGCAGGAAAAGCAGGATTTGCAGTTGTCGCAGGAACAATCTCTGAGGCCTTAATTGCAACTGCTGCCGGAATTATAGTCGCTGTGTTTGCAGTTGTTTTCTACAACTATCTACAAATCAAAATTACTGAAGCTGCAAATGAATTTAGAAATGGTCTTGGTGATATGGCCGATCAATTTAACACTCTTAAAAGATAAGTATTAGATAAGGAGATAAGTTATGTCGATGGGAAAAATGAAACATGGTGATGATGATGAAGATATTGTTGCTGAAATAAATATGACACCACTAATTGATATTATGCTCGTGTTACTTATTATTTTCATGGTGTCCTCTACTGCGGCACTTGAATCGGGAATGGATATTGAGTTGCCCAAAACAACTCTTACAAACAATAAACAAGAAAGTGAAATCCTTGTTATATCACTCTCGAGAGAAGGACGAGTTGCGGTCCACGGAAAACAAGTTGAAACTAAAGACATTTCAAGAAGTATCGCAAGCACGCTTAAAGAATTAAAAACTGACTCTGTAATTCTTGAAGGAGATACCGCTGCAAATCTAGGTAGAGCTGTCGAAATTATGGATATAGCTAAAAATGCAGGCGCAAAGAATTTTTCAATTGCAGCAGAAGAAAGCAAGAGAAAATGATAATACTTTTGAGGAAATGATTATGAATGTAGCAACAGAACTAATTATACCTAAACGAATTTATCATAAGGATGATTCATATAAAAAGTTTTATCGTAATGCGATTTTAGGAAGTCTACTATTGCATTTACTTTTCTTTTTAATGAAACTTCCTGAACTTGATATGAAAGTTGCTGAAAAAGCTAAGGTAGAACCAATAAAAATGAATTTTATTACTTCTACTATCTCGCATGAACTAAGAAAGAAAAAAATAAGTGTTGATGCGACTCAACCTCATATTGAAACAAAGCTTGAAAGTGGAGTCAAGAAAGTTACAACTCATGAAGTTGGTAAAACAGGTAATCCAAATTCAAAAGATTTAGCTGAACATAAATCAAAAAAAGGTTCAGAGAAAAAAGGTGCTTTTTCTGATCCAGGTATTGCAACAGGCGCACTTGGTGATTCTGTAACAAAAGGTTACGAGTTTAAAGGTAGGGGCCTAAAAGCACTTATGGGGAATAGCCAAACGATGACAGTGGCTGCCGGTAGTGGCACAGAAGAAAGTATGGGATTAACGGCAGGAACAGGAATAGCCAACAAAGGTAATAATCTTTCCGGTGAATACCGAGCTCCCGCCGGCACTGGTGACGGTTCTGGACATTTACTTGGTAATGATGCTGTAGGGAATTATGACAGATCTACAACAACTAAAGGGTTGGCCAATAAAAAAGGATTTGATACTGCATTTGTTGAAGCAGATACGGTTATTTTAGGATCAATTGATCCAGAAGTTTTAAGAAGAATATTACAAGAATATCTTCCTCAGTTTAAATTTTGCTATCAACAAGAACTTCAAGAAAACTCTGAAAAACTAAAAGGAATTGTAGATCTAAATTTTAGAATTGAAGGAACAGGTAAAGTTTCGGTAGTACGTATTAAATCAGCTTCAACTAAATTCTCTGAAAGAGGAATTGGCTGTATGGGAAATATACTAAGGATGATTCCATTCCCAAAACCAAAAGGTGGTGGCTTAGTTGATGTACGACAACCACTGAACTTCTCTTCTGAAAGTACTAAAATGTAGTTAATAATATTATTTCTTAAGAATTTCTACTTTCATATCAATTGTACCAATATCAGTATCAATGGGTATAAGAAAAACAGGATTGGAAGATACATGTAAAGGCGGTACGGGCGTAAATTTCGGAAAAACTTTTTGAAAATTATGTCCGGACTCGTTCAAATGAACCTTGGCCTGACCATAAATCATATTCACTAGTTCAGCTGAGAAATCGACATTTCCAGCATTAATTTCGGTATAAACTTCACCTAATACTTTTTCTAAAATTTTAAAATATATTTCTTTTGAAAAAGATAAATAAAAGTATCCTTCAAAATAATCAGAATGAAGATGGATACTTCCCTCTAGGTCATAAGTCTTTGTATTATCTTTATTAAGCAACATCGGCTTTTGATGAGAAATATTTGGTAACATACAAAAAACTTTTAAAACATGCTTAGTAGAATCAACAAAAGTTTTTAAAAATTCTAGAGTTACCTTTGCGCCTGTTCCTTTACTGATAGGATGGACAATCGTATAGATATGATTCGCCATTTCATCAAAATTTACTGGGGCCGAGAGAAGATGGATATGGGGAAAATTTCCAACTTTTAATATTTCATTGAATTGTTCAAAATCTGCAGAAATTAAAAAAATATTCGCATTAGCATTCTTATTTTTAGCTATTATATTAAAAATTTCATCTGTGCTCTTCTTGGGAATAGTTCCAGAAATAATAATAAAATCCACTAAGGAATTTGCAATCTTAGTCACTCCCTCTGCTCGTGGATTGATGTGATCAATAGTTGCTTCTTCGCTGGGCAATACTTTTTTTATTGCAGCTATAAAACTATATTTCCACGCTTTTTCATCTGTAATACATATTATATCTTTCACAAGATTATATTACCTGTTATGAATTTTTATTCCTATCAAAATATACAAAAAACGAATCTATACAGTTATTGTCAATTATTAAACTCAAAACTAACCACACCATCTTTACCCAATACTAAAAATGCATCAAAGTTTTTTCCGGCCTTAGACTTAAAACCCTTAATTAAATCAGACTTTTTATTTGAAATAATTTTACTCACTTGTGCATCAGAGATTTTCTTTTTCGCGACAACTTTCCAGATGGTAAACTTACATCCCTCCTGCCACCGAGAACAACTATACGACTTGGGAAAATTTCTTACTTCCGCCTGACACATCGGACAAGGTCCCATACTATTTGAATTATTTCGAGCAGAATCAGGCAAGGTCTTGGTATTTTTCTCAGTCTGAATATTTTTCCACTCATCTACGGCCGCAAGAATAGAACTATAAATAAGATTTAAAATATCAGAATCATTTTTATTTTCACTTTTTCCTTCCGACATATCTTGTAACATTAATTCCAAATCTGCAGTTTGCGCAATTGATGTCAAACCTTGAGTCGATGGCATCAGTTGTAATTTATCTATTAGGAAAATTCCCTTTTGAGTTGCAATAAGATTTTTCTGATCTCTTTCAATGTACGAACGCTTTAATAATGTTTCAATTATCTGGGCCCTGGTTGCTTGCGTACCGATACCAATTTCGGTTCGAAAAATTTTTTTATGTTCATTTTCTTTTACTAAACGTGCTGGATTGGTCATATCATAAAGTAGTGAAGCTTCATTATACTCCGAAGGGGGTCTGGTTTGTTTTGACTCAATATTAGCTTCTTGAAATTTACCAATTTCATTCAACTTAATTTCAGGTAGAATATTCTCCGACTCTTTTCCCTCAAGTTCCTTAAAGCCGAGTTCAATAATCCTACGTCCTTTTGTTTTAAAATTTTCATCCAAACAATTTATTTCAACTTCCGTTTCCATAAATTTAAAATTTTCTAAAAAATTTGTAATAAAGCGTTTAAGAACAAGAGTAAAGATGAGACCTTCTGGGCTCGACATATTGCCTGAGAATTCTTTTAATGGAATAAGACCATGGTGATCAGTCAATCTTGAATCATCAAAGACAATTTTATTTTTGAGACTCACTTTATAAGGCGCGAATTTTTGATAATACTCAGGATAACTATTTTTAAATTTGAAAACAAGGTCACTTACTAAATCAAATGAAGAAGTCGCCATTACTTTAGAGTCTGATCTAGGGTACGACAAACATTTATATTTTTCGTACAATGTCTGTGCGTATTCCAAGGTTTTAGCTGCTGAAAATCCAAATTCAATATTCGCTCGTCTTTGCAATTCTGTTAACGAAAAAAGTCCTTGAGGAGTATGGATTTTTTCAGATTCTACTAATTTAATTATTTCAGCTTTTTGCCCTACTAACTTCTTTGCGATTAACTCAAAATCAACTCTTTGTTCTTTTCTTTTATCTTCAATTTTTACCAATGGATCAAACCAAAAACAATCAAGTGTACCATTTTGAAAAATAAATTTTGATTTCATTTCAAAATAATTCACAGGATTAAATTTGCTAATTTCTTTTTTTCTTTCAACAATCAGACCCAAGACGGCCGTTTGTACTCTCCCTACTGAAAATAAATCATTGAGTTTAATTGTAGCCAAGCGTGAAAGATTCATACCAACTAACCAATCTGCTTGTTGCCTGGCCCTACCAGCAATATATAATCGATCAAAGTCAGAAAGTGGTTTTACCCTACTTAGTTCACGATTAATAACATCTTTAGTGAGTGCATCCGATGTAAAAAATCTGAAACTAGGTAACTTAACTTTGGCTTCCTCTAAAATTAATCTTGCAATCAACTCACCTTCTCGTCCTGCATCAGTCGCAATAATAATTTTGTTAAAATCTTTTCTTTTTAAAATATTTTTTACAATTACTAATTGTTTTTTTGTTTGAACAACGGATTTAAATTTAAATTTTTCTGGAAAAATTGGAAGGGTATCGAGACTCCAGCGCTTCCATTTCAAGTCGTAGTCTTCTGGATCAAAAGGAGTTAATAAATGACCAATGGCCCAGGTAATTACATAATTTGATAACTCAATAAAGCCATCATTTGATTGAAATTTTCCATCAGATAAAGCAGCTGCAAAATCTCTTGCAACTGAAGGCTTCTCAGTTAAGATAATTGTTTTCATGAATTATTTTTGCTATTTAACGCCTGTGTAAGCTGACTGCCCATCGCTGCTTGAAGTGAATAAATAATAGATGGATTTCGACTCATTAACTCTTTTAATTTTGCCTGATTCCATTTTAAATACTCAGTAGGGTACATTGTCTTAACAGTTGCTGAGGCTACTTCATTGGATAAGAAGCTCATTTCTCCAATAAACTGCCCATCTTTTAATTCATTTACTTTTTTGTCAGCAACAAGTATTTCAACTTTGCCATTATAAATAAGATATAAATCAGTCATTATTTGTTTTTCTTTAATTAGAATTTCACCAGGATTACTCTGTTTCCACTCTCCCATTTTTATCATTTTAGAAAATTCAATCAGATTTAATGATGAAAATAAAATTCTATACAATTCTTTTTCTTTATCATTTAGATAAATAACTCTATTTCCATAGATAATTTTAAAAATATGATAAAGGTTAAGGGAAATAAAAAAGACATTCCATGAAATTGGAACCCAGAGAGGTAGTCCGGCAACATTGTAATTATAAATGATTGAACAAGTTGAGGCAGAAATCGATAGCATACGTAGCCATAAAATATCTTTCACCATGAAAGAACATGCGACTAAGATAAATGCCAAATTTCCTAAAATATGTATTGGTGCCATAAATAATTAAAGGCCAGAAATAAATTCTGGCCTCGATAAAAAATTATAAAAATTAATTAAATTTCTCTAGAAGTAGGTTTGTACCAACAAAGAGGACGAACTCCAAATTGATGTCCATCGCTTTTTACACATGTTCCCTTGATTGGATCTTTATTATCTACATCATCAAGAACGTCTTTATCACAAAGAACACCACTGAAGTATGTATCTAATCGACACTGAGCTGCTGGATGGTTGTCATCTGTTTTTGAAACTACACTTTTGTCAGGAGTATTAAATGCTACTGCACCAGTACTTCCAAGTGATCCTAAAAGTGATGCAAGTGATTTACCGGCCATTGCAACTCTTTGGCAAAGTGCCACTTCGCTAGCAGACTTATAAACCAATTCACAGTTTGTAGTAACTTCTTCATCAATTTTCATATTAGATGTGATAGATAAATTATCATCAGATCCTAAAACTCTTCTTAAACATTTTAAAGTAGCGAAATAATCAGCTTGACCTTCGTTAGAAGCCCATGAACCAAACCATCCACCTTTCTTAGGTGCTCCACCAATGTGATGTCCTAATTCATGACAGACAACTCCCATAAACCCATCTTCAGTAATTAATGGGTGGCGAGCAAGTCCACCAAACATACTTACATGCCAAGTAGAACCTGTTCTGTGAGCATAAGCATTAACAGTGTCATCACTCCAATTATTAATCATATCGAGTTTTCCTCTCATTGACTTAACAACTGGTGCATAAAGAGTTGAAACGCGAGAAATGATTGCATTGAATCTTTGTTCAGTCATTCCGTTAGTAGCTTTGTCCCATTGAGAAATTCTTACGTTATTTTCAGGGGCAAAACCAGTTTTCCCGTGAATATCGCATGAAAATGCTTGAGAAGTAGAAAGTGCAGAAATAGTAGCTAAAATTAAAATCCTTTTTTTCATAAGTCCTCCATAACAAAAACCGGATCTAAAAAGTCTGACATAAAAATTTTATTTGGAAATTAAAATAAATCTTTCATTAACTGACATTTTTAATCTAGAACTTTTTCATTGGAGAAAATAAAAAGGGCCGAATAAATCGGCCCCTTGTTGTCAAAATTTTGTCATCTAATTAGCTCAAAACTTAGTTCTTAGATTATTCTCTTGAACCTGGTTTGTACCAACATAGTGGTCTTGCACCAATTTTATAACCTTCACTTTTTACACAAGTTCCAGGTATAGGATCTGTTGCAGATACGTCTTCTGTTACTGCTTTATCACAAAGTGTTCCGCTGAAATATGTATCTAATCTACATTGAGCAGCTGGATGGGCATCATTTGTTCTTCTCACTACTTTTTTATCTGGTGTAGTAAAAGAAACTTTTGAATTTCCACCTAAATCACCTAGCAACATAGCTAAAGATTTACCGGCCATTGCAATTCTTTCACAAAGAGCTACTTCGGATTCAGATTTATAAACAGTTTCACATTTAGTAACGGCTTCAGCATCAATTGTCATTTTAGAAACGATGGCAATATTGTCATCATTTTGCAGAACTCTTCTCATACATTTTAAAACACCAAAGTAATCTGCTTGGCCTTCATTAGCGGCCCAGTCATTTCCTCCGCCGTATTTAGGAGCTCCACCTAAGTGGTGACCTGTTTCGTGGCATACAACGCCCATAAATCCATCATCAGTAATAAGTGAGTGACGAGCTAGACCACCAAACATATGTACAGACCATGTCTTACCATCTTGATCAGCATAAGCATTTACTGTTCCATCAGTCCAGTCGTTTACCATGTTTAAAGTTGCGCCTTTTTCAGCTACAACTGGTGCATATACATCAGAAACTCTTTTAACGATCGCTAAAAATTTTGCTTCAGTCATTCCATTAGTAGCTTTATCAAACTTTGAAATGTTGAGGTTGTTTTTTGGTGCAAAACCAGTTTGACCATGAATATCGCAAGCGAATGATTGTGACATTGTTAATACAAGAGACGCAGCTGTGATTAAAATTCCTTTTTTCATTAAGTCCTCCATAACTTTATTAGATCAGGTCAAGTTAGGATCACATTAGTTTTCAAAAATAAATATAAAATAATTCTTTCATTTTCTCACAATAAATCTACAATAATACTTGAGTTATTTTATGTTTAAGGAAAAAAAATATGCAAACGGCTGTTAGAAAAATTCATTTTTGTTACGGACATCGAGTGATGAATCACGAAAGTAAGTGCGCTACTCTTCATGGACATAATGGTATTGTTTGGGTTCACTCAACACCTATGACAGGGCTTGATCAACTTGGTCGGGTAATTGATTTTTCAGTCTTAAAAGAAAAGGTTGGTGGATGGATTGATCAATACTGGGATCATACTATGATTCTTTTTAAAGACGATATCAAGACTATGGATTTAGTAAAGCAGGCACCTTCATATAAGGAACCATATATTATGGATACAAATCCCACTGCTGAAAATCTAGCACATCATCTTTTATATGAAATTTGTCCAAAGCTATTAAAGGGGTCCGGAGTTATTGTTCATAAAATTACTTTTTGGGAAACTGAGAATTGCTATGCTGAACAAGAGCTAGATCCTAAGAATGAAAAAGTGATTGAGTTATATAAGTAAATTATTTTTTAATCATTGCTTCTATTTCAACAACAATTTTTCTATAACTTGGCAATTGATAACGTTCTTTTAAAACGGGTAAAATATCACTTATCTTTTTTCCATCTTTTAAAGCTAAAATTTGAGTTGCAAAATCCTCCACTACAATAAAAAATATCGCCATAGGGGAAATTGCACTTGTCAATTTTTCAGGAAATCCGACACCATTTGTAACACCATGGTGTTGCTTTATAATTAGATCCACACCTTGTGGAAGTCGAGGATAATTCTGTACCAATAGTGCGGCTTTATTTGCATGATTTAAAACTAATTCTCGTTCAATTTTAGTCAATTCAGCTTTATTAAAATCTTCTTGGTTCATAATTTTTAATAGTTTTTCATCATTTAAAAATAAATCGTGAAAATAACTAATCATTGATAATTTAATTAAAATAATTTGTTGCTGCTCTCCACTTCCCCACTCCATTTTAGGTAACAGTGTATTTGAAAGTAAGCAGATTAAATATGAACGCCTAAAAGAATAGCTCATTTGGTTGTCTAGTAACTTCCTTAATAACTGAGCGAGCTGATCAGGCTTTGTTACTTGGGCCCTCATCACTTGTAATGTCTGATCGACTAATAAGATAGCTGAAGAATTTATTCCTAATCCTTGCATTAAGTCTGAACTGATCATAAATGTGTGTTCGGTTGCTGTGACATTTTCTTCTAAAGTTGATGCCTTCTTTATTGCTTGAATACCACTAACTAAAATGGCATTCATAAAAATTTCATTTTCTTCTTTCGGTATATAAAATTCAGTTAATCCAACTTCTGCATATTTTTCTAATCCTTCCGCACTAAACGCCTCACCTGCTCGAAAATGGCAGACAAATTCATCACCATCTTTTTTCACTCGTCTCATACATACAGTAGTTGGAAATGAATCAAGTAAATAAAAAAATCTTAAAGGATAGCCAATATATTCTGGTAATTTGTAATTTTTAAAATCGTCTTTTTTTAGATCAAGTGCCTTTAATGTATATCTATTCAATTCCTCAATTCTCAACTTTTCAGATACTAATGCATATTTTTTATATGCATGTTCAAATTGACCAATAACAATTAATGGAATTTTAAGATTATGATCATAAATATAATTCAATATAACGACTGCCGATTCCTCTTCAGCTTGTATATTTCTTACAATAAAAAGTGAATATATAATCTCTGTAGAATCAAGATAAGTAGTAGCGCCAATGGATGTTGAAAAAACAATGACACTGGCTCCAAACTGCTGTGCGAAATTTTTTTTAAAAATTTCAGCAATTTCATTATTTGGTTCAACTATTAAAATTTTAAGTTCCATAGATTTCAGTATAGTATACAATCGAGAAACTCCAAAGAATATAGAGAGGGCACTTATGAAGTTATTACTAATAGTAGTAATCAGTTTTATGCATCTACTTGTTGATGCAAAAGAAATTAATTGGGAATTACTTAAAACTCTTTCTCTTGACCAAAAAACAAAAATACTTACCCCAAAACCTGAATTAAAAAAAATATTGGGTCAGGAAATTTCAATCAAGGGCTTTATGATGCCCCTTGATTATGATGCTAAGGCCGTTAGTGAATTTCTCTTCATGCCCTATATCCCTTCTTGCATGCACGTGCCACCTCCACCTCCAAACCAACTTATATTGGTCAAGATGAAAACAGGTTCTACGGTAGTACCCTCTTTCTATCCTGTTGAAGTAAGTGGAAAGATTGCAATTGACACTAATAAAGAACTTGAATCTTCATATAAAATGGAAGGTTTAAAAATTAAAGAATTAAAAGAAGCAAAATAATGAATCAAAACGCAATTGAAATAAACAATCTTGAATTTTCTTATCCATCTTCAAAAAAACCTGTCATTAAAATTAATGATCTCAAAATTAGTATCGGAGATCGTATTTTTCTTTTTGGCCCAAGTGGATACGGAAAAAGTACCCTACTTAATTTATTAGCGGGAGTTCTCGATAGTAAAAAAGGCGATTTAAATGTTTTGGGATTTAATTTATCTAAACTTTCACAAAGTAAAAAAGATTTATTAAGAGGATCTGAAATTGGTTATATTTTTCAAATTTTTAATCTGATTCCATATCTCAATATTAAAGAAAATATCATACTTCCCTGTTTAATTAATAAAATACGCGCTCATGGAATAGATTATAATAAACAAGCAGATGAACTAATTGAAACCTTAGGTTTAAGTGAACATATTCATAAGCCTGTGACAGATTTAAGTATAGGCCAACAACAAAGAGTTGCTGCGGCCAGAGCGCTTATAGGAAATCCGAGGCTTATTATTGCTGACGAACCGACAAGCTCTCTTGATGAAACTAATACTTCTGAATTTATGAATCTACTTCTTAAAGAATGGGAAAAACGTAAATTTACATTAATTTTTGTATCTCATGATGAGCGACTAAAAAAATATTTCAACACAACTATTTCATTACCCTCAGTTAATTTGGTATAAATATATGATTAATTTTCTCACTTATAAATCACTCGCAAATAGAAAACTTACATCACTACTTTGCATTCTCTCAATTGCTTTATCGGTCACATTATTTTTAGGTATAGAACGAATTCGAAATGGAGCAAGAGAAGGATTTACAAATACTATCAGTAAAACTGATCTTATCGTCGGAGCAAAAGGCGGAAGCTTACAACTTTTACTATATTCAGTTTTTCATATTGGTAGTGCCGTTAATAATATTCGAATGAGTACGTATGAAGAAATAAAAAAACACCATCTGGTTGAATGGACCATTCCTATCTCTTTAGGAGATGCATATAAAGGTTACCGAGTTGTAGCTACTGATGAAAACTTTTTCCAACACTATCGTTTTAGAGGGGACAAAGGTGTTACTTTTGAAAGCGGAGTTTTGCCTAATGATACTTTTGATGTAGTTCTTGGTTCTGAAGTAGCAAAAAAAATGCACCATAAAGTTGGTGATCCAATTATTCTTTCTCATGGTGTTTCAAGTCAGGCTATTTTGAGCCATACCCAAACCCCATTCCATATAACTGGTGTCTTAGCTCCGACTCAAACCCCCATTGATACCGCTGTCTATATCAATCTTTACGGAATGGAGGCCATGCACTTTGGATGGGAAGCAGGAGTTCCAAGTGGAGACATTATTGCTCTTGATCGATTTAAAAAAGAAAATATTAAAATTGGACAAATAACTTCTTTTTTAGTGAAACTCAAATCTAGAATTGCTGTTTTAAAAATGCGTAGAGAAATTGATCAATTTGAAAAAGAACCAATCATGGCCATTATACCGGCCCTTGCTCTTCAAGAAATGTGGCAAACAATAGGTTATGTCGAACAAATTTTATTTTTAGTTAGTATCTGTGTCTTATTAGTTGGTGTCATGAGTATTTTAATTTCTCTCTATACCTCTATTAATGAACGTCGAAGAGAAATGGCCATTTTAAGATCCCTTGGAGCTAGTTCATTTCATATTTTTTCACTTCTCATATATGAATCAAGTTTTCTGGTCTTCTTTGGTTGCGCTATTGGGGTTGGAATTCTATATGGACTACTCTTCTTTATTACTCCTTGGTTAGAATCAAATTTTTCAGTTTATTTAGAAATGAAGCCACTCTCATTTCTTGAATGGAAATATTTATTTATTATCTTTATAGCTGGTACATGCGCAGGACTTATTCCAGCGATTAAAGCTTATTACAATTCTCTACAAGATGGCTTAACGATTAAGATTTAAGTACTAAAAATCTTTTTTCTTAATAAAATAACTACCGGCCCATAGTAAAAATGAAGTTGTAATAATGAGATGAGAAAATTCAATCCATAAGTTCATTGTAATTTCTTTTTGAAAAAGAAAACTATTGGCCAATTCTGAGATATTTCCCAAGCGAGGGAGTAGTGTATATATAATCATGCCCAACAATCTTGGCAGGCTAAAATTTACAAAATATTCTTTCACAGGTAAGTCTCTAAATGTAGAATTAGATAGTGTTATCAACAACCAAGAAGTTCCTACTAATAATAAAGCACCCATTCTATTTCCAAAAAATGAATATAGTGTTGAAAATAAAATACAAAGAAAAATAAAGAGACCCATCATAATGGCACTTAATAAATGTCCTGAATGAGCAACCCATGAACTTGTGGCCATAGAAAACAAAATAAGAGACGCCAAATAAGCATATAAATAAAAAGTGTAAACAATGATCCAAGTGCCAATTAATCTACTAAAATAATAATCAGATCTTTTGATAGGCATAGCTAGGTATTGATAGATAATATTTTGAGTAAAATCTGAACGAATAGAATTTACTCCAAAAATTGTTGAAATAATCACACTCCAGAAATTTAAAAACCCAAACATCATGCTCAATAAAAGTGGTCCAGAGTTTCCGGGACTATTGGTCCCAACATTCATACTAGAAAAAAACATTTTCACTAGCCCGTTGGAAAATAAAATAATGAGAGTTGAGAAAATGAAAATAAATAATAACATTTTGCTACGAATTTCTTTATTAATTGTATCAAGAATCATTGTTTTATATTGAGTGGCCCTCATTCGATTCTCCCTATATTCGTTACTTTTTCTGCAAAAAAATCTTCCAGGTTTTTATAGTTTATTAGGACATCAGAAACTGCTGTATTTACAATTAAAATGCCTTTATGAATGATAGCGATTTCATCACAAATTAATTCCATTTCTGATAATACATGTGAATTTAAAAAAATTGTTTTACCTAATTCTTTTTGTTTTTTTAAAAAAACTTTTAACTCCCGCATTCCTAAAGGATCTAATCCTGAGAAAGGTTCATCTAAGATTAAAAGTTGGTTATCACCAATTAATAAATGACAAAGTCCAACTCTTTGCATTTGTCCTTTTGAGAGAGTCTTTAATTTTTTATTTTTAAGTTCATCAATATTAAATTCTTTTAAAGCCTTTAAAATTTGGGTATGTAATTCAGCAGGCTCAATTCCTTTCATCTTACCAAAAAATGAAAGTGCCCCATATGCAGTGTAATAATTAAAAAAAGAAAATTTTTCTGGGATAAACCCGATTCCCATGCGTGATAAATTATCCGTTGACTCAATTCCATTAATTTTTATTGAGCCTTGGTCTGGATTTAGTAAATTTAGAATTAATTTTACGAGAGTTGTTTTCCCAGCACCATTTAATCCAAGAAGTGCAAAAATTTTTCCCTGTTCAACCTTTAGTGAAATATTTTGAAGAGAAAAAGTATCCCCATAAGATTTATTAATTCCTACTATCTCAATTGCGTTGATCATAATAAACCTCTTGATATTTTAGAATTTAAGAAGGAAGGCCGTATTTTTCGCCATCTTTTATAATGGTCTTGGGCAAAACGGCGACATTGGGACCTACTACTGCTTTTTCACCTATTGAAACTCCACCTAAAATTTTAGCGGCAAGTCCAATCATTGCACCTTTTTTAATATGCAATTTATCGATAATCAGAAACCCTTTCATCCCATAATGGGCCATAAGATAAGCCGATCCACCAATTGTGACATAATCATCTAAAATAATTAAACAGGGATCAGAAATATTGGAGGAATTAATCATAACTCCTTTGCCAATTTTCATTCCCATCATCCTGAAAAACAATATATTTAGCGGTGAGGGGGTTAAAAAATCTAAAATAGTGTAACGAACTAAATAAGTGAGAGCATTATGGTAATACCAAGCAATCGATTCAATAGAAAACCATGGTCCTCGATAAGATTTTACGAAAGGAAGCAGTGGTAAATTAACCAAAGGGACAACAAATATTAAAACAAAAACAAAACAAACAAAGCCCGCTCCCAAGCTAAGTCCTATACTGAAAGATTTTAGTAAAAATGTCATTTCTTGTGTGTGACTTTGAACTAGATCATAAATCATTATTCCAGGCGTGACCGAAGCTCCAATACAAAAAATATAAAGAAGGGCAATAGGAAATAACAAAAGTCCAAATCCTATAATTTGAAATTTTCTAAAAACATTTTCAAAAATTGCACTAAGGCCTTTTTTAGATGAGTTAAGAGAGTTAATATCGTCAGGTCTAGTTGATGTGCGTTTTTCCATATCAATTATTCTAGAACGGAAAATCATCAAGTGCAAAATTAATATATTTATCGCTAAGCGGATCTCTAAATTCTAAACGATAAGACATCAGTCTTAGGCCTTCTAGATTTTTATTTCCTTGTCCATAGCGTGGATCTCCTAATACTGGAAATCCTATCATTTCGAAATGTTTTCTAATTTGGTGCAAACGACCTGTATGAATTTGAACTAATAGTTTTGAAGTATTTATATTGGATTCTAAAATAGTGAAACTAGTTTTTGCCTCTTTACCGTCAAGTACTAGATTAATTTCGCCACCATCTGGATATTCTGTTTGTATATTCCCAAGAACTTCTACTTTATAATATTTTTTAACTTGTCCTTTTTGCCATTTTAAGGAAAAAATTCTTGCTGCTTTTTGAGTATACGCAACAAGCATAAGTCCATAAGCTTCCCTATCGAGTCGATGTACAGGGTATGCATTTCCATTTCCTTTTATTTTTTCCACTTGGCGTAAGATTGTACAATGATCGGCAAAGTCAGTTCCTTCAGATAAAAGCCCTGCTGGTTTATGCCAAATGCCCCACTCTCTTTGATCAAATAATAAGGTTGCTTGCTCTGGTATAATATTGAGAAATTGTGGATCATAGAAAAATTCAATTGCAAAATCTTTAAAAATTTCAGTAGTGGCCCTTCTTACACGCACCATTTTAGTATTTTTAAATTTTTTAAGCCAGACACCACCGTTGTTTAGAATTTTTTTTAAAATTGATTTTGAAAGTTTAGATTCCTTCTCTAGGTAATCTATCAAGATTTTTGGATCATCATCTGAAACTACTTTTTTAAATGTAATAATCGCAGTAGACATTTTACTGACGCCAAATTGCAGATGCCCAAGTAAAACCAGACCCAAAAGCAGCTGAAGCTACTAACATTCCTTTTTTTAAAACTCCGGCCTTCATGGCATCGTTCATCCCTAATGGAATAGTTGCCGCAGTAGTATTTCCATATTTTTGAATTGTATTAAAAATTTTAATTTCCGGAATCGCTAACATTTCTGCAACTTTAGAATTAATGCGTAAATTTGCCTGATGAAAAAGAAAAATATCGATATCGTCCAGTGAAAAACCTGCACTTTGACAAGCATGAAGCAAGCACTCAGACATTCTTTTACTGGCATGAACAAAAACTAATTTTCCGTTCATATGAGGATATTGTAAGCCTTCGTCTAACATTTTATGATCTAAGCGTTCTTCACCAAAAGCACTTCCCGGAGCTGGAATCCATAATTCTTTTGCAAAAGCTCCATCTGCATACAAGTGAGTACTGATAAGTCTTGAGTCTGTTTTTTCATTTATAACTTCACGTCTGCTTACTACTGCAGCACCAGCGCCATCACCAAATAAGACAGAAACATTACGGCCATTCGGAGTGAGATCTAATCCTTTGGATTGTAATTCTGCCCCTACCACTAAAATATTTTTATGAGTTCCTGAAAGTATAAATTTATCAGCAATACTTAGAGCATACAGAAAGCCTGTACATTGCTGACAAATATCTAGAACTGTAATTTCTGGAATACTAAGTTTTGCTTGCAAAAAACAGCCCGTTCCAGGAAAGTCATGATCAGGGCTAACAGTTGCCAAAATAATCATATCTATTTCTGATTTATCTAAACCTGAATTTTTTATGGCCAATAGCGAAGCTTCAAGTGCCAAGTCAGAAGTGCTCATTGAAGCATCGGCCCAATGACGAGTGACAATTCCTGAGCGTTGTTGAATCCACTCATCAGTTGTATCAAGCATTTTTTCTAAATCAAAATTAGTGACAACTTTGGGAGGGACATATGAGCCCACTCCCAAAATTTCACTTCGGTATTTAATCATTAATTAAGCTTTTGCTTTTGCTTTAAAAGACTTGCACCATCCACAACTTGTTACATACTTATTACCCATCATTACACATGGTGCGTATCCGCCTTCAGCTTTAGCAACTGTATAAAAATTGCAATTAGCACATGATTGGCCAGCTTTATGAAGAGCATTTTTTGAAGTATTTGCATCTATAACGTATTCTAAATTTTTTCCCATTCCTTCTGTCGACATAGCAAGTGGTTTACCTGCTGGTGCTTTAGTAGGACAAGCATCTGCTGCAAATAATTTTCCAGCTTTTGCAAAAAATGGGATTATTGCTAATCCAGACAAACTAAAAGTAAAAAATGAACGACGGCTAAACTTGTTTTCCATATATTTCTCCCGACACTGTTAATAAACATGAAGAAATACTAACATAGCTTGCTTTTTCCTTAAAGCTTTATAAATGCAAACATTTCTGGTACAACCCATTAAATAAGACTTTTTTAAGGGATTCAAATGCAAGAAACAGCACAATCGCAAATCACTCCAGTTGAGTATTACACTGCCACAACTGAACAAATTCAAATTGAAGTTATTCCCAGCTACTTACCCGACAGATCTAGTCCAGAAAATAACCAGTATTTTTATGAATATAAAATTAGAATTACAAATCACGGACAAGTGGCCGTTCGCGTTATGCATCGCCATTGGAAAATAAAAGATGGCAATGGTCACTTACAAGAAGTTCAAGGTTCTGGAATAACTGGCGAAAGACCTTTAATTTTAGCTGGTGAGTTTTATGAGTATGCTAGCTTTTCTCCTTTAAAAACGCCCCATGGAAATATGAGAGGAAAATATCAAATGGTAGATGAATTTGGAAATGAGTTCTGGGTTGATGTTCCCCTCTTTTTCCTTCGTCCACCCCAAGGACTTCTTCAATGATTAAAATCTTACTTTGCTTATGCTTAAGCACTTCTCTATTTGCCTCTGATTATTCAACCATTCAAAAAAATAAAAAAATTCGAATTGCAATAGATACTACATATCCACCTATGGAATTTGAGGCCATCGATGGGAAACCAGTTGGGCTTGATGTTGATTGGGCCCGTGCTCTGGCAAATGAATTACATATTTCTGCAGAATTTATAGTTATGCCTTGGGATGGAGTACTTGCCGGTTTAAAGTCAGATCGCTACGACATCATTATGTCATCTATGAATATTACTCCTGAGCGATCCAAAGAAGTAAATTTTGTGGAATACATGTCGATGGGACAAGTTTTTGTTGTCAAAAATAAGAACCTCGTCATTAAAAATGAAAATGATTTAGCTGGCAAAATAATTGCCGTTCAAGCTGATACAACTTCTTCAACGGCAGTATTAAATTTTAAAAAATCTGGTATTCAAATTAAAGACGTACTCGAATTTAAAGGTGCTACTGAAGCATTTGCGGCACTGAAGTCAAATCATGCAGAAGTTATAGTCATTGATGAAGCAGTAGGAAAATATTTTGCAAAACTGGATTCAAAAACTTTTACTATCACTGGGAATGCAATTCTTCCCCTTCCAATTGGTATTGCAGTTAAAAAGTCTGATCCAGCACTTTTAAAGGCCTTACAAAATGCACTTTCCACAATTAAAAAGAATGGAAGCTTCGATACAATTTATAAAAAATGGATGAATTAAATTTTTTAGAATTTTCTAAATTAGTTATTATTCCTCGCTTATTTGATGGAATGCTTATCACTTTAAAGCTTACTTTTATTAGTGGAGCAATTGGACTAGTTCTTGGTTTGCCAATCGCACTTTTACGATTATCGGCCATTAAATTTTTTTCATGGATAGCAATTCTTTATATTTCGCTCTTTAGAGGCACTCCTTTGCTTCTTCAAATTCTCTTTATTTATTTTGCATTACCTAATTTAATAAACATAAATCTTGACGCTTTTCCTGCAGGAATTCTCGCACTGTCATTGAATGCTTCAGCTTATCTTGCTGAGATTTACAGAGCTGGAATTTTATCTATTCCCAAAGGACAATCAGAAGCTGCAAGGGCGCTTGGACTATCTCCAAATCAAACAATGTTTAGAATCATTATTCCTCAAACCTTCCGTGTAATTATTCCACCTGTTGTAAATGAACTTTCGGCCTTAACTAAAGATACTTCATTAGTCTCAGTTATTTCACTTGGTGAATTACTTTTTGTGACACAAAGAATTGGTGCTAAGTATTTACGCCCCTGGGAAGTTTATATTTGGGCAGCGTTGGGTTATTTAATGATAGTTCTTATTTTAAGTTTTACAGCATCTAGATTGGAAAAAAAGTATCGCTATGATCATTGAAATAAAAAATTTAAAAAAATCTTTTAAACAAAATGAAGTCTTGAGAGGCATCTCTACTACCATAAATACCGGTGAAGTTGTTTGCATTATTGGCCCATCTGGTTCTGGAAAATCAACAATGCTTCGATGTTTAAATTTTTTAGAAACTCCTACTGCTGGTGAAATATTCTTTGAGGGTAAACAACTAACTAATACAAGTAAAGAAATTGGTATGGTCTTTCAAAGTTTTAATCTTTTTCCCCACTTAACTGTTCTGCAAAATCTGATAATTGCCCCGATCAATGTTTTAAAAATAAAAAAAGATTTAGCAGAAAAAAATGCGCATGAAATTTTAGCAAAAGTGAATCTACTAGATAAAATTGCAGCTTTTCCACACTCACTGTCTGGGGGGCAACAACAAAGAGTTGCTATTGCCAGGGCCCTTTGTATGCAACCAAAGCTAATGCTATTTGATGAAGCAACATCAGCACTTGATCCTGAACTTGTGGGTGAAGTATTAACAGTTATGCGTAATCTTGCCGATTCAGGAATGAGTATGGCCATTGTTACGCATGAAATGAATTTTGCTAGAGAAGTAGCTGATCGAATTATTTTTATGGATCATGGGAAAATAGTTGAGGAAGGAACTCCAGAACAAATATTTTCTAACCCTAAAGAACCCCGTACGATTGAATTTCTTCGCAATTTTTCCTGAAAAATGTCCATAATAAATCTCATGAATTCTTATAATCTTCCGTTAGGAAGTAATGAGATATTTCGTTCTTTTTATTATAATAAACTTCATAGTAATTAACTCTTCATTTGCAATGGGTTCTAAAAGACCAACACCAACACCAATACCTTCGCCTAGTCAACCAATTCCTCTACCCACAATTGACTTGGGACCAGCACTTGATGTTCGTGAATATCTAGATAGTGCACAAACAATTGCTCCAATAGTTGATGAATTACACAATCAATATGAATTAACTAAAATAAGAAATTCAGTAAATGAGGATAAAGCAGATAAATGTATAATTTCAGCTGATATTAACGATCATTTTTCTGATCAAATAAGTTTTTATGTTGCCAAAATGTTTGAAGATATTCCCTCTATGGTAGGAGTCATTGGAAACAGTTATGGTGTAAATAGTAATGATGAATTTCTCTTTCCTACTAACTTAATTCGTCATCCATTATGTGAAGTAACCTCTAAAACTCTTGCAAGCACTTTAGGTTCACAAAGAGTCCCCTCCCAACTAGTAATTGAAAAGCTCAATAAATTTGCCAAGACAGCTAATGATCTTAGAGCTGAATCACTTAGTGGAAATGTAAATGCAAAACGAGATTTACTGGACCACTGGAATAGAATGTTTACTTGTTTGGCATATATCGAATCGCTACCTTCCGCTGATAGTAATACATCACAAAATGTCGCTAAAAAATACTCCTCACTAAACTATAGGAAGCCTGCGGGAGTTGAGTTTTATGAAGATACTGCTCAACCCGCAGAATCAAGATTGAATATAGGAATTTTTCAATTTACACCATCGTGGCAAAATAATATTCAACCCTGTATGCGGGCCTGGAATAAAATCTATGCAAACTCTGCTTCTTGCCAACTTCCCCTAAAAGGATCGCAAACTGATTTAATAAAAGTAGTAGGAAGCTCGCTTCAAAGCTTTAATGCGTTCTGTGGTGTACATAAATTAATTGAAACGTTTTCGATCCAGGTTAATACAACTAAATCAAGTGCCACACACCCAAGTAATTTAATAAATGGAAAATTAAAGTCCCCAGAAGAGCGATGTGTGTCTCCACATTTTTTTGCCGGAAGGGCCTATAATCACTTTGGGCCACTTCAAAATTCAACACGCAAAAATATGGACGAATTATTTTCTTGTATCGAGAATAGTCAAAAATAATATTATTTTATTGTATGTTTTCCAATATTAAAAAAATTATCCATTTCTGTATTTACCTGTGCATAGATAAGACTTCTCATTGTGCCAATATCTAAGACTTGTCCTTTTTGCAATAGAGATGCCTGATACATTGCAAGCGGGCCTAAAACTTTAGGTGCCAACATATCATTTAAAAAGCTAAAAAATATTAATTGTTTGTAACTTATATTTCGAGGAATTGTTTTAACCTTTTCGTATAGTTCTGCAGGTATTTTAATTCCTGTTAACTCAAATTGTTTTAAATTTTTTGTAATTTCTTCACTAGTGGCAATCTGAGTACCAAGTTTACCAAGTGAATTTAATGAAATATTTATTTCTTCTTTATTATCGTTTAATACAAGAAATACAGTATCTATTAAAGCAACCATCATGCGGTCATTTGATAGTTTACTAGTATCAAATTGCATTCCAACGACTTCATAGTTGGGATTCATATCAATATCCGAAGGTGCTGGAAATGATAAGGCAGAATCTAAAAACTTAGATAAAAAATCTCTCCGACTAGAATCCGCAACCTGGCTCCAGTATTTTTTTGGGTAAGGATTATCTAAGGCGGCAATTGGATTTTGAGCATATGAATAATAAGCAATTTCACTACAAAACATTTTTTGAGAATCGTCAGCATTCATAGAAAAATCATATTCAATACTAGTAGTTGTTGTTGGATCTTTACCAGCAACTAACGAAAAAATTAAATCGTACATTTTTTGTGAAGCAACTTTAGCGGCCTTAACTGTTTTGGGATTTTTACTACGATAGATAAATAATTTAGATTTTTTACTATTAATATAATCTTTGGCCGGAGATCGCAATTTTACCCCGTCATCAATATCTGCCTCGATCATCAAAATATTTGATTTAGAGTCAATATAAGGAATAACTGAATGAGAAAAATTCCCTGGGTAATCTGCTATTCGAGCGATAAAACTACTAGATGCTGCGTCCCCTTTAGAAACAATGACATCACCTGAGCATAGTGAAACATTATTTAATGAACTTGAGGCACCTGCACATTGACCTAAATTAATATTGGCATAATCAAAACGAACAATTTTTTTCTGTGGAAAAAGATTATAACTTGCATAGAGCACTTCTTCCGCTAAAACACTAATGGCAAGCATGGCCTCTCTTCTATAAAGAGGTTGAAAAGCTTCATTACTTCTAATTATTTTACGAACGGAATATAGTCCTTCGGTTAACTTTCTGTAAGATTCAAAACTAGAATAGTGCTTATGAAGTCCTAACCCAATTACACTTGCTAAAAATTGATTAGTATCTTTTGAGGTTTTAAAACTATCTAGAATTAAATCACTTACTGTTTTATCAATTTTTATATCATTACTTGATTCACCAAAGATTAAACCTTGCGTCCACTCTTTAAAAAGTCCTAAATCTACATTAACCAATCCGTAATAAACGACATTGGTATCTGATGATGGAGCTCTGTCTGTCGATTTCATATTTTGGCATGATGAAAAGATTAATAAACTTAAAAAAATCATAAAGAATAAACGCATGCGGGACTCCTGAATAGAGAACTAAAGCTTAAATAAGTTTAGCATTATTTGTTAATATAACTGATCAAAGGCAAAAGGTTCTAATCCCCGACTAAATAGTGTGAGCATCTATAAATTTTTTTAATTTACTTTTAAATTTTGTCTCATGAAAACGATTAACCTGCGCTCGTAATTTTTCGCCTTCCAATGTATTAATTGATGAATTTAATTTTTTTAAAACACTTGTGAGCTCATCTATAGATTGATCATTAAAAAAATAAGTTCCTACCCCATTCACCCATTGTTTCTGGTACTCATGAAGCACGACTGGTCTACCTGTTGCTAAACACGCCAAGGCCATTTTGGGAAATAGTCTTTGATCAAATGAAATATAAGCTTTGCAAGAAGCTAAAACAGGAGCATGTTCTCCTGAACATTTCACGCCAAAAAAATGATTGTTTGTGGAGTGGAAAACTAAATCTTTTAAATGTGTATCGACACCTATAAATTGAAATGGCATATTTTCTGCTTCAAACATATTCACAAGTTTTTGCGCAAATTCAAAAATTAGTTCAGAAGTATCTATTAAGTAAAAGTGATGTGGAAACATGTCCTTAGGAAAAAGTGCATAATCTGTCATTTTAAATGGCGGTTCAACAAGTTCGGCCTGAGGAAAATCCTTAAGCATACTTTCATTAGCAACCCATAAAAAATCAGAGTTATTCAAATTTTGTCTAGCAAACTGATTTAGATAGGAAAAGAAAAACTTTTGAAAAAAATTTTTCTTAAAGTTTTTTTCTAAGCTCCACTCTATCAAAAAAGTTAATTGCTTAGTCTCTTTACATCGCTCGAATCCTTGAGACAGACCTTTTGAAATATTAATAATTAAATCATATTTACAAGCAACAAAGACATTTCTAGCGATTAGAGGCAGTTTATAAGTTGGAATTAAATGAAATTTTTTTTCAGTTAAAATAGTTTTAGATAAAATTGTGGACTGAATAGATCTTTGTTCAATTCTGCCTAGTATGGCATTTTCTCGATGGGCGAATGTGTATATTTTTGCATCAGGAATGAGTTCACACACAATTTCAATGATTTCAGTATAATAATTTCGCTCTAATAAATAATCACATGTAATTGCTATTTTCATAATTTATTTATGAAGCTCACTAAAATAAGTAGCTGTTTGCTTAATACCATCTTCAAAACTGACAAGGGGTTTGTAGCTCGAGATTCCTTGAAGCTTTGATATATTAGGGCGGCGTCTTTTAGGATCATCTTTCGGTAAAGGTAAATATTTAATAATAGATTTACTACCTAAAATTTTAATAATAAGTTCAGCTGTTTCTTTAACTGTATATTCATCCGGATTACCACAATTAATAGGTGTGTGATCATTGCCCTTTAGAACAGCATCAATTGCATTCACAAGATCAGTTGAATAACAGAATGATCTTGTTTGTGAGCCATCTCCATAAACTGTTAAATCATCACCTTTCATTGCTTGAGTGATAAAATTAGGAATTACTCTGCCATCGTTGGGACGCATTCTTGGCCCATAGGTATTAAAAATACGAACAATTCTAGTATCTACTTGGTATCTATTATGAAAACTCATAGTCATAGCTTCTGCAAAACGTTTAGATTCATCATAACAAGAACGAGGTCCAATGGGGTTGACGTGGCCTACATAATCTTCAGTTTGAGGATGTATTTCCGGATCTCCATAAACTTCAGAAGTTGAAGCTTCTAAAAATCGTGCTGATTTTTCTTTTGCTAATTCTAAAAGTTTTAACGTTCCTTCAGAGTTAACTCTCATAATTTCAATTGGTATTAAGGCAAAATCGATTGGTGAAGCTGGTGAGGCCATAGACATAATGTAGTCAATTTTCAAATCCTTAAATGAAGGAAGTTTTTCAATTATATTGCATTCATAAAATTCAAAGTTTTTATAACGAGAAAGCAAATCAATATTTGATTGTGATCCTGTAATAAAGTTATCAAGACCGATAATTCGAGCACCTTGGTTTAGGTAGAATTCACATAATGTTGAAGGGACAAATCCTGCAGCTCCCGCAACTATAAATACTTTTCCTTCCACTTTTCTCTCCCTACTAATAGTGTTTCAATTGTATAACGGCCGAACCTATCATTAGAAGTCCTGCACCTATCATTTGTATCATGGTTAATTTAGTTCCTAGGAAAATCCAATTTATGGCAACAGCACTTAGTGGAAAAAACATTTCCGCGAGTGCACAGACATGAGCACTAATAAGTTTTAATCCACGGTAATAAAAATACATTCCGGCCAGTCCGGCCAAGAGCACCATGACTAATATTTTTCCCCAAATGACGGGATTATAATCAAAAGTGATATCACTGCGATTTGAATAAACATAAAAAGACATAAATAGAAAACCAAAAACAAAACGCCCGCCCATTATTTTGATTTCATCAAAACCTTGCATCGAGAGTTTTTTACCAAAGACAGTTGAAGCGGCCCAACAAACAACTGCAACCAAGGTTAATAAATAACCTTGAAGTGATTTGTCTGAGAAAGCAGACATTGAAAAGTCAAAATGTGAAAGACCTGGTAAAATATCTTGAGATGAAATAAGAAATCCTCCAATTAAACAAAGCAATGCCCAAGGAATAAATTCTTTTTTAATTTTCTCACCTAATATAATGGTGGCAAGGGAAATTGATATAATTGGTTGCAACTTTTGCAATAGAATGACGAGAGATGGATTGATTAAGCTAAAGGCCTTAGTGAAAGCTAAAGTCCCAATAGCAGATCCACCAACTCCGATTATAAAAAAATAGATGAAAGAGGAAATTTTTGTTTCCCAAACTTCTTTATATGATTTGAAGATCATCGGAAGAAATATCATCGCTAAAAAGAGATGTTCAGTAAAAACGATGCGGCCAGGAGATATCCCTTGTCCTAGAAGCGGATAACGAATTAACGTATCTATGGCCCATAAAAGCCCTGCTAAAATAACAAAAAGAATTCCTAACACAAATTATCCTTATAAAATTGATCAAAGACTTCCCTAGCACGAGTTGAAACAATTTCTTTTTTTATTTTCTTTTTTTCTTTGCGACGCTTTCTTTGCTCTTTAGTAAAAATCACTCCAGGCATTAAGCCTAAATTTATATTGGAAGGTACAGGCTTTGGCGCGGTCATGATGTAATTGACCAAGCTGCCCATTGCTGTTTCAATTGGAAAAGTAACTGAATCTAAATTATTAATCCGTCTAAAAATTTGTAAGGCGGTATAAATCCCCATAGAAGCACTTTCGGTATAACCTTCAACTCCAGTTAATTGTCCCGCAAAATAAAAATCATTATATTTTTTAGTTGATAAATCTGGATTCAATAATGTTCTAGCATTTAAAAAGGAATTTCTATGAACTGAACCTAAATGAATAAAGCTTGCATTTTCCAATCCGGGAATCATTTGAAAAACTCGAATTTGTTCTTTATACGTCAGTCGAGTTTGAAAACCAACAAGGTTATAAGCAGAGCCAAGTAAGTTTTCTTTTCGTAGCTGTACACATGCATATGGCATAGAACCATCAGGAAGTTCTAGACCTATAGGCTTCATACAGGAAAATCGAGCCGTCTCAACTCCCCTTTCGGCCATGGTATCAATTGGAAGACATGATTCAAAAAATTTATAATCTTCAAAGTTTTGAGGAGGTGTTTTTTCAGCATTAACCAGTTCATGAATAAATTTTTCGTATTGGTCTTGATTCATGTGCGAGTTTAAGTAATCTGCAACGACTTCTTCACCTTCGGCAGTTATTTTATGTCGATCCTTAAAGTATAATTTTGAATAATCGAGAGTATCTGCATCTACAACTGGGGCAATAGCATCATAAAAATAGAAATCGTCCCCTGAAATATTTTCCTGAATCCACTTTTCTAATGGCGAAGTTGTCAAAGGCCCTGAAGCACAAATAACATAATCAGCATTAAATTCAATTTTTGTATCAAAAGGATTACTTATTTCTCGATCAATAAATTGAATAAGAGGGTGTGACTTTAATTTTTCGGTAATTTTAGCTGAAAATAAATCACGATCAACTGCTAAGGCATCCCCAGCAGGAACGGCCGTCAGAGCTGCAATTTCTAAAACTAAAGATCCAAATGCACGCATTTCATGTTTTAACATGCCATGTGCAGAATCTGGTGAGTTGGATTTTAGTGAGTTTGTACAAACCAACTCAGCACAGGTTTTAATTTTCTGTGCTGGATTTAAGTGAAGAGATTTCCCCTCAGCTAAAATAACATTAATTCCACGTTCTGCTAAAAACCACGCTGCTTCTGAACCAGCAAGGCCAGCACCTATTACTAAAACTTTTTTTGACATGAAGTAAATTTATCTCTTACGATACATAGATGCAAATAAATCTTCACCAGACACACCATGAAATAGGAGACTTTGAGGGCATTTTTAGCTATCTGACTTCGCACTTTCTAAAGGGTAATTGCACAGGCTTACACCTCTTTCCTGAACTTTTTCTGACTGGTTACCCTCTTCAAGATTTAATTCTTCAAAAAAGTTTTATCGATGAGTATCAAATCTTTTTAGATGACCTTAATATTTGGAGTGAAAGACAACTTAAAGCTCAAACACCTGCCGCAATTCTCATGGGAGGAATAAAGTATAATTTTGATGAATTTCAACTACCATCGGAAATTTTTAATGTTATTTACTTATTGGTGCCAGGCAAAAAACTTGAAGTTATCTATACCAAACAATTATTACCTAACTATGACATCTACGAAGAAAAAAAATATTTTACCGCTGGTTCACAATCGACCATATTTACCCTGGACGACAAAAAAATTGGATTATTAATATGTGAAGATATGTGGTTTTCACACCTTCACAAAACAGACCCTATTTTGGACTTATTGAAACTAAATACACCTCTTGATTTAGTTATTAATTTATCGGCCAGTCCATTTCATCTGAAAAAAGCACAAGAAAGAGTTGAGAGGGCACTGTCTATCTCAAACCAATTAAAGGCACCATTTGCATATATCAATCGAGTAGGTGCTGAGGATGATATACTTTTTGATGGTCAGAGTTTTGTGGTGGATGGTTCTCAAGTTGTTACTCAAGGAAAGTGCTTTCAAGAACAAATTCTA
>JAVHRK010000080.1:0-5017 GCA_036171615.1 Bacteriovoracaceae bacterium
ATTTACTAGGAAATATTAGATTTTAATATGCGTGAAATGTAGACGATTTACCCTTTTATTGTCACGTCTTCCCAATCTTTTTTTAAATTCCAAGGGAGCCCGTAATAGCGAACCGACTCTGATAGAGACGCTGTTTGTTTGATGACATCATTTATACTTGCTTCAATTTTCCTGAGTAGTTTTTTCTTTTCAATCTTTCCTTTTTCCCCGCGAGCGGTAAAAAAATACCCCTTAATATCTTTGCCCATTTTACGGTAATCTATTTTTGAAAGTATCTCCTTAGCTTTGCTTGAACCTTCATTGGCTAAAAACTTGATTAGTTTTTCACTTTTTTGTGCAATTTTTCTCATCATCGATATATCTGAGGGGTAGCAAATATTTGCCTCTTGTACAGTCGAATCAAAATCCATAAATGTGGAATCAGTAAAACCGTGTGACTCTGCATTTTGAATAATAATGGTGGAAAGTTTTTTGGCTGTATCTTCACTGATTCTGTTTCTAAATCTCGTATACTGGCAATGATCAAGGCCTTGCGAAGAATTCTGCAAACCACAGAATATCAATGTTGGCCCATGAAATTTTATCATGTCTTCCAATGCGCGATCTGTCCATTTGTACTGCGATTGCAAAATAAAGGCACCCAGATGAAGTCTAATATTTAATTTTCTTCCGCTTCGCTTGCGATTTTCATATAAATCAGGTTCAACTAGATCCAGCATTTGATCCCAAGGGACATTTTTTGCTAAAATTATCATTGGGTGAAGCTTTGGAATTGAAATTTCTATTTTCAATTTGTCCTGTATAAGATATTTTATTCCTGAGATGTCTAACGACATTGAAAAAGCTCCTTTGAATAGTTCTAAGCAAACAAATTCTAGGAGCTTTTTTTTGTTTTGAACAGGCCATGACCGAAAATAATTTAAATTTTGGTATTTATTAGGTTAAAGCGCACCACGCTCTAATTAACGAGTTGAAAGTAATAAAGCATCGTCCAGATAGATTAGTAGGGAGTTTCAGATTTGATATGGCGATTGTTGGAGATCCAGTTAAAACAAATCCTCCAAAACTATTAGAAATAAATGAAATTGGATTTGATGGACTCTCAAGGATGCTATTTATTCAAGATACACTTTTCTCATTAATGCCTAATCTTAGAAAGCAATGTTTTGCCCTTGATACATCTGATGCAGAAATAAAAAACATGAATAGACTTGGCAAAAGTCTTGCTCGATTTCAACCAGATTCATATAATTGGGATGAAGAATGTTTATTACGAAAAGTTAAAGATAAAAAATATGATCTTCGACTTGTTACGCCTTCTCAGTATAATCTGGATGTCGACCTAGATGAATTTCCTGCACTTATTCATCAAAAAATTAATATTAAAAATGGTAAAATACAAATACGTGATTGGCATCCAGAAGCTTATATGGTGAGTATTGCACTTACCATTGATGATTATATTCAAGATCAAAAAATTTATTCAAAATTAGTAAAACAAAAGGTTCCTCATTATGGACCATTTTTAACAGGGCTGATTGCTACCAAAAGTATTTTAACCGTTTTAGCTGATAAATCACTTCGTCAAAAACTTTTAGGAAATTCTAGATGTTTAGAGCAAACTATTCTTGGAGCTGAGATGCTTACAGGCAATCTTCCCAAAGTAATTAATGATCATGAGAAATTTGTTTTGAAGCATGTTGATGGATTTGGTGGTGAACAAGTTTTTATGGATAGAGATTTACTTCTTCAGTTAAAAAAAATATCACCTAGGAAATATCATGAATGGGTCATTCAAAATAGAGTTAAATTAAACAGTATAGATATTCATGGAATTTTAAGTCAACCCAAAACAGCGATTTGTGATTTGGGTGTTTTTGTCCAATATGATTGGAGTAAAGGTAAGTTTAATCATTTTGAAGTTGGGGGATTTTTAACAAGAGCAACCAGTAAAAGTTATAAAGTTAATATTAGCTCTGGTGGCGCACAAGTGGCAGTGATGTTTGATAAAAATTTATGAATAAATTAATAATTATTTGGCAAGAGGCTTTTGAATATAAAAAATTCCGAGTTGAGTTTTTAGTTTCATTTTTCATCCTTATTATAACGATGATTTGTTTTTCTCAGTTTGTACAATTTGTCGAGCTGAGAAATGGTGTTATGCTCTCAGACCCTTTTTTGAATGCATTCTCGGCGATTAATTTAACCTGGCCAATATTTATCATGATCTACGGTGCAATTATTTTTGCTCTTATAATACTCATTTATTTTCCTACAGAGCTTGTAATACTTTTTGAGGCCTATGCTTTAATGGTTCTCATTCGTATGATTTTTATGTTTGCTATGCCACTAGACCCACCAATCGGCATGATTCCTTTACAAGACCCATTTGTTCAATTTTTTGGTAGTAGCAAGACACTTACAAAAGATCTATTCTTCTCTGGACATACTGCGTCGTTGTTTCTTTTAAGTTTATCTGTACCCAAAAAGTGGAAATGGTTCTTTTTTTCTTTAACCTTCGCAGTTGCAATTGCAGTTTTATTACAGAAAATTCACTATGTTGTAGACGTTTTAGTAGCTCCCTTTATTTCTTTTTGTTGTTATTTTTTGGCTTCCCGAAGGCACAAAATATTGGTAAATGAATAGTCGTTCAATTAGTGCATTGGAGTATCCATGAAACATGCTGAAAAACAAAAAGATTTTTCAAAACCTCTCAATTTTCAACCACTCTCTCCTAAAGAAGAAGAAAGAAGACTTATTACAGAAGAACGCCCTGAAAGAATGCGTATTTTTAAAAGTGATTTTCTAGAAAGCTTTACACTCGTTCGTTGGCAAACAATTTTTAAATTTTGGCCGCCTATTATTTTATTTTTAATTTACGTAGGTAATTCTCAATACCATTTAAGTCTCACCACAAATTTAAGTTTAATCATTTCAGGAATATTATTCTGGAGCCTTGCTGAATATCTCATCCATCGTTTTCCATTTCACTGGAGCCCTGATACTCAATGGGGTAAGCAATTAGTATACAGCATGCACGGAAATCACCATGATGATCCTTTTGATCCATTAAGAGGTGTAATGCCAGTTTTGCCTGCAATTATGTATTTGAGTATCCTCTACGGAATGTTTTCAATTACAATACCCGCTCAGTTCTTAAAGATATTTTTTAGTGGATTTCTGATTGGATATCTTTGCTACGATGGAATTCACTATTTTACTCATCACGGAAAACCTAAGTCAAAAATTGGTAAATATTTGCGTAGAGTACATTTAGTTCACCACGTACATAACAATATGATGTTTGGTATTTCATCTCCACTTTGGGATTTAATATTTGGAACCTATATTAAGAAAGATTACAAAATTGCTAAAGAGTTTTAATTATTTAAAAATTATTTGGACGTTATTTTTCTTACTTGCAGGTTTAATCCTTGTAAATAGCCATTTTACATCGACTAGTAATGATTCAAAATATTATACAGACCTAGTCGTTAGATATCATGATCAAAGTTGGTCAAATATTATTACACCGAAATGGGGTGAGAATTTTTGGGGCTTTGATCCTGCTTCTTATAATTTAGATTTATTTCCCGGTCACTTAATAATGGGAGTTATCGTCAGCAAGTTAGGTATTCCTCCCGAGCAGTCTCTTCATCTATTGGGAATGCTTTTTCAAGTCCTTTCAATTTTTTTATTAGTAGAAATCGCCAAACAATTTATCTCAGAAGAGATTGCATCTGTTCTCTATTATTCTATCCTGCTTACTCCAATGGCATTTTCATATAACCTGAGGGCCAATCATGAGCTAGGAATTATGTTTTTTGCTTTTCTGGCCATTTTGTCTGGACTAAAACTTACAAGTTCAAAACTATGGATTTTCACATCCATTATTGCTTCTGTTATGCTTTTATGGATTAAGGGGCCATTTTTTATTTTTGGAATTATGCTGACATCAATTGGATATTTTTTTAGCACAAATAGAAAAAAATATTATCTTAGATTTTTAAGTACGATCTTTTTAAGTATATTATTTATTGTAATATCGGCCTATTTATTTGATAAAATTTTTTTCAAGTTAACTGGTGTACATTTTATTTTAGGCTTTTGGAAAATTCAAATTGAAAGCAGGCAGTTACCATACACTTCAAAATATTCATTTCTAACTCTTAAGTTATATAATTTTTATTATTATTTTTGGCATTACTTAGTCTATGCATTACCATGGAGCTTAATTTTCTTTTGGAATTTTTTTAAAAACAAAATGAGACTAGATAAGTTTATTAAATCTCATTTATCTCTTTGTTTTCTTTTGTCAGCCTTTTGTTTTTTACTAGTCTTTAGTGTCAACAGTCGACATGCTGCTCGCTATGTCTTTCCCGCTTACTATTTATTTTCTGCTTGGGTTATTCTTATTCTAATTCATACTTCTGAAGTATTTCAAAAAATTCATCAAAGTGTACAAAAAATTGGAGTACATATAATTACTCCAATTTTATGGTTTGTTCTTTTTTGTCTTCACTTTGTTCAATACTAGCTATTTTTAAAGTTTCAATTATACTGCCTTTAATTTCATTTTCATGATTGCAGATACAACACTTGATGAAGTAGTAGCGAACTCACTTTTTGCTCCAAGAGCAGTTTCTTCTTCAGTAGATGCACCAGAATCAGCTTTTCTAATAATACTTGCTGCACAGATATGGAATTTTGCATGCTCACTTTTTAAAATTGCATATTCAGGTAAAGTTAACCATTTTGTACCTTCTCCATGAATCCATTGTCCAAGTGGACACTTGTTATCAACTTGAACATCATTGGCCTTTAATGATCCATCTGGTTTTCTTAAATAAAAAGAAAGTTTCATTTTCCATTCTGTATGGGCCCTAATTGCACTGTCAAAATCTATTATTATCTCCTTTTAAATTGTTTATCGTTTCCATATGTATCGGTTAATTATTACGATATTGTAACTGATTATTATCAAGCAATACGCCAATTCCCAACCGTTAAGCTCGGG
>JAVHRK010000080.1:5027-16824 GCA_036171615.1 Bacteriovoracaceae bacterium
ATCGGTCGATTTTTAGAGAATTAATTTCAAACTCAACCAAAATTAAACTATGATTTCACAATAAAAAAATATGATATTAATAAGTAGGTGGTTATGAAGTTTAAAATTATATTTCTCATCGTTTTAAGTACTATTTTTTCTTGTTCAAATATTCAGCAAAAAATTACTTCAGTAGATTATAAAAAAATAAGTTCCAAATGTATTCCGCTTGCCAAGATTGCCACCGAAAATAAAGACGGTGTGGAAGCGCTCGCCTTACTTGAAGCTCAAAATAAAGTTCGCGAATTAAATGGTGATACATTGGCGATTGAAGAAACAGTTAGAAATGGAAAAGAAATAAAATTTAGTGGTGTAGCTTATCGCTGCAAAAATGAGGAGTAGAAAATGAAAAAAAGTGTATTGTGTTTAACTATGTTAGTTACACTCTTGGGTTTATCTTCATGTGGATCATCTAAACCCAAAGCCGATGCAGAAATTATTGAGCCTCTTGAGCCCGCACGAACTGCCAAAAAAGATTATGAAGTTCTAGATTTTTCGGATGCCTCAACACCAACTTGGGTTAAACATCCTTCGCAAATTGATTCAGAAGACGAAAGATCAAAAAATAGATATTTTATTAGCGAAGCCTCGCATACAGATCAACGTTTATGTATTAAATCATCTGAAGTAAGGGCCACCGCACGTATTGCTTCTGAAATTGCTCAGTTTATGAAAAATTCATATTCTGAAGCAACTCAAGGTGGTGGTGATGAAAAAGTATCAGAATATATGCAAGAGCAATTAGCACAGGATGCAGAATCATTTTTAGTAGGAACTCAAGTTTCAAAAACATATTGGGAGAAAAGAAAATATCAAGAAAAACTTGGTGCACCTGAAGATAAAACAAAATTTTATTGTTATTCACTTGTAAAAATGGATAAAAAACAACTAGAGACAGCAATTAAAAAATCTTCAGATAAACTTTTAAGTGGTGTAAAAAATCCGGAAGTGAAGAAAAAAACTGAAAAAATACTGAAAGAGGTGGGAAATAAATTTACTGAATTAGAGTCTCAGGCAAATTCCGATGAAGAAAAGGCAGAATAAGTATTAAATTAATTATATTAATTTCATTCTTTTTATCTTTGTCAGTATCCAATGCACAGGCTGCTGACAAACCTTTATGGATTAATAATTCAGATTTAGGCTGTAGAAAAAATTCTGAACTTTGTACTGTTGGTTTTGGAATAAGTCGTGATGAAGCAATTAGGAATTCTAAAGTAGAGCTTTTAAAAGTGTTTAGTACCAATATATCTTCAAAATTTGAAAGTAATTTGTCGGCGGGAAGTACTCAAAGCAATGAAGACTTTCAAGAAGTTATTAAAGAAGAAACGCAAGGCGTGCTTGAAGGTGTTCAGATTAATAAAGTGTACGAGCAAAATGATGGATTCTACGTGCTCGCTAACTTGAATAAACGACAGGCCGGTGAAAATTTAAAACTTAAAATTACTGGCCTCGATACTGAGATTAAAATTATTTATGATGACAAAGACTCTGTCGAAAAAACTAATTTACAAAGGTTATTTGCCAAGAGACAAGCACTTAATCAAACTTATTTATTTTTAATTGGTACTGAAATTCCCTCACCAATTTCAAGTGAATTGATCTTAAAATCTAATAAAGAAGCCTTAAAAGGCGTCACTTTGCATATTCATTTTGATGAACATGAACCTAAGCCTTTAGAAGCCGAGACTATTAAATACTTTAGTGATCTGGGATATACAGTTGTAACTGGAGTAGTTGTAAATTCTGGAGCAACTCATTTTATTACTGGAAAAGTAATAAGTGAAAAGCAATATATAAATGTTCGCGGATTTAAAAAATATAAAGTTGTTTTGAAAATTACTGTATCTAATAATAAAAAAATTGAAACAAGTCATCTTAATCTTGAATCTAGTAGCACTGGAAGAAACTATCAACATGCACTTGAAGGTGCAATAAAAGAAATAACAAATGATTTAAAAGAAAAAATCAATGACCTTAATATTGAATAAACGAAAGGAGAATTTTATGAAATTTAAAACAGCTATTTTTATTATTGTAATATCAATGCTTGCAGCAAGTTGTAGCTCGTTTCAAGCCAAGAGAGTAACTAAAGATGAGGGCGATACTTTGGCGTTGAAAATTACCGATAAGTGGGTAGCACGTGATACAGAAGATGCAGTTAAAGCAATCCTGAAACAAATGAGTGCTCATAAAGGATTTCAACAATATTTGGCCAGAGCAAAAAATAAACCAAAGGTATTTATTGCTGAAGTTCAGAATGAAACTTCTGAGCCTTATTTTCCAATTGCAGATATGAATGATGAGTTATTAAATGAATTTTCTTCAGCAGGTGATTTTACGTTGATTGATGCTGATGCAAGAAATAAAATTTTAAAAGAAATTCAATATCAAAATGACGGGATGGTTGATCCTAAGCAAGTTAAAAAAATTGGTAAAGCTTCAGGAGCGGATGTTTTAATTTTCGGAAGTGTACTTATGGCGCCAGAGTCTAGAGATGGAAAAACGATAAAACAATATTCGGTTAATTTAAGAATGACTAATATTGAATCTGGTGAAGAAGTGATGCGCGCTAGAGCAAAATCTGAAAAATTTTCTGACCAAAAAAGTACAGGCTGGTAGTCAGTGCTGCTAGTGAGAAAACTCTTTTTTTACTCCCTAATTTCCATCCTGCTTATAGGATGCGCTAGCTCTGGAAGAAAAGAAACAGAACAACTCACTGAGTTTGTTAAAATTGGTGATCTTGAAAGTAGTATTAAATTAGTGAAAAGTGACAAGTTCTATCCAGAAGAAAGATCTAAACTTTTAAAACTGGTAGAACTTGGTACTCTTCAAAATTTAAATCATGATTACTATCAATCCCTGAAAACTTTTGAAGCTGCTCAGGAATTAAGTGATCGATTATTTACTATTAGTCTTTCTAAAAAAGTTACTTCAACTATTTTAAATGACAACCTTGATAATTATTATGGAGAGAAGTATGAAAGATCGATGATTCGATTTTATCAAGTACTTAATCATTATTTACTTTCTCAAATTGGTATATATGAGGCCCACGATAAAGTACCCAGTAAAATTCTCGATCAAAAAGAAAAACATTTCCATCTAATTGCATCTAGAAGTGTTTTACTGGAATGGAATTCACTTCTTGAAAACTATCGATCTACTCAAGGGGGAGTCGCAACTTATAAAGATGATTTATTGGCAAAAGTTTTTGGTGGTTTTATCCATGAACAAATTGGATCTGTAGATGATCGGAATATTGCCCTTAATCTTTATAAAGCTGGAAAAGTTTTATTATTTCGAAATTTCAATCTGTACGCAACTTATAATGAAAATTATAAACAGTTTGAAAAAAACTTTAAAGATTTTTCTACAATGAATGAGAAAGAGGTTAAGGAAAAATTTGTAAAAGATACAGAACAGGCCAAAAGATTGATACAATATCTCGATGAAAGAATTGATACGCTTTCAAAAAATAAAAAAGATAATGTTTATTTTTTAATAGAAGATAATATTATTGCACCTAAAACGGCCAATAAATTTGATTATCCACTGCCTGTTTTTGTGGGTGCCGCCGCTGCAGAAACAATGTCATTTGCATTGCGATTACTTTCAATGCCTGTTGCAGGTGTTCCGCGAATTTATTTTGAATTACCCCAAATTGAATTTAGACCAGTTGCTGATACCGAAGAGGTAATTGTAAAAGATTCTAGCGGTAAAGATGTTGCTAGAATTAAACTAGCGGTTATCAATCCATTGTCTGAATTAGCCTTTTTTACGCTTGAAGATAGTAAGGCAAGTAATATTACTCGGACGGGTATAAGAGTTGCTGCAAAACAAGCAGCAGCTGTTTTAGCGGCATATCAAATTTATAAATCACAAGTTAAAAGTGGTGACTTTTTTGCGATGACTCTTGCTTCTGTTACTTATTCAATGGCCAATAAAGGAATTCAAGAATCTGAAGCAGCAGATCTTCGATACTGGTCCACATTGCCCAATTCTTTTCGTATGGGGTCTCTCAGTTTACTTCCAGGAAAATATAATATTAGCGTTCTGAAAACATCAGGTACTAACACTGTTGAAAAAATTATTGGTATCGTAGAAGTACCAAATGATCGCCCAGTTTCGATGTATAATTTTAGAATATTTTAAAACCATACCATTTTAGTCTTCTGTAGATTTTTTTCTCTAGCTTTTTGTTAAAGCGCCGAGAAGAAAATCTATGAGGAAAGATATTATTTTTCTAACATTTATTTCATTACTTTTTGCTCAAGCTATCTGGAGTGGAGAAGTAAAAATGATTGAAGTTGACGAAGATATTGCAATAGATGCTCCTTGGTTTAATCTTAATAAAACGGAAGAAGAAAATTTCAAAAGACTTATGGTTGCACTCCGAAAAAGTACCGCCGGAAAAAATATATTAGACAGGGCCACGGAGAAAGCTGCTCAAAAGGGACAGACACTTTTTGATGTAATTTCTAGCGGTGATGGCTCTTTAACTGATACAACCTTGGTGAGACGCTTCTCTGCATCTAATCCATCTGAAGTAATGTACGAAACAAAGTCTAGAGTTTTTATCAATCGCCATTTAAAAACTCTAGATGCAATGTTAGATTTTGCACATGAACTCACTCACTTTACCTACAGAGATGCATTTAATCCCTATAACCATCATTTTCAATTAAAAGATTTTATACAAAAAACGGTAGAAGGTCGTGGTGGGGAAGTCGATGCGTATATGGTTGAGTGCAAAGTTTTATCTGAGCTGTATCCAAGTCAATTAGAAAATAGATCTAGTTGTTCAAAGGTTTTAGATCATAAAACAGGTATGCTTTCAAAACACAAAGGCATGCTTGAATTTTATAAAGTAGGTTCACATTTCGAGAATTTAGAAAAAGATTTTCAGAAATTTTCATTAAATCAGTCAGATTTACCTTATGTAAGCTCTGAACAGGCCGTTTTTATCTCATCTGCCTGGAGTTTGCCTTATCCGGTTGCTGCAGTAAAAGAGTATACTAATATTATGGATAGGGTCTGTCATAACGATCAAAATCGTCTTACGTTAATGCAAAATAAAACCAATCGAGCTCCCGCATCTACCGCTTATAAAACGATGTTCGAAGATTTCAAAGTTCGTTGTCAGCAATTCACGCCAAGCAGTTGACTAAAACTCACCCTGTCGGTAAATTTATTGAATAATTGTGATAATTTGGAGCAAAAATGCAAGACAGTGTTGTTTTGATGAAAGTTGATGATTTTTTAAACTGGGGACGCAAAAATTCTTTGTGGCCTATGACTTTTGGTCTCGCTTGTTGTGCGATTGAAATGATGGCGACAGGGGCAGCTAAATATGACCTGGAAAGATTTGGTTGTGGTGCCTTTATGGCAACTCCTCGTCGGGCCGATTTAATGATTGTTGCTGGAACAGTCACATTAAAAATGGCCACTAGAATTCAAACTCTCTATGAACAAATGCCTGAACCTCGATATGTAATTTCGATGGGGTCATGTGCAAATAAAGGTGGCCCTTATTGGCAACACGGTTATCACGTTTTAAAAGGCGTGGATGAAATTGTACCTGTAGATGTTTACGTTCCAGGTTGTCCGCCAAGACCAGAAGCTTTAATTGAAGGAATTATGACTCTTCAAAAGAAAATCGCCAATGAAAGATTGCTTAGAGACAGATGGGTGAAAAATGCATAATCAAATTATAAAAGTTTTAAATGCAGAAGTATCAGGTTGTAATGCCGTTTTAACGGAAGCAACAGTTGGGGATTCATTTATTACTGTTGAAGCCTCTTCAATTCTTGCTGTATGTGAGTTGTTAAAAAAATCTAACGATTTTCAATTTAATGTTTTGCAAGTGATAACAGGTGCTGACTATCCAGACAGAATGGAAGTTAGTTATATCCTTGCAAGCTATATTAAAAATTTAGAAGTAATCATAAAAGTTAAACTTCCAAGAGAGTCAGCAGAAATTCAATCTGTTGTTTCAGTTTGGGTTGCAGCTAATTTTCAAGAACGTGAATGTTACGATATGTATGGAATAAAATTTTCAGGACATCCTGACTTACGTCGTATACTTTGTCCGGATGATTGGTCTGGATTTCCTCTCCGCAAAGATTATGTTGTTGCGGAAGTTTATAATGGAATGGTTATTAATCCTGCTCATAAAATCAATACTGCCGATCATATGTTTGCAAAAAAATTAAAAGAAGAATTAGGGAATCCCAAATTAGTATCTTCAAGTTGGAAAGATGCTGCTGATACCACTGAAGTAAAGGAAGGTGAGTAATGTCGACTCATACACTCGAAGATAATCATAAAATAATTTTAGGCGATCAAGAAATTTTAAAATCTGATCTCCTTACATTGAATATGGGGCCACAGCATCCGGCCACTCACGGAGTTTTAAGAGTAGAAATTAAAACCGATTCTGAAATCGTGGTCGATGCTATTCCACACTTGGGATATCTTCACCGTTGTTTTGAAAAACATTGTGAGAATTTAGATTTTAGACAAGTTATTCCGTTCGTTGATCGTATGGATTATCTTGCTGCAATGAATATGGAATTAGGTTATGCCTTAGCAGTTGAAAAGATGCTTGGAACTGAGGTGCCAGCTAGAGCACAATATATTCGAGTAATAGTAAGTGAACTTCAAAGAATTGCATCTCATTTAATGTTTTTTGGAACCTATGCTATCGACCTTGGAGCATTCTCACCATTCCTATATGCATTCCAAGATCGCGAAGATATTTTGCGATTATTTGAAGAGTTATCAGGAGCACGTCTTCTCTATAATTATATTTGGATTGGTGGCGTTTGGAACGATATTACAGATGCACAATTAAATCGTACAAAAACTTTTCTTGATACATTTGAAGAGTCATTGAAAAAATATCATTCCCTGGTTGGAGAAAATCAAATTTTTATTGGAAGAACTGCCAATGTCGGTGTGATATCTAAAGAGAATGCTTTCGCCTATGGTGTGACTGGTCCTGTGCTTCGTGGATCAGGTGTAAAGTGGGATTTAAGAAAAGATCGCCCATATTCTATTTACGAAAAATTTGAATTTAATATTCCAGTTGGTGTTGGAGAGAAAGGTACTGTTGGAGACTGTTGGGATCGTTACCATGTACGAGTTCTTGAAATGTTTGAATCAATAAAAATAGTTAGACAGTGCCTAGATGGAATAGAAGCAGGTCCAATTATTGGAAAAGTTCCAAAAATAATTAAAGTTCCAGCAGGTGAAATTTACTTAAGAACAGAATGTCCAAGAGGCGAGCTTGGATATCATTTAATTTCTGATGGTGGAAAAAAACCTTATAGACTAAAAGTTAAGTCTTCATGTTTTACACATATTTCGGCTTTACCAGCAATAGCTCCTGGACAAATGATTGCCGATTTAGTTGCAACCATTGGTTCAATTGATATTGTGTTGGGTGAAGTAGATAGATAGAAGTAATATAGGAAAAAAAATATGCAAACTATACAATTAAAAAAACCAGTAACTCCAGACTTAACATTCACACAATGGTTTAAGAATGTTTATAACGGTGTAAGAACAACGGTTATCGGAATGGGAATTACGTTTAAATACGTTTGGGATGTCAAACCTGTCACGATTGAATATCCAGAAGTCAGAGAGGAGTTACCTGAAAACTCACGCTCACGATTATTTAACGATGCTCAGAATTGTATTTCTTGCTTACAATGTGCAGCTGTTTGTCCTGTAGATTGTATTTATATCGCCAGTGTAAAAAGACCAGCTGATGCAGAGAAAATTAAAACAAAAGATGGGACAGCTATCAGACTTGATCTTAAACAATATACTATTGATACAGCACTTTGTTGTTACTGTGGTCTTTGTACTACCGTTTGCCCTACAGAATGCTTAACTCATACAACTGATTATGAATTTTCTTCATATACATTATCTGCAATGAAATATGATTACCTAGCACCAGATATTCGAGCTTGGCGTACTCGTCTTGTAAAGGATTAGTTTATTGTTGCTTTGATAGAGTGATGAAAAATACGCTGATAAAAGCGAATACAATTCCTGCAATCTTCATTAAATTAAGATTTATGTCTTCTACATAGATATCCCAAAGCACACTGGTAACCATTTGTGCAGCTATTAATCCAACAGTTACTTTGACAGCTCCTAATTCAAAAATAGCATAAGGCATACCAGCAACTATTAGAACTCCAAAGATTGGCGGAAAGATAAACCACCATTTATAAGTTGTAAGTGGTGCTTTAATCTGAAAAATTGAAGGCATGGTCTCTGCAAAGTTTTTAGTATAAATATAGAGCGCCATACAAAGAAAAACGGTGACTACGTTAGTGATGAGTGTGGCCTGTGCAACACCGATATAGGTAGATACTTGTCGATTAATTGCACCTTGAAGAATTCCAATAACCCCAAGTCCTATCGGTAATAAAATAGTCCAATTCATATTTTTCCTTTTTTAAATTCAATCATTATGCCTTTTAAGTAATCACCTTCGTAAAATCCCTTAATCGGCAGATAGTCTTCGCTTAATTTAAATCGTTTTCCAGGAAGGACATTGTCCTTATAGTCAGTTGAACTTATAATTTGTTTTAGTTTTTCTTCAAATTTATTCCAAGATATCTGGTGAGTATTTAAAAAAGCAAAAATCTTTCCAGATGGTTCTAGTACATCAAGCATCATCGGCAATAATTGTTCATAGGACTTAAAAGCATTTGAAAGTTTATCACCATCACTTGAGGCGCTTGGAGGATCACAAATGATCATATCAAATTTTTTGTTTTCACTTTTTAATTTTAAGAGTGCCTTTTCTGAAGCGAGATTCATACAGAAATGTGATTCTTTTTTTAATTGAGGATTTATGGCCAGATTTTCTTCTAACCAAGATAAATATTTAGCAGATAAATCAACTGAGATTACTTCTGTCGCACCTTTTGAAAGCGCAAATAGTGAAAATGCTCCGGTATAACAAAATAAATTAAGAACTTTTTTGGCGTCAGAAAAAAATGGCAGCATTTGTTTTCGAATGGCACTCATATCTGAATAAAGTCCATAATCATAATTTTCATTTATTTTAATTTTATAATTAACATTATATTCTTGTAGCTCGAATTCTGAGCAAGTGGATACTTCAGTTGAAACTATTGATTTCTTTTGTTCAAAATTTCGCTCTTGTATCCAGATATTTTTCAGGTTTATTTCCGAAAAATAGTTCTTAAATGACTTTTTTATCAGAGGAATAATTTCTGATTCAAGATTTTTCCAATAAAGGGCATAGTATTGGACAAGGATTTGCTCTTTTAGTAGCAATACTAATAATCCGGGTAGAAAATCATTCTCGGCGTTTATGAGCAGATAGTTCTCTCGTTGATTGGAGAGTTGCAACTTAAATCTTTTTTCAATTGCAGCATCAATTCGTTGTGCAAGTTCCTCTTCAAATTCTAATTGGACAGGAAGTTCACTCCAAAATCTTGCTTTTATATTTTTATGTTTAGGATCATTCAGAAAAATACCAACATCTTTTTTAGTATTGGCATTAATTCCCAGTAAGAAAAATGAATTGGCCGGAAATTTCTTTGTATAAGAATCTTCTGTAACCCAAGGATGGCCAAGTTTTATATGTTTAATTGTTTCAGGATGTAGTGCCACTCGTGGCAATTGTGAAAGATTATAAGATTTCATTTAGCTTTTCTGAATCATCCAACGGAGCGAGTGTATGTAATTCATCAATTGAATCTTCTAAAAGCATTAGGAGAGTATTGGTAATTTTAAATGGGTCAGATAATTCTAAAATATTAAATTCATATAATCGATCTTTTAGTTCGGGAGAAATTTCAAGATAGGGATTTAGGTCTTGGCAAATATCGCCAAGTCTTTGAATACGATTTTTCAGAAATAAAATTTTCTCATTATTAAGCTGAGTAAATGCGGATTTGGGAATATGGGTAATATTTTTATTTTGATGTATTTGATTCATATTCACCTATAATTTCAAAAAATGCTCAAATCGTCAACGAAAGGGTCTCATTCTTGCTTAGGTAAAGAGATATTATGAGGAGATTTATTTATGTTGTTAAAATTTAGTGAATATACTTTTTTTCTTATGGTCTTTTTATTGTTGCCAGACGCTTTTTATTCTTTTTGTCTAAAGAGGATCGAGCGATTTATTAGTCAAATCAAAAATCTAAAGTCTAAATTGTCCTTTTCATCTTTAACTTCTTCTGGGAATAATCTTTTATTATCACTTAGTGAGTTCGAAGGTAGTTTGGCATGTGGAAATATTAACCAATCAAAATCTATACCGCAGTTTAAATTTTATACCAATTTATTGCTCAAACTTCTAAAGGCCAACAGACAAGAAGGCATTTCTATACGAAAATTAATTCCAGAGCTGCGTATTGGTGTTCAACGCGACATACAGTTTGAAAAAAAGGTTTCTAAGGTTGTCATAGCTGGGAATTTCCAATTTCTAGTCATTGCTTTTGCAACATGGGGCTTCGTCTTTTTTTCACAGCAATTAGTAGAAATTAAATTGGATTTATTTCTTGGCTTAAGTATGCTCGCATTGCAATTATTTGGGTTTATCGCACTTAATGTGGCAACTTCCTATATGAAAAAGTATAACTTTGGTCCATTTGCTTCTGCTTTCTCTGAATTATATCTATTTAGCTCCTTAGTTGAAGTGCGTCTGCCAATTAAAGAAATTCTGCTTGAATCAAAAATAATGAGCGGTGTACTGGTCTCAAGTAAATTATTCACCTCACTTTCAAGACGAATAATTTATTCCGTAGAGCGTTGGAAGACTTCAGGGGTTTCTCCTAAGGATGAAGCTGAGGAATTGATTAAAGAGCTATGGTACTCCCAAGATGAGCAGTTCACTGATTTTATAAAAAAAATAGAAATACTAAAGTTTATTATTATGGCGTTACTTTTTTTACCCGCTTATTTTCTGTATCTGGCCGCAATTTTTAAATTTTTCATGGAACAATGAGAATATTTTAGGTATTTTAATTAAAAACAGCACAAGGGAGTTTCATGTCTTACGTCAATGATAAACAAATTATTTATAATATGAACAAAGTCGGAAAAGTTTATAAACAAAAGCATATTTTAAAAGATATTCGGCTATCTTATTATTACGGAGCAAAGATTGGGGTCCTGGGTCTTAATGGTTCTGGTAAATCTACACTTTTAAAAATAATGGCCGGACTAGATACCGATCATCTAGGTGAAACAACTTTGGCCAAAGGCTATAGTGTTGGTTATCTAGAGCAAGATCCACAACTAGATTCAGAAAAAACTGTCCGAGAGATTGTTTCCGAAGGAGCACAAGCAACAGTCGATTTGCTCCGTGAATTCGATGAAGTTAACGCAAAATTTGGTGAACCATTATCAGATTCTGAAATGGACAAGCTTTATACAAAACAAGCTGACTTACAAGACAAACTTGATGCCTGCAATGCTTGGGATCTTGATTCTCGCCTAGATTTGGCCATGAGCTCGCTAAATTGTCCCCCTGCTGATCAAAAATGTGGAGTCTTATCGGGTGGAGAAAAACGACGAGTTGCTCTTTGCCGATTATTACTACAGGAACCCGATATTCTCTTGCTAGATGAACCAACCAACCATTTAGATGCCGAAACAGTTTGGTGGCTAGAGCGCCATTTACAAGCTTATAAGGGAGCGTGTCAGTTGTCAGGGCCAGACGAATTCAAATATGCAATCCCATCTAAGCCAA
>JAVHRK010000081.1:0-16654 GCA_036171615.1 Bacteriovoracaceae bacterium
TTCATCTGTTGATTATGAATCTTTAGAAAAACTTTTAAAGGAACAAGAAGCAGCTCAAAATGGTATCGTTGTTTTAGGCTCTACTGGCGAGGCCCTTAATTTAAATCGCTCAGAAATGAAAAAGATATTAGAACTTACAATGAAGTTAAAGTTATCTGTGCCTATAATGACTGGTTTAGGTGGATATAATTTAGAAGAAACAAAAGAATATTTAACCTACTTAGAGACGATGCCCCTTGATGCATATCTTTTAGTTACTCCTCTCTATGCAAAGCCCGGCGAGCATGGACAAACCAATTGGTTTAAAAGCTTGATGGATGTAGCAACAAAACCTTGCATGCTTTACAATGTTCCCTCTCGAACGGGAGTAAAGTTAAATTTCAATACAGTTAAGAATTTGGCCAATCATAAAAACTTTTGGGCCATAAAAGAAGCTTCAGGTTCAGTCGATGATTTTAAAACTTATGGAGAAATGAACCCTAAAACTCGTATCTATAGTGGTGATGATGGCCTTGTTCCAGAATTTAGAGTTCATAATTGCGTAGGATTAGTCTCTGTTGCTTCTAATACGTGGCCAAAAGAAACTCATCTCTATGTAAAACAAGCTTTATCTCAAACACTTTCTGCATCTAGTGCTCTTTTATGGAAAGATGCTTGTGACACCCTTTTTATTGCAGCAAATCCAGTTCCCGTAAAAAATCTTTTATTCAACCAAAAGAAAATTAAAACTAAAGTGATGAGAGCGCCACTTCATCATTTAGATTTATCTGATAACTCAGCTCTTATTGATGCCGATATAAAAATTAAAAATTGGTATAAGGAAAATATATGAATTGGGAACAAGTACTAAATGATTTAGAAGCAGGAACTGTTCGTTCGGCAAATTATATAAATGGTAAATGGATAGCTAATACAGAAATAAAACAATTTATTTTAGATGCTTTTAAAGCAGGGTATTTAAAAGAAGAAAATGGTTTTGTAGATAAGCACAATCTTATGCCTCAAAAATTTACTGTCGAACGAGGTGTTCGTCTTGTTCCAGGGGGAACGTCGGTTAGACGTGGGAGCTTTATTGCAAAAGGTGTAATTATAATGCCGCCGAGTTACATCAACGTTGGTGCATTTGTTGATGAAGGAACGATGGTCGATTCACACGTGCTTATAGGCTCATGTGCACAAATTGGAAAACGAGTGCATCTTTCAACGGCAGTTCAAATAGGTGGGGTTCTTGAGCCTATTGGAGCTTCTCCTGTTATTATTGAAGACGATGCCTTTATCGGTGCCGGTGCCATTATTGTAGAAGGAATTCAAGTTAAACGAAGAGCGGTAATCGCTCCTGGAGTTATCCTTTCAAAAGGTATCCCTGTTTATGATATCGTAAATCAAAGAATGCTAGAAAAAGGTGAGCCAATACCTGAGAATGCCATCGTTGTTCCCGGTAATAGACCAGTAAAAGCAGATAATACGTGGGCATCTGAACTAGGACTAACTCTTCAATGCGCCATTATTGTTAAATATAGAGATGAAAAAAGCGAAACATCCTTGGAATTAGAGGATTTTCTCAGATAGAATAACTCCCCTGTTATTTTGACAATTGTTTTACATTTATTAGGCCCCAATTAGATCATAATAGAACTAAGGGGATGCTTATGAAAAAACAATATGATTGGGTAAATATCTTATTTCTCACTTTAACACCACTTTTTGCAATTATACTGACGGCCATTTATTTTTTTAATAATAGCATAAATTTGGGCCAAGTTGCCTTGCTCGTCTTTTTTTATCTTATTACAGGCATATCAATTACAGCAGGCTATCATCGATTATTTTCACACCGAACATATCAAACAAATACATTTGTTAAATTAATCTTTCTTATTTTTGGTGCCGGAGCTTTTCAAAATTCAGCACTAAAGTGGTCTAGTGATCATCGTATTCACCATCGCCATGTTGATCATGAACAAGATCCATATAATATAAATAAAGGATTTTTCTATGCTCATATTGGGTGGATATTTTATAAAGAAGATCCAGATAGTGCCAATCACTTTCCAAAAGATTTATCAACTGACAAATTAATATTATGGCAGCATAAATATTATTTTCTCATTGCGATTTCTTCAGGGTTACTTCTGCCTACTCTTCTTGGATATTTTGCAGGCTCTGCTTTGGGAGGTCTCGCAATATCGGGACTATTTAGATTAGTATTTGTTCATCATTGTACATTTTTTATAAATTCTTTATGTCATGTAGTAGGAAGTCGCCCATACACTGAAGACAATACTGCCCGTGATAGCTTTATATTGGCCTTTTTTACATATGGAGAGGGATACCATAATTATCATCATCTATTTCCAACTGACTTTCGAAATGGAATTCGCTGGTATCAATATGATCCAACAAAATGGTTAATACTCTCTTTAAAATTTATAGGTATGGCCAAAAACTTAAAACAAGTTCCAGAAAAAATTATCCAACAAGCAAAAGAAGAAATGACTGTAAGAAGACTGCAAATGATATAATTATTTTTATAAATAATATCTAATTGAAGTGACAACTTTTCCAGCTTTAAGCCTTAAAGCAGTACGTAATACTAAAGTCATTTGATTGTGTAAAAATTGATGATACCACTTTTTTGTAATAAACTCTGGAACGACAACAGAGATCATATCCTTTCCAGACTCTATATGAACTTCGTCGATATATTCTAATAAAGGGCCTAATACGGATCGATATGGAGATTCTAAAATTTTAAGCGGAAGACCCTGAGACCACTTTTCCCAGACCTTACAGAGTCGTTCAGTTGCAACTTTATCAGTATTAACATAGCAGACTCTAACGTCATCAGATATAGTTAATGCATATTGCACGGCCATAACTACTCCTGGATGAATACCAGAAATAGGTACAATTGCTGTGTATTTTTTTTCAGCTAAATTAATTTCTTGATGATAAGAATCACGAGATAATTGACGTCCAACTGATAAGTAATGCAGTTTGATTTGTTTAAAAACAAAAACGACAGTCGGAATTAATAAAACAACGACCCAAGCTCCATGCATAAATTTTGTTGCGGTAATAACAATTAAAACAACAAAAGTAGTCATCGCACCTATGGAATTAATTACTAAACCTCTTTTCCAATGTGCCTCTTTAAGACGATAGTGGTGAAGAATCATTCCAGTTTGTGAAAGAGTAAACGATAAAAATACACCTACAGCATAAAGAGGAATTAACAAATGGGTTGAACCATTAAAAAGAACAATCAAAACACAAGCAGCAAAAGTTAATCCCATTATACCGTTTGAAAAAACAAGTCTATCCCCAACGCTGGCCAATTGCCTCGGTAAAAATTTATCTTTTGATAACATTGAAGACAATCTAGGAAAATCTGCATAGCTTGTATTGGCGGCCAGTAATAAAATAAGAGCTATAGCTACTTGAGTAATATAATAAAGAATATTATGTCCAAAAACTGCTTTTGAAAGTTGAGACATTACTGTCTCTCCTGCATGAGGAACAACTCCTAAAAGGTGAGCTAAAAGTGTAATCCCAAGAAAGAAGACCCCTAATATCAGAGACATCCAAACCATAGTTGTTTTAGCATTTTGTTGAGAAGGTTTTTTAAATATTGGAACTCCATTAGAAATCGCTTCAATTCCAGTTAAAGCAGAACAACCAGATGCAAATGCTTTTAAAAGTAAAAAAAGTGGAACTTCGGGATATACTTCATGCATAACCGGAGCGATTTGAGGAACAATCCCAAATAAAAATTTATAAGCACCAACAACTAACATAATGACAATTGAAGCTATAAAAAAATAAGTTGGATAAGAAAAAATATTTGATGATTCTCTAATCCCTCTGAGGTTTAAAACCATTATAAAAAGAATAATAAGAATACAGATAATTACATTATGAGAACTAACAAAATGAAAAGCAGAACCAATATTTTCAACCCCAGCAGAGACGGATACAGAAACAGTAAGAATATAATCTATTAATAAAGCAGCTCCAGCAATTAACCCAGCATTTTCGCCTAAATTTTCTTTGGCCACTGTATAGGCCCCACCACCATGGGGATAGGCCGAAATGGTTTGTTGATAAGACAATGTAATAATTAATAAGAGTACTGAAACGCCAATTGCCATAGGTATTGACCAAGCAACGGCCGCCACTGCAAAAACTGACAAGGGAATGAGAACTTCCTCTGTTGCGTAGGCAACAGAAGAAAGTGCATCTGAAGAAAGTACTGCTAAGGCCTTCCATTTTGGAATTTGCTCTTCTTCTAATTTATCAATTGTAAGTGGGTTTCCAATTAGAAAGTGTTTAACTTTATCAAACAACATAATATATTGCCTTCACATAGTTTAAAAAAATATTAAACATCATAATTTAAAACTATGCGTTGAACAACTAAATTTTCTGAATCATCTCATTATTTGGAAATCTAATTTTTTTAACCTTCGAATATTTATCATCAACGGATCTATAACCAACCGGACAAGCTACTACTGTTTTAAAACCTGTTCCTGATAATCCAATAATATCATCATACTTAGCTGGATTAATACCTTCCATTGGGCAAGTATCAAGACCTAGTACTGCAGTTACAGTTAAAAGGTTACCAAGGGCAATATAGGCCTGTCGTGCGGCCCATTCGAAAGCAACTTCCGATCTTGGTCCATTCACAATATCACTCATCATCATCTTTCTTAGGCCTTCAAGCTCAAGAGGATCAACACCTCTTTGATCGATGATTGACTTTACGTAATGATTTACGTGTTCTTCATCCATTTTTTCTTTTGCAGCAATAACCACTAAATGTGAGCATTCTTCAATTTGTTTTTGTCCCCATGAGGCAAATGTTAATTTCTGCATAACGGCCTTGTCAGTAACAACAATAAACTTCCAAGGTTGAAGGCCATATGAAGAAGGAGTAAGAACAAGTGCATCCTCTATTGTTTTCCAAGTTGATTCATCAATCGTTTTACTTGGATCAAATTTTTTAACTGCATATCTCCAATTAAGTGCTTCAATTAATTTACTATTTGTTAGTGATTGCATTTTATTCTCCTTTATATTGATAGACACAAATGTCATACATCTGGACTTTTTCTTGGTCAAATAATTTTGTAAATTTTTTACTTATATCTTCAAATCCTGTCAAATCACAGGCAGATTTTCTTAGATAATAACGAACTATAATAATAGCATTTCTTTCTAATGACGGTTTAATTTTCTGAAGAAAGTTTTGCTCAATATCACCTTTAAAATATGACGGGACATCACTAAGTGAGAGGAAGTCATACTTCTTATCATTTTTTGAAAGATAGCTTACAAAATCTTCATTGATATAATAGATTTTAGCATGATAACTTTGAATACGATCAAAAGTTTCAAGGCATGCTTCAACCGGAACCCCATTAAAAGAATTAATACGGCCATAAAAACATAAATTTAAGAAAAAACTTTTAGAAGCAAGATTATTCTTAAATAAACGGTCATAAGACTTAAAGTAATAATCAAAATGAGAGAGAGGAGAATTTTTCTCTATAAAATCTCCTTTGTACAAAAGAGCGTTAAATAGACTTTTATTCCCAAGTAAAAAGATCACAAGCTTCCATCTTTTCAACGGAAATTTAGTTAAGTAATATTTTCTCTGTTCGTCTAAATTATCAAAATGCATAATTTTATCAAAATCAGCTCCTAACAAGAGCTTATTAATTCTTGCTAATATTTTAAAAGTTCTCTCCCATTTTCCAGTATAGAGAGGTGATGAAAAATTTAATTCGTCAAAAACATGAAAAAAGAAATCTTTACAATCATCACTTAAAACTAATGTCCTGAATATTTTTTCTCTTAGACTTCGATTATCTTGATCATCATAAGGAAAATAACCCCAAAACTTAGAAAAATCTAAGAAGCTTAATTGAAGATAAGTAGCTAATCTTAATTCAGCTAGGAAAAGTTGGTGAATAGAAAGATCTGAAAGGGTTAGATAGTCGGCATCCTTTGTAAGCAAAGGAAGGGATCTTCCGCCAGAGCCACAAATAGAAAATATTTTTTTTGAATTAAATATTTTAACTAACTCAATTTCTACTGATGAATCTTCATTTCCTAAAGTATAATTAAGACCTTTGAAATATTCATTACTCATTCGATGTTGCCCCATTTTTAATCGCATGTTTTCGACATAGATCAAACTCTTGTTCGGTAATAACACCATTATGTCCCATAATTTCAGAGAGTCTCACACCATGTTCGTGGGCCAAACGATCAATCTCTAAAACTTTTTCAAAGTTTATATTTCTAGAGAGAGTAAAAGATTCAAACTTACCCTCCATCGCAAGAATAGCAGTTTCAGCTAAGCATGCATAAACAAGGTTTCCTTCAAGCCCAATATCAATTTTCATTTTTATTTCACCAGGCAGTTCAACCTCTCCGCTTGCAATAACCATAATATCAGGTCGCTTAACAGCATCACTTGAAGTTATATCAAAGGGTCTAGAAACATCACAAATGACAGAACCTGGCTTTACTTTCATAATGTCTAAAATAGTTTTTCCTTGACCTGATGTGGTTGTAATAATCAAATCTGCTTCATGAGAAAAATTATCGGCATCAGTTGAGATCTGAATTTTAACTAATGGATTAATTTTTAAAATTTCTTCCTTTAACTCAATTAATTTATAGGCCCGTGGAGCTATTAAAATTATTTCTTCCCAACTAAACGCAAGTACTTTTGCTGAAACAGCGCCAATACTTCCTGTCGCTCCCACAATCATAACTTTTCCTAAAAAATGTCCATCTTGATTTTTCTTAACAAATCCCAAAGATTCAATTGCCAATTTAGCGGCCCATAAAGTAGTTGCAGCAGAAAGAGAATTTCCTGTTGTAACAGGAATAGGACTGAGTCGAGCAATTGTTACACCTGCATCTCCAACAATTTTAGTATAAGCTCCAAGACCAATAATTTTAGCACCTCTAACTCGGGCAGTTTCACAAATTTTTAAAATATTTTTATATATGACATCTGCATTTGCTTCCATTAATTTCTTTGGAGTTTGCGGTACCATATAAATAAGTCCGCTAACTCGTTGGCCATTTTTTTCACTTACAATATTATCAATTTTACCATAAAAGGCCCCTGGAAAATGAGAAATAACTTCTTCCGTAATTTTTTCAAATGGAGCGGAATAGTCTTTTATATATTTTAGTATTGGGTGTTTAAAAAGATGTTTACGACTTAGTGGATGAATAATAAATGCAAAGGTAATAATTTCATCTAAGTCTTTATTAATTGAAATTATCTCTGGTGCTAACTTTAATCGGTCAACCATTTTAATAACATCATCTTCTTTTACGACTTCGCTTATACCTTTTTGCAAAAGAAGGATGCCTTCTAAAATCGCATAATTAATTTTTAAATGCAAAGTCAGCTGAGGTAGGCAAACAAGAACTTCCTTTACGCCAATTTCTTTTAATTGTTTTTCAAACTCAGTACTCAATAAATCAAGAATTAGAGTTTTGTTTTTCAAATGACTTAGATCCATAAAACCTAGGTGTGCCTCGTTACTTACAAAAATATCTGATGAAAAAAATTCGCTTAATACATGATTAGTTTTTTGATGAATACTGCTGAAGTTAGGAACATTAGATTTTTTCAATTTCATTCTAGATAAAACAGGAGTGAGTGCCTTTAAAAATTTATTAAGACTTTTTGCTCCATGAAGAGTAAATGGCAATTTCATAAAGAAAAATGGATCTGCTAATATAATTTCATTGCCTAAATCTTCTAAAACTTCTACGAATTGGTGTTGCAAAGCTCCTGAATAAAAAGCTATTTTTTTTTCAGTTAAGAATGTTTTATTTTTTAAATAAAACATTCTTAGAGCTTGTGGAATATAAACATCCTTAATAATTTGTCCATCAACTATAGGTGTGTGTTCAGCTGATGTTTTAAGCTTATATGCATCAGGATGTATAAAAAAACTTTTTTTAAATTTAAACTTAGGGGGCAAACCAGTAATGCATATTACATCACAAATACCATCGTATTTTTTAATAAGTGATTCTGTTAGAGAAATATCAAAATTAGTTGAATGTTCTGTAATTCTAAATTTCTCACCAAAGAACTCAATTTCATCATCATAATGAGAATTATCTTGAGCAAAAGCAATAGAGACTATATGTTTCATTTATTCTTTACAAAAAAAATATTCTTAAAATTAGCATAAGTGCTTTCTTTAAGTTCTGGTAGTTCTTTTAATGTAAGCTTTATATCGTAAGAATTTAGTGAAAACATAAATGGAATTAATTCTTTTGGTATTTTAATAAGTGGCAAGACAGAGCGAATAAATATATTTGACTTTACTGGATAGAACTTAGTTTTTAATTCATATTCTAGAGCAATATCATCTATAAAGTTTTGAATAGTTGGTGGATTAACAGACACAAGATGATAAAACTTTAATTCCCGACTAGAATCATCTCTTTTAATAAGTAGATAAACAAAATGGGCCACATGGTCTACGGGTATAATATTTAAGAGTGTTTTGGGATTAAAGGCCAAGGGCAGTGATGGAATTAATTTTAAAAATTTAGAAATTTTTTGTATTAGCTCAAGGAAATAATATGGTCCACTTACTTTTTCAATTTCACCATTTACTGAATCACCTACTATTATCCCTGGACGTATAATCCTAATAGGTAAGTCTTTTACATTCGTGGCAAAATCATTGACTAAATTTTCGGCAAAATATTTTGTTTTAGAATAATTATCAGGAAAAGCTGATCGGTCTTCAATTCTTTTCTCTTTTGTCATTTCTTTTTGTTCACTAGCTACAGCAATACTTGAAATATAATAAAATAATTCAATTTTATTCATTTGCTTTAATAATCTTAATACATTTTGTGTTCCAATTACATTTTGCTGATAGAGATCTTCATAGCTGGCCTGCAAATCATATAAAGCAGCAGCGTGTATAACAAGTGTACACTCTGATAATATTTTCTTTTTTTGTTCGAGATCATAGAATATTTCAGGATTAGTAATATCACCACTTACTAGTTCAATATTCGAATAATTCTTAAAAGTAGTTGAACTTGAATTTCGTGTAATAATATAGATATGTGATGCAATCTCAGTTAGTTCTTTAACAAGAAATTTACCCAAGAATCCAGTACCACCTAGTATTAGTATTTTCATTAATGTTTCTTACAATCAAAAACTGACAAATGTTGAGGATGCATAATAATTTCCCAATTATTGGCCGATTTAAAAATTTCACCATCACCAAAGAATGAGAGATTTTTTTGATCTAGTAAAGAAATATTTAAACGATCAGTTTCAAATGTAATAAGATTTTCATCTTCGAGCGGAGTATTACCCAATATAATTTTAATCAAGCATTGTACGAGTTCTAATCGATTTGAATGTTTAAAAATTGTGACATTAAAAGTACCATCGTTATGGTCGGTAAAAGGTGCTACTTCAAATGTATTTGCTAATACTGGTTGATTATTTATTAGAATTAAAGATGAATCAATTGTATCTGAATACTCTTTTGATTCAATTTTAAAACAGTATGAATTTATTGTTTTAGCTAAGAATTTTTTTGCTAAAAATAGTGAATATATCCCTTTTCCTGAAAGTTTCATAATATTTTTAAAACTAGGATAAGTTTCTCTTAATTCATTTATTTGTAATGCAACTTCAGCCGCAAAACCTAATCCACCATTTGTGGCCATGTATTCACCATTCACTGATATCAGATCAATCTTTTTTCTACGATTATTTCTAATTGTTTGTGTAATTGACTTAATATTAGTTGAAGATCCAAGTCCATTGGCAAGATCGTTGGCAGTTCCGTTTGGGACTAGCAAAAGTCCAATTTCAGTACCTGCTAGTTTTTGTATTATATTATGAGCGGTTCCATCACCACCAATAGAAAGAATAGCATCTATAGAGTTATCAACATCATTTGATAATTCTTGTTCTAATTCAAAGAGACTATCCGGACTTTTATAATCAACAATACTCCTAAAAAGAGCATTATTAATTTTATGCTGCCAATGAGGCGCAGAATGAGAAGCACGGTGGTTAAAATAAACTGATATATTTTGCATTAATACATATTAGATCTTTCTGTGTTCATAGCTATTACCTTTGTAAAAATTACAGAGTCTGTATAGAATAGATACACCATGAAAATAGCTATTGTTACCAGTGAAGTTACCTTTGTAAAAGAAAACTATAATCAGTTCTTAGATGTCTTGTTTAGCAATTCACATGACTTAGAGTTTCATCTCATCATTTTAAAAAATAATGGCCCAAAACTCCTATTTAAGGGGCTGGGATTAATTATTTTGGGTGCCAAAAGAATTGGCCTTACTCTCATTAAAAATTCTTTAACTGCCATTTTTAGTGATCATCAAAAGCTGGCCACTAAATATGGAATTCAGACAACATATTTTAAAAATGCAAATGAATTGGGTTTTTATAATCTTGTTAATGATCAAAAAATTGATTTAATAGTAAACGCAAGAACCAGAAATATTTATAAAAATAAAATTCTAAAGGCACCACCACTAGGTTGTATAAATATTCATCATGGAATTTTACCAGATTATAGAGGAACCATGTGTGATCTCTATGCACTTTATGAAGGAAGACCCGCAGGTTTCAGCATCCACAAGATGGAAGTAAAAATTGATAGTGGAATAATTTTAAAGACTAAAGAGGTTACTAGGCCACACTCACCTTCATCAAAAAACTTTTCACAACATATATTTAATAGTTCAAAAGTTGAGGGACTAGAGCTGAGTAGGCTCCTTAAAACGATCTCCACAAATAAATTATTACCAATCGAGCAAGAAAATAAATCTAATAATATAATCTATACTAAAAATCCTCATTTCTCACAGATAAGAAAAATGATAAAAAAAGGAATGATACTATGAATTCAAAATGTATTCTGGCCCATCACGGCTCACCAGGAAGTAATCGGGATTTCCTTCATTTAAAATTACTAATGCCTGAAGTTCACTTTGAGTTTTATGACCGCGTAGAAAGTAAGCTCTCAAATACTACAAAACCTCACATTCAGCTTGGATATTCATTTGGTTGTGTCAGTGCTATAATTACTGCTGCAAAAAATGATTTAACAGAGCAATTAATCCTTATTTCTCCTTTTTTATTTCCAGAAAATAAAACTGGATGCCTATTTAAAAAAGTAATAAAAACGAAGCCACTTAGAAACTCGCTTCTTAAGATATTTGGTGCAAAAAAGATTGAACATATGCTAATTACTTCCGCTTATCCCAGTGAAGTACCGACAATTTATAGAGAAGACTCAATCAGTTATTTAAATCCTGATAGATTAGCACATTCGATACTTGAAAAAGAGTATGGCCTAGATGAAGTCTTTCATTCTTTAAGAATTTTAGAAAAAAGAAAAACTCCCGTTTACGTTCTCTATGGGGAAAAGGATAAAACTTCTCATTTTAATAAACAAATAAAACCCTTATTAGATTTTTCTAATATTGAATCTTTTTGTATTAAAGATGCTGGACATGCACTTCTCTGGACCCATACTGAAATTCTATCAAATAAATTAAAGTCACTCACAGACAAAATTGGCTATTTGCCAGGTAAAGACATTAGAAATAATGTAGCTTCATTCTTAAAAAGGCATCTATGTAATTTCCCTGAAAGAAAAATACTAACGTGGGTTCCAATTGAGGAATTAAAAAAATGGAATGGTGATATCAATACTCCCTTTAATACAAAATCAGTTAATGTTCAAGAACTTGATTTTTTAGTAGGTGTTCTTACACATGAATTTCGAAAACTAGGTATCAGTTTTGGAGATAGGGTTATTCTTTTCTTACCAATGTCATTGCCAATGTACGCTTCAATGTTTGCTCTCCAGAAAATGGGAGCTATTCCAACATTTTTAGATTCTTGGGCAAGAAGAGATCAAATGGGCGCTAGCGCTGTTGTAGCGGCCCCAATCGCAATGATTTCTGCACATAAGGCATTTGCTTATTTAGATGAAGTAGAAGAAATAAAAAATATTAAAATTAAAATTGTAGCAGGCCCGATTCCAGATGATTCTAAATATTCAGCAAGACTTGAACTTCTTATGGATGAAAAAAAATACGATCAAGAAATTGAAGTAGAACAAGAAGATACAGCACTCATAACTTTCACTACCGGATCCTCTGGAACGCCAAAAGGTGCAGATCGAAGTCATCGTTTTTTAGCAGCTCAACATTATGCCCTGAACAGAAATCTACCTTATGAAATAACAGATAAAGATCTACCAGTATTTCCAATTTTTTCATTAAACAATCTCGCGGCCGGTGTTGAAACCATTATTCCAGCTATTGATGTAGGAAATCCTGCCGTAACAGATGCAGCGGTACTATACAATCAAATGAAGTCGACCGGTGTTACTTGCACAACACTCTCTCCTTCACTCTTTAAGCATTTGGCATCTTACTGTAAAGAAAATAACCTCAAGTTAGATTTCTTAAAAAGAGTTGTCACTGGTGGTGCGCCTGTTTCCTATGATGATGTTAAAAGAATGAAAAGCGTAGCTACCAAGGCAAAAATACTTGTGCTGTATGGATCAACAGAAGTCGAACCAATGGCCGAGATCGAGGCCCATGAAATGCTAAATCAACCAATGCCAGCAGACCCTGAAATGGTGGAAGATGGAGTAAATGTTGGTCACATTGATAGCGGGTTAAAATATCGTTTTATTAAAATAAATAAAGAGATTATTACAATTAATCATTTGAAAGACTGGGATCAACTACTTGCCGCTCCTGGATTGGCGGGAGAACTCATTGTCGCAGGAGAGCATGTTTGTGAAAAATATTTTAATAATAAAGAAGCATTTTTTAAAGCGAAGATTAAGGATCAAGATGGAGTTGTTTGGCATCGAACAGGCGATTTGGGATTTTTAGATAATCATAAAAATCTTTGGATTGTTGGAAGGGTACATAATGCAATCAAAAGAGAGAATGAATGGTATTTTCCAGTAAAAGCAGAAATTATCTTAAAGAAATTTGATTTTATCCAAAGGGCCGCTTTCTTAGGTATCCCTGATAAAAAACTAGGAGAGAAAGTCATTGCTGTTTTTACAACAAAAGAAAACTGCCAAGACCTAGAAAAATACAAAAAAGAGATAAAAAGAATCTTAGAAAAAAATAATTTTATTATAGATGACGTTATCCATACTGACAATATTCCAATGGATCCACGCCATCATAGTAAAGTTGAGTATTCAATTTTAAGAAATAAAATTTTAGGTATAAAATAATGTATTTTAGATCGTGGATTATTTTTATTAAAGAACGATTTGACCCACTCTCGCATTTAATCATGATACTTTTATTTGTCATGGTTCATATTCTTTTTACTAAAGAAATTTTTCCTATATATATACCTCCGATTAAATTATTAATTTTGCTCTTGGGAGTAATTTTATTTTATTTTAAATTACGTCTTTATGACGAAGTAAAAGATTATGAACTAGATCTCATTATAAATCCTCACAGACCATTACCAAGAGGGCTTTTAAAACTAAATGACATGTATTGGGGTATTGGCACCTGTATCCTACTTGAACTAATTTGCTTTTCTTTTCAAGGTGCAAACGCAATAACGTCCTTAATAATAGCGATTTTATATTCTTTGCTTATGTATAAAGAATTCTTTATTAAAGACATTATTCGACCACATTTAACTACTTACGCCGTTTCTCACACTGTAGTAACCTCATTATTAACTTTCTCTATTTTTAGTTACCTAAATCAAAAAACATTCTTGCAAAATTTTTCCGATACAAATCTCTTATTCTTCGCACTTTCGAATTGGATGCTCTTTAATATATTTGAATTTGGAAGAAAAACTTTTGCCTCAACTGAAGAAAGAACGAATATTGACACTTACTCTTCACTCTTTGGAAGAAAACTGGCCGTCTTACTTGTCTTTTCACAAGCAATAATTTCAACGTATTTTACTTTTAAAATAGAACCATTCCAAACTTGGACTATTATGATTGGATTAGGTTTACTTTTACTTTTACTTTTATTTTTTTCAGCAAGGTATATTAATACCAACAAAAGGACTCACGCAAAGAATTATAGAGCAATGAGTTCAGTGTATATTGTGCTTTTTTATGTAATTTTAATAATCGGACTTCTGACCAAGTAAGGAATTCAAAATGAACGGCAACTATCTTACTGTTACAAAAAAAAGTACTGCCTATTTTTCAAAAAAAGTATCTGGTGGGAAAGGTCATAACTTATATTTACTCACTAATGCGAATATTAATGTTCCACAGTTTATCACCCTTCCCCCATTTTATTTTGAACAATTTAAAATATTAACTGGTATTGACCAAACTATCCAAAACTTATTAATTGAAACTAAGTACACACTAAGAGAGATTTCTGAAAAAATATTAGACCTGATTTTAAAATCTAAGGTTCCCAGCGAAATTGAAAGTGAAATACTTAAAGCATATAATTACATAAACCAACCTTCAATTTCAGTTCGTTCATCGGCCCATGATGAAGATAGCGCACTTCATTCATTTGCAGGACAATTAAGTAGTATCCTCTATGTCACAAATTTTGAAAAAACTCTTTTTGCCATCAAAGAGTGCTGGGCATCGGCTTATTCTGAAAGATCCCTACATTATCGAACTATAAATAATATTGAGACCAAAAATATTTTAGTATCAGTAATTCTGCAAGAAATGATCGATCCTGTAAAAAGTGGAGTTGTCTTTACTTGTAACCCTATAAATGGAAAAAATGATCAAATCTTTATTAATTCCGTTTATGGAGTAGGTGAAGGCTTAGTATCTGGCCAATTAGATGCAGATACTTATATTGTTCATAAATCTACTTCCAAATTATTAGAGAAAACCATAGTCGATAAAACAAATGTTCCTGCTCCGTTATCCACTGCAGATTCATTAGATGAAACGGAAATACTAAAGATTCTAAATTTATCAAAAACGATTGAAGCCTTTTATGGCCGTGCCCAGGATATAGAATGGGCAATCAAAGATGATATTCTTTATATTTTACAAGCAAGGCCTGTTACTACAAAAACAGAAACATTAAACGGAACTCTATATATCTGGGATAATTCAAATATTGTTGAAAGTTACGGAGGACATACCATGCCTCTTACTTTTGGTTTTGCTCATTATGTTTATCATCAAGTATATGTTCAATTTTGTGAAATTCTGCTAGTGCCAAAAGACCGCATCAAAGAGATGGATTATTTTTTAAAAAACATGTTAGGTCTATTTTATGGTCGAATATATTATAATCTTTTAAATTGGTATAAACTTACAAGTATATTACCTGGCTATAAGTATAATCGTACATTTATGGAAACAATGATGGGCACTGACGAGGCCTTACAGGAAGAAATTGCAGACCGAGTAAAGCCACCAGAATTTCACAATGGATCTGGGGCAAAGTTTCGACAATTTATTACAGGAGTGAAGTTCTTTTATTTTCATCTTAATATTCAATCGGTAGTAGATACTTTCTTAAAAGATTTTCACCAGATTTATAATAAATTTAGAAAAATTAATTTTAATAATTTGTCGGCAGATCAAATCTATGAATACTACCTTCAACTCGAACGTGAAATGTTATGGAAATGGCATGCCCCTATTATAAATGATTATTTATGTATGATTCACTATGGAATATTCAAAAAATTAACTCACAAATGGTTAGGTCAACTTGGAGATTCATTTCATAATGATCTTCTGGCAGGAAATGGAAACCTTGAATCTGCTGAACCAACTAAAAAATTAATTATTTATTCTGCCTATGTTTCAAAAAATGAATCTTTAAAAAATATTATTTTAAATACTCCTAACGAATTATGCCTAGAGGCCATTAACCAGTCGACACATCAAGAATTTTATCAAATGGTTTTAGATTATATTGATCAATATGGCTTTCGTTGTATGAGTGAAATGAAGCTTGAACAAAAAGATATGCATCAAGACCCTTCGCTATTTTTTGTTTTTTTAAAAAATCTCATTAATAGCGGTCAAACAGATTTATCAGAATATGAAAAAAGGGAGAAAGTTATTCGTGAAAATGCAGAGCAATTACTCGACAAAAATATTTCGAGAACAAGGAAAATCATTTATCAATGGTCACTAGGTCATGCACGTAGGGCCGTAATGAACCGAGAAAATACTCGTTTTTGCAGAACTAGAATTTATGGAGTTGTCAGATCAATGTTTTTTGCAATGGGAGACGATTTCACCAAAGCTAATATCATCGATAAAAAAGAGGATATTTTCTATCTTTCACTAGAAGAATTAAAAGGTGCGATGGAAGGAACAAATTCTATCCAAAACTTAAGGAATATAATTTCACTAAGAAAATCTGAATACGAATACTTTAAAAGCGTTGAACCTGCGTCACGATTTTATACACGCGGTCCTGTTTATTGGAATAATAACCACCTCCCTATTGAAGATATAAATATCATTGAAACTGATCTACTCCCAAATCAAATGAGAGGCACACCATGTTCTCCTGGGATTATTGAAGGAATTGTTAAAATAATCATAGGCCCTGAAGATGACATGAC
>JAVHRK010000082.1:0-3364 GCA_036171615.1 Bacteriovoracaceae bacterium
TTTGAGTCACGTTGAACTTAAGTGGGCTGGCTAAATGGCACCAGCCACTAATTAACTCTACTGACGAGTGTCTCGAAATAATTTCATTTTCTTCTCTTCTTATTAATCCCAACACCCTTACTTGGAGTAGTGAAATTAAGTTGGGTAAACTTTTTAAAGATGGAAAATTTAATTGCATGATTAAGGGCGGAGTTGTTTCAGGAGATATCAAAGAAAACTTAAGCAATTTTAAATTAAGTAATATTGAATGCAAAATAAATGAAGTTGGTGGAGGATATCATCCTAATATGGGTTATGTCGGCCCTAATTATATGCTGATTAAATCAGGCGTTAAAGTTGTAGGAGAATAATTATGAAAAAATCAAGAATCCAATTTCCATCGCACTTGAAAGAGATTCGTACTTTAATGCCAGAGTTACTTAATATTTTGGAAAACGGTAGAAAAAATGAATGGTACTCTTTTGTTTGGCTTGAAGAAAAAAAATCACTCACTAGTATTGCTGCCTCTACAGAAAAAACATCAGAAAGTTTAGATAGAGGCTTAGTTTTACGAGTCTTGGTAAATGGAGTGAATTTTGAAAAATCAACTAATATTTTAGATCGAGATAGTTTAATAACCTTAGTACATAATTTTAGATCGCAATTAGACAAAGAATTTCCTGTTTTAAAAAGTTTAAGCTATCAACCACTTACTTGGGAGCAAGAAAAGAATAGTAATTTTGAACCAGATATTAGAGAACAGCTTCCCAATGTGTTGGATACCAGTACAGAAGTGCATTTTTCACCACTCTGTGAAAAAAATCCTTTTGAAACTGAAATTTCTACGCTCAAAAAACTGGCCGTAGATTCGCGATTTGAATTATCAAATAAAGCAAAAGAAAATATAAAATCAAATTCAAATTTCAGTGAATTAGCCGACATTAAATCTATTGCAAAACAAGACATTATCACTCATGTCTTTGTGGATAGAGCTAAAAATATGTCACAAACTTTACCGATAACTCTTTTATATTCAATGGGAATGACTAAGTCAGGGCAAGTTGCTCGAACAATGTCAGGTGGTTTAGGTGGATTAGAAATAGCAGTTCATTCTGAAGATGATAAATTAGAAGTAGCTCTTCGTTCGCTTGAACTTGCCAACGCTAAAAATCTAGCTCCTGGGCGCTATAAAATAATTACTGGGCCAGATGTGACAGGAGTGATTGCTCATGAAGCTTTTGGGCATACCCAAGAAGGTGACACTTGGATGAAAGGTCGAAGTATTGCACAAAGCCTCTATGAGAAAAAAATCAAAGTAGGAAATGATCAAGCATCAATTGTAAATCACCCAAATATGTTTTCAATGGAAGACTTATCTTATGGATCAAATGGTTCATATTTCTTTGATCACGAAGGACAGCTTGGTAGATCTCAAGTTATTTTAGATAAAGGATTCCTTTCAACACCGATGACTGATTTAACTTCTGCACTTCGCTTAAGTGTTCCAAGAACTGCAAACGGCAAAAGAGAAAGTTGGCGTAGACCGATCATGGTAAGACAAACCAATACTTATTTTACTCCAGGGGATAAAACTTTTGATGAACTTATTGCAATGGTTTCTGATGGATTTCTTGCCAGATGGGCCAGTGGTGGAATGGAAGACCCCAAAGGTGGAAGTTTAACGGCCGGTACTTCATATCTTGAAGAAATTAAAAATGGCAAACTAACTGGTGAAATCTTTCTCGGACCAAGTGGTGGTCATGTTGAATTATCTGATCCTGTTTTTACACTTCTAGATAGAATTATTGCAAAATCTAAATCGGTTAATAAACATAACGTTCCAGAGAATAAATTTGGAGGTTGTGGGAAATACCATAAAGAAGGCGTTGCTGCTGGATGTGGCGGTCCTTATATTTTGTGGGAGAGTATTAATTGCGGGTAAGCCATTTTGCTCATCATATTGTTTATTTGCAAGCTTAACCCGACTAGAAAAAGTCACTATTATTCAAGTGAATAAATTGCCTACTTAAATATTATTATTTTAAATAATCCAATAAAATACCGAAAAAATTTAAGCTTATAATCTCCTTTTAAGGATATACAGTAATGTTTAGAATTTTAGAAAAATTACTTATTTCAGTTTTAATAACTTTATCGTTGAGTGGTTTATCTTACTCAGCTGAAGTCGATAATAAATCGGCATTAATTATCATTGATATGCAACTTCCTTTTGTCACAAGAAGTGGGAATGCAGAGGAACCTAAAAATGTTAAAAAAGTAGAAGAAATTTTAGCGAAACAGATAGAAGCAATTAAACTTGCAAGACAATCTAATATGCCAATCATTTTCATGGAGTATAAAGATTTTGGCGAAACTAATCCAAAACTAAAACAAGCAACTGCAGGGTATAGTAAGGTAGTCTCTTTTGTTAAGAATACAGATGGAATGTTTGCAGATTATAATCAAACTAAAGCAATAATTAAAAGCTACTTATCAAGTAATAAAATTAAAAATTTAATTATAACCGGTGCAAATGGCGGTGCGTGTGTTCAAGAGAGTATAAGAGGGGCATTGGACAATAATTACAATGTAACGGCGATTTCAAAAGCAATTGCTGATTTTAATTATCCAGAGTTTATATATCCCTATGCGAAGATATATTCATTTACGCCACACTGTCGCGATTGTAAGTTTAAAGAGGTAGAAAGTACTGAAACTGTTGCCCTTGATTTAGCTATAAAACAATTAGATAATATATCTGAGAATGGTCAGGTAATTGATAATAGTAAGAGAGACAATAAAAGTTTTAAGCCAGAGATTAATCGGGCAGGAAGCGTTCAGGGTGAAAGTAATTCAGCTTCAAAATAATGAAGAATGAGATCAAGAGGAACTATATTATGAAGAATTTATTGAAAGTAATTATTTTTGTCTTAGCTATTAATACAGCTTTTTCGGCTACATTGGAAAATGTAGCACTTCTCGATATTAAACATGGTAAGGACAATTTCGTTTTAAAATTACACTCCAAAAAAGGATCTAGTGGTTCTTATTTTTTTGTTGAGATCACTGAGAGTGATAAAGATGCATTTGATAAATTAGCCCTTGTTATAAAGAAACTGAAAAAAGGAGAAGACTTTAAGCTGAATCTTATTATCCCTAGCTTTTCCGTTTCCCCAAGTGGAAGTTCTTATCGCAGTGATAGTGTTACATTTCTAGGAACTACACCGGCCACTGAATCATTAATGGCCGATTGAATATCAATAAATTTCACTCTAAATTAAAGAATTTACCTAATTGATCCTGTAAATAATTCAATCTTTAACATAATACCCTAACAATTACCCACATCTTTCAATCGCATACTTGACTTCACAAATGTAAGGCC
>JAVHRK010000083.1:0-3330 GCA_036171615.1 Bacteriovoracaceae bacterium
TTTTTCTTTTAGGACTGAAAAACTGCTTTTAGAATATGGCTCTTCTTATTTAAGACCGAAATTAGGCATACCTCGGCGGTCACGAAAATGAATCCCTCCCCGTAGCTTGCTGCGGGGAGGGATTCATTTTCGTGACCATAAGTTTTTGTCGTATTTCTAGATTATTCACATTCTCTCCATCTCAGATTCCTTGCGGCTCTTTTTTTATAATATTTAAGATTGAAATTTCCATTTAAGAACAAATTCAACCCAGTGAAAATTTTCATTTCCTAAAGATACTTTCAAATCACTCTCTTCAAATTCAAGTATAGACAACAAAATCCTCAAATCATTTGATAGTACCTTCATTTTCTGATTTGCTTGTTCTGCGCTCTGATATTCACCCGGCAAAGCCGAATGGTTTTTAAACTCAACCAGATTGGATCTAAAATCATCAATGGCTTTTTTAACTCTTTTCAATTGGCGCTCTTCCCTCTTTTTTAGCTCAATAAAATTTAATATAAATTTTTGAATGAGCTGGCCTAGACCTGCATTCTTTCTGAGGCCCCATTTTGTTTCTGCTTTTTTGGATTCGGCATTTAAGAAGTGCTCGATTGTTTCATCTATATAAAGATGTATGGATTTTGAGCGGGTCTTTTTACAGTTCGATACCTGATTATTTTGATCTGAAATTTTTTTATCATAATCGTCGATGAAATTTGTGAGTTTAAGGTGAGTGTCTCTGATGCTTTTAAAATTTTCGTTGTTAACATTTTCTCGTGAATGAATCTTAGAAGTACTCTCTGCTTTTGCTGTTTGCTCATTTGTAATTTTTTTATTATTAAAAAAATCCTCACCGCGATCAACTCTAATTTTTTTGGATTCCAAAATTACAGATTTTAAGCTGTGCTTTGGACGGGGTAAATTTTCAAAATTTTCTTCTTCCATGATACTTCCTTGTTTCATGTCGTACTTTTTACTTTTTGGGCACGCTTTTAGTATATTTTGAGTTTAAAAAATAAGACACCATAAAAGTATAAATTTATGGCGTGTTTTGAATAAGTCAATTTTGAATTCTTTTAAAAAATAATTATGTCAGATATTGGTGGCCATTAGATATTGTTTGAAAATTCTATTTGCCGGCTCATAAGAGCATCCAATCAATTCTTTGATCTGTGATGGATTTTTAATTCCCATTTGTATCGCCGTAATAATGTCCGCCCTCCAGTTAGCTCCGTACATTAGGCGATTTCTAAATTGGAGATTGTGTTTAACTAGCTCACTTGGAGTCATAACTGATTCAACTTTTAAAACAAAATGAGAATTTGGGCATAAGATATTTATGTCCTTTAGCCATGAAACGGCTCCCGTTGATTTGATGGCCGCTGGGGCCTCTCTTAATAAGAACTGCTCCTTTTTGAGACGAACACTCCCCTTCTTATATTTATGCAAACCAAGGTGAACGGAGTAAGCACAGAAGGCATTAATCAAGTGATTTGCCCCTAGAATCTTTTGATAACGATCACGAACTTTAAAAAACTTTTCTGTTATAAGGTATTCGCCATTAATTTTTTGCCAACTAAAAACCAAGGATAATAGTCTACCATCAATTCGTGCTTCATAGAGTGCTTTGATTATCGTTTCTTCCAGATCAATATAATCTTTACTTCGTTTATCAATATCAATTGCTGCAATTCTAAATCCAATGCGAGAAAGTGCGGTGTCTAAGTTAGGATTTTCCACTTAGCCTCCTGTTTAACTCATCAAACGATTCTTTTACCATTTTTGGCCATGTTTTTCCCCCATCAGCGGCCAAAACCCATTCTCGGCTTTCTTCTAATTCAGCTTTGGTTGGTTTCATAGCGATAACATCTTCCATGTCCCTACCACGATGAACCATAGCATCTAATTTAGTTTTTAATAAATCAGATCTACCAAGCGTAAAGAAAGTTAACGATTCACCCGGAAAAATAAGAACTGTTCTTTCTCTCCAGCCTTTTGGTAAAAAATTGATAATTGTAATAGGCCCATTATTTAAAAACTTTTCTGGGTTTAATCCAAACTGAGGATTGGCCTTTATAAATTCGGCACTGGCCCTTTTAATTTCCAGAGGAATTTCAGGATCAATGCAGTAAACATCTTCAGTCATGCGAGAAATAATATGAAGAATTGAAAGCGCGGCTCCACCAATAATAATCGCTTCAAACTTAAGTGACTTCCAATTTAGATATTTATCGAACTCCTTTATTACTTGAACGAGCATACCACTCCTAATAATGTATATTACAGTATTGTATCATACATTAACCAAAAAGGAATTTAAGTCATAACTATCTGAAATTAGTGTTAAATTTCGATACTTACCTTCGATATGAAGGTAGCTGTTTTTTGAGGGTGCCCCCATTATCTAAGGCACCTTCATTATTGCCCCTGATGGCAACCGTGTCAGGTAGTTAACTCTTAATCTTTTGCTATAGGTTTTATAATAATTATTATTTTTTGATTTTTCGCGCTTTCGGTAACATATTTTTCATTCCCCTCGCTTCTCTAACCAGATCCATGTTTGGATCAATACTTTGGGAAAGTTTCTTAAGGCCGAAGCCTCTTAGGAGAATTGCTAAAACTATTTTTGGGAACTTCATTTAAACCAACAGCGCCTTTTTTTAAATTCATCAGATTTTTTTGATAATTTCTCATTAAAATTGGAGTGATCATATCACTAACCATCACCCTATTGGATATTCAAGGATGAGAATTTTTATAATGTCCTACTGATAGAGTATTTCATTATTCGTGTAGCAATACCTTATTTCCATATGTCACATGCATACTTCCGAACTCTGAACTTCATAACTATGAACAATCTGCATTGCCTAAAGAACGAATAGAAACTACTGGCCCAAGGTTAGAACTTGTTTAAAGAGCGATTTGCCTCCCCTACTATCGCTTTCACTATTTATGTGGGCGGTGGGGTCGTTCGCGGAGACGGACCGGTTGTGGGCCCGGGCGAGGATCTTCCCCTCGGGGGAGACGACGACGGCGCCCACCGGGATCTCGCCGGCGGCGGCGCCTTTTTCCGCTTCGAGGAGGGCGGCGCGCATCCACACCACCCGCGGCAGTTCCGGCGGCGCGGGGGGCGCGGCACATCGGGGAGGACTATTCACGAGGCGGCACCCCGGACCGCCTCCCGAGAGGTGAGGAGGAAGAACCACAACGCCGCCGCCGCGCGCATCTGCCGCTCCAGCACCCGGCACCGCTCACAGGAAGCGAGTTGCTCGCGCACCGATGCCGCCTCCTCGGGCGACGCCTCGCCGTCCACGCAGGCGCTGATCGTTTCGCGGATGTCACGGC
>JAVHRK010000084.1:0-15990 GCA_036171615.1 Bacteriovoracaceae bacterium
TTTCTTATAAAAAATATTGAATTTTCAGGTTAAATGGCACCAGCCACTAGTTATTATCTCTTTCTTTATTATTTCATGCTCAAGTTTAAAGTCAGATCGCAAGCTGGCCTCTGATGAAGTAAAACCCAGACATATTATATTTCTGGTTCATGGTATTGCAGCTAGCGATACCACTTTTGGCTTTATGTCAGAAGCTCTTTTAAAGCATCTTAGTGCTGATCAAGAATATGAAACTATCGTTAAAAAATTTATCTATGAAACTCATAGTAATAGTACGGACACAGCTCAATTCGCTAAAGACTTAGGAAATACAATTAATCAATATTTTTTAGATAATGGCGAAATCAATGCCCGAGATAAAATTTCATTGGTTGCTCACTCTCAAGGGGGAATCGTAAGTCTACTTTGGCTTTTTAAAGCGACAATGGGAGAAGAAATCTACTACCCTCAATACTTAGCTCATATTGATTCTTACATAACTTTAGGGACTCCATTTTGGGGTGCAAAAATTGCAGTATTTGGCGATACCATAAAACGGATGGGAGAAAAGTTTAAAGATGATTTTATTCCCTATTATGGAGATCAACAGCTAGAAGATATGTCTTTTGGTAGTTCGGTTATTTTTAATTTTCGAAAAAACGCCATCTCTCCTAGCATACAAGAGATGTTAGAAAAAATAAAAGAACATGTACGTCCCATTAATTTTGGAGGTGCCGCATCTGCACTTAGGTTTTTAACACCATTTGCTGTTGGTGTTCGCGAATATGAAGATGATTCAGCAGTCCCCTTGCCTAGTTCTCGTTATGATTTTATATATGCAAGTTCACTTAAAACAAATTATGAGGCCAACGAAACACTTCCTGCTTCAGAGTTTAGTGAAACGCACTTTGCTCCCTATTATGTTGTTGATGCGCTTCATGTTTCTACTCTCCCCACAGTTCCTATTTTTTCTGCATTAGCTGACATACCAAAAACATGTATTGAAAATGCAAATTGCAATCACCCAACTTTTAAATATGTTCTCGCTCACTTAAGTCATAAGGATTTAATACCAGATGAAAAAAGATTGAGTAAAATGACTTCCTATATTTTAGATTTAAGTATCAAGCTCCCCGATGGTGATCTCCTAGATGCTTCTAAGATAAAGATCGAACTAAGTACAGATGATCGTGATTTGAAAAAAGGTGGCCCAATGGAATTTTATAGCAATGGCTATAAAAATAATATTGGTGAGCAGAGTTATCGAAATTTTTATTTTACTGGAACATCTGACCACAGTTATATTCCCCTCTCAGATCGAAAAAATAGCATTGCATTTAAAGACAAGATATTAAACATCAAGATATCTTCCCCTGGTTATAAGATTCGTCTAGTTAAAGCAAAAATGCGTGCTACGTATTCAACCTTTATTGAAATCAATTTAGAAAAGTAATTTACAGCACTGAGCAAAAGCATACAACCAAAGTCAACTTAATACCTAATTAAGATCAGCCAATATGATCCACTTTTCTGTTTACGATCAATTTCTTTAAGTATTAACTTAAAGAAAATAAATTATAATACTAGGGGTTTTTATGGCCAAAAAACTAGATTTTTCTAGTCTCAATTTACAAGATGCACTAGATCTCGCAATTTTAGTAGAAGAAGAAGCACAAGAACGTTATGTCGAATTGGCCAATCAAATTGGTTCAAGTAGTAAAGGTGATGCTGGAGAATTTTTTGTCCATATGGCAGAAAATGAAGCAAAACATGGCCGTGAATTAATCTTAAAAAGAAAAAAATTATTTGGATCAGCTCCAACAACAGTGACAGCAGAAATGATTGATCAAATGAGAGACGTTGAAGCGCCTGATTATGATCAAGCAAGAAGTTTTATGTCTGAAAGACATGCACTTGAAGTAGCATTAAGTTGCGAAACAAAAGCTTTTAATTTTTTTGATAAAGCACTTAATGAAATTAAAAATGAAGAAGTCATAAAACTTTTTATTGAATTAAAAGAAGAAGAAGTTAATCACCAAACTTTAATTAAAAATCTTATTAATACAGCGTCTGATACTATGAATCCGGAAGTAGATCCAGACGACGTTGATGAACCATCGGGCCTATAGGAGTATTTTTATATGAATAAAGAAATTACAGTTGAAAGTGTTGTCATACGTTTCTCTGGTGACTCTGGTGATGGAATGCAACTAACTGGAACACAATTTTCAAATACCTCAGCAGCAATGGGAAATGGAATTTCTACCTTCCCCGACTACCCCTCAGAAATTCGTGCCCCTCAAGGAACGATAGCGGGTGTTTCAGGTTTCCAAGTACATATTGGCTCTGGTGAAATCGTCACTCCAGGTGATGATGTAGATATGTTAGTTGCAATGAATCCTGCTGCGCTAAAAGCAAATTTAAATTCTCTCAAACCAGGTGGGCATATCATTGCCAATATAGACGCTTTTAATAAAACAAATATTGAAAAAGCCGGCTATAAAGAAAATCCATTAGAGACTGGTGAATTAAAAAATTATCAACTAGTTTTTGCACCTATATCTACTCAAACTGTAGCAGCACTTGCTGATATTGACATTGATAATAAATCAAAAGATCGTTGTAAAAACTTTTATGCACTAGGGATGACTTATTTTCTCTATAACCGAGATATTGAACCGACAATTAAATGGATTGAAAAGAAATTCAAAAAAAATCCATTAATGATTCAAGCAAATATAGCCGCACTTAAGGCCGGAAGAAATTTTGCTGAAACAACTGAAACCGTAATTTCTACTTATAAAATTCCCGCAGCGAATATCGCTCCTGGAACTTACCGACAAATTAATGGGAATACAGCTACTGCGTGGGGATTTTTACGAGCTGCTGAAGCTGCCAACCTTAAATTATTTTTAGGAAGTTATCCTATAACTCCAGCAACAGATATTTTACATGAACTAGCACTACACAAAAACTTTGGTGTAAAAACTTTTCAAGCTGAAGATGAAATAGCTGGTATCTGTTCTGCTATTGGGGCAGCCAATGCAGGATCACTCGCTCTTACAACTTCATCAGGCCCAGGTATAGCTCTAAAAGGCGAAGCACTTGGTCTGGCAATCAGTTACGAAATTCCATTAGTCATTGTTAATGTACAACGTGGAGGACCTTCAACTGGTCTACCCACCAAAACTGAACAATCAGATTTAAACCAAGCTCTCTATGGCCGACATGGTGAAGCTCCCTTAGTAGTTGTAGCCGCTTCTAGACCTTCTGATTGTTTTCATATGGCCTTCGAAGCATCTCGTATTGCGCTTGAACATATGACTCCTGTTATGCTTTTAACAGATGGCTATATTGCCAACGGCGCTGAACCTTGGAAACTTCCTGATCTTGAAAAAGAATATCCAGCCATCAAACATAGACTGATAGATACCACGAAAGAAAATCCTGAAACGACAAAGTGGACTCAAAGAGATGAAAAAACTCTGGCCAGAAAATGGATTGTACCAGGAATGAAAGGATTTGAATTTCAAATTGGTGGGCTTGAAAAAGATATCACTAAAGGAAATGTTTCTCATGATCCTACAAATCATCAAAAAATGAGTGATCTTCGCAAGAAGAAAATAGAATTGGTTGCAGAAAATATTCCTCTTCAAGAGCTCGAAGGTGCTGCCTCTGGTGACCTCTTAGTTATTAGCTGGGGTGGAACTTATGGTGCAGTTCATATGGCCGTAAAAAATCTTCAAAAATCTGGAGAAAAAATTTCTTTAATGCATATGCAATATATTAGTCCAATGCCAAAAAACGTTGCACAAATATTGCCTAACTTTAAGAGAATTATTGTCCCTGAATTAAATATGGGACAATTAAAAGATGTGATCAATGCAAAATTCGGAACTCATGCAATCGGATATAATAAAATGCAAGGTCTGCCTTTTAAAATTTCAGATCTTCAAAATGCCTTTATGGGTCTCTTAAGAGAGGAGAAATAAGATGAGTAATACAACAACAGAACTCCCAGTCTATAAAAAGAAAGATTTTCAAAGTGATCAAGAAGTACGATGGTGCCCTGGTTGCGGTGACTACTCTATTTTATCAAGTCTACAATTAGCACTAATTAAAACAGGTAAAAATAAAGAAGATATCGTTTGTGTTTCAGGAATTGGTTGCTCATCAAGATTTCCCTATTATATGGGAACTTACGGTTACCACACCATTCACGGTCGTGCTCCAGCTGTAGCATCAGGAATTAAATGTGCTAATCCTGATTTATCAGTTTGGATAATAACTGGTGATGGCGATGGTCTTTCGATTGGTGGAAATCACATGATTCACGCTCTTCGAAGAAATATCGATATGAATATTCTTCTTTTTAATAATGAAATTTATGGCCTCACAAAAGGTCAATACTCGCCTACTACTAAAACAGGTAAAGTGACAAAGTCATCTCCTTATGGATCAATTGATCAAACTTTTAATACCGGTAAATTAGCTATGGGAGCAGGTGCTACTTATATCGCAAAATCTATCGATACTGACCCAAAACATATGATGGAAATGATGGTGAAGGCCGATCAGCATAAAGGGATTTCATTTTTAGAACTATACCAAAACTGCGTTATCTTCAATGATAAAGTTCATGATGAATATACTAATAGAAGTACTCGTGATGATAATTGTCTTTATCTAGAACATGGCGCTCCAATGATTTTTGGAAAAGATAAAAACAAAGGAATAATTGTAAAAGGTTTTGAATTAGCCATTGTCACTATAGGAGAAAATGGAGTATCAGAAAAAGATATTTTAATCCATGACAAATACAATGAAATCCTAGCTTTTCAATTGTTAAACTATAGCAATCCACCGCATTTCCCAATGGCCATTGGTGAAATTTTTGAAAAGAGTGTTCCAACTTATAACGATGACTTAGTAAAACAAATTGATGAACAAATCGCTAAGAAAGGACCTGGTAAATTTCAGGATGTTTTATTTGGTGGCGATACATGGAAGGTATCATGAAAGATGTAATTACAATTTTAATGGATGACCATAAAAAAGTTGATGAAGTACTTATCGACATTAAACGTCTAATGACTCTCACTCCAGCAGAGTCATTTGCTCACTTAGCAAAAAGTCTTGAGTTCTTTAAAACTTTTACTTTTAAAGGACATCATGTTCGTGAAGAAGATGTTCTCTATGCTTGGATGGTTAATCAGAACAAAAATGCCGACATTTCAATCATGGAGAGAATTAAAAATGAACACAAACAACTTGAAGGATTAGGCCTTGCTCTCTTAAATGCTATCAATAATTCACTTGCAAAAAAAGCAACTATGACTGAGATCTCAATTCTTTCAGACTTAAATGATTTTGTTGTGATCTACATGGAGCATATTGAAAAAGAAGAAAACTTTATTTTCATGATTGCTGAAGGGTTGAAACTAACTAAGGAACAAGAAGTGGCCATGCTTAAGAAGATGCGCGAGTCTTTATAATCACTTTATAATTTTCGGCAAAAAGACCCAACCCCAAGTAGCTAGCCCTGCAATCCAAACCAGGGCCGCGTAACCCAAGTGATGTTCATATAGCGCTGGCATAAAACCGGCGCTTGATCTAGTTAGGCCGGCTAAAATAAACAAGCATATCGTTGCCAAAAGATATCGAGATTTCATTTCTAAACTCATATCGTGATTACCATGTGACAAACTCACTCGAGTACCAATCATCAAAGTTAAGAGACTAAGACCTGAAACAAAAACTAAGTGCAATAAATGAATACGCTCTGTCGGCATAAAAGTAACAGCTAGAAATCCTAATACTATTGACCAACAGGAGATCCATAGCCCCCATGACTGAAATCCTCTTCGCTTAGGAAGTTTATGAATTATCCAAACATAAAATGCAATAAATATAACAACAAAATCTTTCATAAGATTTCCGACTATTTCGGAATAAAGAAATTCAATTACGTAAGATGACACAAACATAATTGCAAGCTCCAGAACTGTACTGACCTTAAAGTTACGTTGCTCATGCCCCATCAGTGATGGAATTAATCGCGAACCAATTCCCAAAATAAAACACATAACATAAGTCTGTAAAAACAAAACGCGCCCTAAATCTGGCGACAGTCCATAGATCAGTAATAGAAGTCCAGCGATTCCACTTAGTAAGCCAAAAGCAATCAAGAGAAAAATAATTGGTGGGTTAGACTTTTTATTTAAATATCTAATACCGACAAACCAAGACAAAAAGAAAAATTGCGCTAAGGCCGCAAGTCTAAAATAAAGAGGATTGGGCAATAAAAGCGAAACAAATTGCAAAATAGTAAAAATAACAGACAGTCTAAGATCAAGAATTGTCGCCGGAAAACTATTAGTAAATTTCGGAGCAGCAGTTGTAATAAATCCTGAAATAAAACAAAGTATAAATCCACCCATCATAATTTCTGGGTGAAAGACACCTGGATAATCGATGAAATGAAGTGCAAATAATATCCACAGGAAAGACCCCCAAAATCCGAAGAGCCATCCCATGGGAAAAAAGAATCGATACAAATCAAATTTTAAAGACCGCAACACCCACAGCATCCTTCTTTTTTAGCTTTTGTGATTTTTACTTTCCACTCAGTGGGCCCTTCAACTAAATATTCTTCGGAAAACTGTGCTGGTCGTTCTTCGTTGAATTTATTTAAAAGTGGACGCGGGTCATGATTATTAATAATCACTAACGCTTCTCCCATTTGTAAACCATCAAAGGCTTGAAAGATTTTAGCGTGTCTTTCTGGTCCTGGAATTTCTTGTGCATGAATTGTTATATCAGTCATTAGCTACATCCTGTTGTTTCGCCGCAAGTTGCGCACTTTAAGCACGAAGCATTGCGAACGAGTGTCATTGATCCACAGTTAGAACAAGAGTCACCTTCGTAACCTTTTATCTTGGCCTCTTGTCTTCTTTTCATTTGAGTAACCATTTTGGAATTTGATTCCATAGAGAATGCTTCAAGCTTTACAGACTTGAGTTCAACTCCTCCATCAGCATGTATTACAGATTCACCTTCAGACATTGTAATGAATGGTTCTTCAGCGATTTCTTCATTTTGAACAGTATCTGGTCTTAAATCTTGTGGCTTGATATGAACTAAATCAAAACGATCTAAATATCTCATCCCAAGATCGCGGAAAACATAATCGATAATCGAAGTCGACATTTTTATATTATCATGTCCAATAACAACACCGTTTGGTTCAAATCTTGTAAATGTAAATGCATCTACAAATTCTTCAAGAGGCACACCATATTGAAGTGAAATAGAAATAGCGATAGAAAAACAATTCATCAGCGCTCTATAGGCCGCGCCTTCTTTATGCATATCTATAAAGATTTCACCTAATGTACCATCAGCATATTCACCAGTTCGAAGATAAACTTTATGTCCACCGATATTTGTTTTCTGAGTAAATCCGGCCCTTCTATTCGGTAGCGATTTTTTAGCAGCAATTTCTTTATAGATAATTTTCTCTACATATTTCTCAGCTATTTTTTCTATCTTTTGAGTGTCAGACATCTCTTCGCCTTCCATCATTACAAGTTCTTCAAAGTGACTTGCATTTAGAGGTTGAGATAATTTTGATCCATCTCTGTAAATAGCATTGGACTTCAACATTAATTTCCAAGATAGATAATAAGCATTTTCAATATCAGCAATTGTTGCTTCATTGGGCATATTTATAGTCTTAGAAATCGCACCTGAAATATAAGGCTGAACTGCGGCCATCATGCGAATATGTCCTTCTGGACTAATTGAACGCTTACCAATACGACCACATTTATTTGCGCAGTCAAAAATTGGATAGTGTTCCACTTTTAATTCAGGCGCACCTTCTGTCGTCATTGTTCCACATACAAAATGTGTAGCTTCTAATATTTGAGCATCATTTAAACCTAAAACTTTTAAAATATTAGCTTCTGGCTCAGTTACTTTTAAAACCTCAGCAACAAATTGGTCCCCTAAAATAAATCGTGAGAATGGATATTCAAGATCAAATGCACCTGACAATGATTTTTCAATTTTTGAAATCATCTCTGGTGTAAATTTTTTCGCCAATAATATTTCATGATTTAAATAAGGACAATTTTTTAGCGAGCCTGTACCAAGAGCATAGTTTACAATTTTAGTTATTTGAGATTCAGAATATTTTAATTTCTTAAGTGCCATTGGAACAGATTGGTTAATAATTTTAAAATATCCACCACCAGCTAATTTTTTAAATTTAACTAAAGAAAAATCTGGCTCAACACCTGTTGTATCACAATCCATCAAGAGACCAATTGTTCCTGTCGGAGCGACAACTGATACTTGCGCATTTCTAAACCCATGAAGCTCACCAATTGCAATTGCTTCATCCCAAGCTTTTTTAGCGGCAATCGCTAAGTCTGCAGGAACTTTTGAACTATCAAGAACTACTGGCGTGACAGTTAAACCTTGATAACCAGTTTCTTCTCCCTGAACAGCGAGACGATGATTGCGTAGAACTTCAAGCATTGAATCTTTATTTTTTTTGTAGCCTGCAAAACTTCCAAGCTCTTCTGCCATTTCAGCAGAAGTGCGGTATGCAATACCACCCATAAGAGCAGAAATCGCCGCTCCTAATTGTCTTCCTTCATTTGAGTCGTACGGAAGACCATTTAGCATTAAGAGAGTTCCAAGGTTAGCAAACCCTAAACCTAATGTTCTATATTTGAATGAAAGCTCAGCAATTTCTTTTGATGGAAACTGCGCCATTAAAACAGAAATTTCAAGCACGATAGTCCATAGTCGACAGGCATGAGAAAAAGCTTCAACATCAAATTGTTCAGTTTTTTCATTATAAAATTTTACAAGGTTTAATGAAGCTAAATTACAAGCAGTATTATCCAAGAACATATATTCAGAACATGGATTTGAAGCATTGATTCGCCCATCTTCTTTACATGTATGCCACTCATTAATGGTGTCATCAAATTGAACTCCAGGATCTGCACATTCCCAAGCAGCTTCATTTATCATTTTCCACAGGTCTTTTGATTTAATACTTTTGGCGACTTTTCCGTCACTTCTTCTGGTTAAATCCCAATTTTCATTTCTTTCTAATTTTTTAAAAAAATCATTTGGAATTCTAACAGAGTTATTTGAATTTTGTCCTGAAACTGTTTCGTATGCTTCTGAAGTCCAATCAGTGTCATATTCTTCAAAGACAACGTCCTCTACTCCTAATTTTGCAAGATCAATCACGCGGTAAACATAGTTCATCGGAACCATATCTGCTTTTGCTTTTTTCATTGCTTCTTTTAAAAATAAATTTGTTTTAGGGCTAAATCGCAAATCCCCTTCCATCGATTTGATGGCGGCCATAACTGCTTGTAAATTTTTCTTACAAATTTTTGATCCAGCTACTAGCGCACAAACTTTTCTTTCTTCTTTTGATTTCCATTGAATAAATTCTTCAATATCTGGATGGTCTAAATCGAGACAAACCATTTTAGCCGCTCGCCTAGTTGTTCCTCCAGATTTAATTGCGCCTGCTGCGCGGTCTCCAATTTTTAAAAAAGACATTAGCCCTGAAGACTCACCACCGCCTGAAAGTTTTTCTGACTTACCTCTGATGGCCGAATAATTTGTTCCTGTGCCAGAACCATATTTAAACAAACGCGCTTCACGAACCCATAGGTCCATGATCCCACCTTCATTGACGAGATCGTCATTGATAGATTGGATAAAGCAAGCATGTGGTTGTGGACGTTCATAAGCAGAATTAGATTTTTTTAATTTTTTAGAATCTGGATCGACATAATAATGTCCTTGCCCATCACCTGTAATATCGTATGAATTATGAAGACCTGTATTAAACCATTGCGGTGAATTTGGTGCCACCATCTGATGAGATAGCATAAATGCAATTTCATCTTCAAAACTATCTGCATCTTCTTTGGAATTAAAATATTTATAATCCTCGCCCCACTTTCTCCAACATTTTGAGAGACGATTAAAAACTTGGCGAGCATCGGTTTCAGAACCAGTTGCCACAATATTTCCATTGTCGTCTTTAATAGGGACACCTGAGCGTCTAAAATACTTTTGCGCCATAATATCAGTCGCAACTTGCGACCAATCTTCTGGGACCGTAACTTCTAGCGAGTGGGTTCGAGACCCATCCATGTGCTTTACAACACTCGTTCGCTTTTCGTAATTTTGAGTTGAATACGGTCCAGTTCCAATCCTTGTGAACTTTCGTAGAATTTTCATAATGCCTCTCTATCTGTTGCAGTTGTGTGTGTATTTTTGATTATGAACGCTGTAAATTGAACACGTCAATCAATCTAGAAATGAAATTTTCTTACATAAATCTGTTGCTAATTTAGATCAGTAATTTTTCTGATGACTACTAGGCTTCTAGGATATCGACGTAAGTAACGCCCTTAGCTAGCGCCGATGAAGGCTTTGCGCGTTGACCTTTTATGGTAATTTTACCTGCAATAAACATATTTTTCAAAGCAGCGCGTGAAATAGTTTTATATTTAGCATTATCATTTTGTCTTTTAAGTTCATTTAAAAGAATTGAATCCATACGGTCTGCACCGTAATCCAAGGTAATAGTGACTCTAAATGAATTTGCTGGCCGTACTGGTATATTATTTGTCATAAAAGTCTTTTGCCACGTCTAATATACTTTGTCGATACTTTACCTTTTGCAATAGATGAATTAAATTTTGCCCCCTATGAAAATAAATATAATCGAACAAATTATTCAGTGTACTTCTGTTTTAGAAGAACTCGTCAACCACAGCGAACTACTGGCCGAACTAACAGAAGAACAACGGGTTCTGCTTCTTACCTTATCAGGCAAACTTTCTCGCCCTGATAAAGAAGAGATAAAAAAACGTCAAAAAGACGTGAAAAAATTTAGACAAAAACAAGTCATTGAACAAAATCGATTAAAGCGCGCACAAACTGGTATCCGAAGTGCACGTACCACATCTGTTTTCCAGGCCCCAATGCAAGTTATTTACGATCAAAATGCCGCCCCTGAAGAGAATGAAATACCAGAACTAGAAACCGCCAGAAACTGCTATGTCTGTAAGGCAGAATTCAAAAAATTACATTTTTTCTACGATACTATGTGCAAATCATGCGGTGATTTTAATTACGACAAACGCTTTCAAGTAACAGACATGACCGGACAAGTTGCCTTGATAACAGGTTCACGCTTGAAAATTGGCTACCACGCAGTTTTAATGATGTTAAAATCAGGCGCCAGAGTAATTGCCACCACAAGATTCCCAGTAGACTCCGCAACTCGATTTGCAAAAGAAGCAGATTATGAAACATGGAAGGATCGCTTACATATTTACGGCCTCGATCTTCGCCACACTCCCAGTGTAGAAATTTTTTGTAGCTATATTGAACAACATTATGATCGTCTTGATATTTTAATTAATAATGCCGCTCAAACAGTCAGACGCCCTCCTGGATTTTATGCCCATTTAATGGAAGCCGAATTACTCCCCTTTCAAGATATCAACGCTGCCGCCAGATTTTTATTGGCCGACCATGAAGATTGCAAAAAACAATTAAATTCTTTTTGTAAAAATGATATCTCTACTGATAATGCCTTACCTGTCACTTGGCATGGCCAAGGCCCAGGAGTTGGAATTCGCGCCTCTGCTCAGCTTTCACAAATCCCTTATACCTATGATGATTCATTAGTTGCAGAAGAAGTATTTCCAACTGGCCAACTTGATGTTGATTTACAACAAGTTGATCTGAGAAAAACTAATAGTTGGCGTTTGCGCCTAGGTGAAATTCAAACTCCCGAAATGCTAGAAGTTCAATTAGTAAATGCCGTCGCTCCATTTGTCCTTTGTAACCGATTAGTCCATGTAATGAGACGTGATTACACTGGAAAAAAACACATTGTGAATGTGACTGCGATGGAAGGAAAATTTTATCGTTTTAAAAAAGAAGATCGTCACCCGCATACGAATATGGCCAAGGCCGCGCTTAATATGCTGACTCATACATCGGCATCTGACTTTGCTAAAGATGGAATTTTTATGAATGCGGTTGATACTGGTTGGGTGACCGATGAAGATCCAGCTGAAATTTCAAAACACAAACAAGATGTTCATGACTTTCAACCACCATTAGATATTGTTGATGGTGCTGCTCGAATTTGTGATCCATTTATCGATGGGATTAATTCGGGTAAACATTGGTGTGGGCAATTTTTGAAGGATTATAAGCCGATTGATTGGTAATTGATGATGACTTATGCGTATAATTTCTCAATAATTTTCCAAAAACTCCATGGGATTTTTTTCAAATTTTTCATAATTATCTAGATCAATCATAATTATCTTTGAATCAGGAAACTTTTCTTGAAATTTTAATAACCCTTTTTCAGATTTTTTTCGACCACTTTTTACTTCAATAGCATAGAGCTTTCGACCTTTTTTTAGTACAAAGTCGACTTCATCATTACCCTCTCGCCAATAATAAAGATTTTCTTCAGTTCTCACTAATTGAGCTCCAACTATTAATTCAAAAACTCTGCCTAATTCCTCTTGTCTATATTCATCCTGAATTTCAAGGTAATAAAGACAAGGTGCCAAAGGAAGTATTTTCGGAGCAGAAGACTTTGTTATAATTTTTTTTCCAGAATATTTTTCCAATACTTTTACTAAGAAAGCACCTTCATAAAGACTTAAATAATATTTTACAAGATCAGTATTCCCTCTATCTTGAATTTGACCTAATAGTTTTGTGTAGCTTATTTCTTGTGCGGGATAAGACATTATAATTTCAAAAGCTTGTTTGAAAAGAGATGGACTTTTAACGGAATGAAATTGCAAAATATCTTTCTCAATGACAGTTAAAATAATAGATTGCTTAACATATTTAACCCATTCGCTTTTATTTTTAAATTGATAAGATCCAGGATACCCTCCAATTTTTAAATATTCTTTAAAAGTTAGATCATATCCAGCTTTTGATTCGAAGAAGTTCCAATGAAACGCTTTGTGAAGTTGAAATCGTCCAGTTAAACTTTCAGTTAAACCTTTTTGAATCTCTAACGAGCAAGAACCAAGCAGAATACAGATAAGAGATTTTTTATTTTTTTTATCTGTATCCCATAATTTTTTAATAACAGCAGACCAATTTTCGCATTTTTGAATTTCATCAATAACTAAAATTTTATTTTCATTACTTGCTTTAAGCCATATCTCTACTATCCATTCTGCAGTGGCGTTAAAAACTTCATCAGCGCTATAAAAAAGATACATTTCACCATGAGTCTCTTTAAGATATTTTAACACTGTTGTTGTCTTACCAACTTGTCGAGGACCAATAATTACTTGCAACAATCCATTCTTTTGCATCAAAGAATCATGAAGATTAGTAGTAAATGTTAAGTTAATTATCTTTTTCATTTTAATAGAATAGCCTATCATTTTTACAAGGTTAACCTATCAAAAACAAAATTCTCCATAAGTACTTAAAACTAAAAGTATATTTCTTATTCTTGAGTGGAATAATGACAACATCAACTATTGCGACATAAAGATTTAGAAGAGTTTATTTTAGCCAGGAATCAGACAACCGGTGCCTTGCCAACAACTCCCTTAATCCAAGTGACATGCGAAAATTTATCAGCATCATATCCCGTCGCTAGATATAAATTTAAATATCCCTTATCAAATAGATCTTTTGAAATCTGAACACCATCGCCTTGATCAGAATCTGAATTGGTAAGATGTACATCAATATAAAAAGTGCTAGAGGGATCGATTGTATTTAGTTGCTCATGTAATAATTTTTCTGTTGTGAGAATCAAAATACTTTTGTTATTCCGCTTGGCCTTCATTTCCCATGTCATGCAAACAAGTGGGTCGTTATCAAGGAGAACTATATCGTATTTAATTTTATCTGATTTTATCAAAGAAATTTCATCTGGAACAGTAACTACTAATGACTTTGGTAATTGAATTCTAATTATTGTTCCGACATTCTCCTCTGATTCAATAAGAAGAACGCCACTAAAATTTTCAATTATTAATTTTGCATGATATAGACCAAGCCCAGAACCACTCTGATCTTTTAATTCTTTTCCATGGCTAAAACCCTCAACACCAATTTTGGAAAGTATATTGGCAGGTATTCCTTTGCCATTATCTTGAATAAAAATCTCAACTATATTATTTATAGCTTGGACTCCTATAACAATTCTCCCAGTCTGGTTTTCGAGAGACTCAACTGAGTTATTTACCAGATTACTAATGACCCGTTTGAGTTCATTTGCATTAACTTTTGCAAAATCTTCAATAGCATTAATCATCTCGAGATCTATTTTTAAATTTCTAAATTCATTATACTGCATACGCTTTTCTGCAACAATGGCCTCAACAAGCTCAGAAATATGCTCAAGAGCTAGAACTGTTTCAACAACTGGATTTTTTTGTTTTCCTTTAGTTAGCAAATCATTTGCAATCTCATTTATACGTTGGAGGGCATTAGTCATTAGCTTACGTTCAGCTATCGGTAGAGATGTAATTGATTCAGTGATCATATTTAGCGCTGCTAGAGGTGAACGGATATCATGTGCCACTTGAGCAGCTATACTACCGAGGGCTATTTTAACTTGTAACTTTTGAATTTTATCATACTCATTTTTAATTCGAACTTCTTGATCTAATAATTCTTTCTGGAGTCGATTATTAAAAAACTCTTGGGCCGTATAGATTAGAACGACAGCAAGAGCTATCGCTATCGAGAAAATGCCAAATAGAAAATTACTTATAAATACATTTATACTTGAATACAAAGTATGACTTTTATAAAACAGTGGGACAAGTAAAGCTAATACGTGAATTGGGAAATATACTTGCAGCCATAATTTGAGTTTTCCTCTGAATGTTATAGCCGAAATCATGATAAGAATTGCAGTGAAGTTGTAGGCCACTAATTCATTTGCTTGTTCATATTTTATTGTGGCAATTGTTTGAATTATAATAGAAAAAACTAAAAATATTGAAAGGGTATCTAGACTCTTTTTTTTAAATGAAATGATTATTAAAATCAGGGCCAATGCTAATTGTATGATTCTTGCAAATGACATCAGGTCGAACAAGAAATGTTGGTCGATGTAAATTGTGGCCGGTAATTGAAGACATAAGATGACTGCAAAAAATATTAGAATAAATAATCGGATTTTGTGCCAGATCATGGGAATTGGAAACCGGTTGTGATGTTGGTTATTTTCTTATGGCGTAAAATCTTCAATTATTTCCCTCATTGTTAAATTAATTTTTTTAGTATTTCATCGCGAAGCTGCAATAAATGCTAACTCAATGATTACACATTGTGAAGCACAAGAGCAGGGTAACAAAGCATATCCCATACAGCCTTAAAGGAGTATTTTCAATCCTCTCACCCAACCAACTCCCCCACCAACCAACCATAAACCCCATCATCAAACGACAACCCCTCCGGTAACTTATCAACAAACTTCCTCTCCTCCGTTTCAAACTCCACCGGAATATCATGATATTTCTCAACCTCAGCAGTCACCACTAAAGTCGTATGCCCACTAAGTAGCCGATAAAATCCAAAATTCTTTAGATTCTTTATTTCAACTCCTGCCTCTTCATATGCTTCTCTTGTGGCCGTCTCAAAAGCTGTCTCATCATTTTCTTTGTGTCCACCAGGGAACTCCCAGTTCCTGAATTTATTTTTAACCATTAACCAGGTATTGCCTTCCTTGATAAATACCAAAACTGACTTATGGGAATCAGGAAAAATATCTGTTTTAACTTTTTCTATTTCTGTTTGTTTTGTACTGTTTGATTTCATTAATTTTACCTTTATAAAAGAGTGGATAATAAATGTACTTAAAAGAATCACTAGGCCACCAATATTAATATATGTAAGTGAAACAGGAAAAAAATATAGACCCAAAGACAGACTTACGACTGG
>JAVHRK010000085.1:0-3318 GCA_036171615.1 Bacteriovoracaceae bacterium
TTTGAGTGACGTTGAACTTAAGTGGGCTGGCTAAATGGCACCAGCCACTAATTAGTTCCCATATAATCTCTAACCCGATTTAAAAAAAATCTTCGATTCTTTGCCTCGTTAAAAGGAGTGATATTAGGATTAAATAATACCGCTCCAAACCGACTTGCTTGTAGCCAATGTATTTGTTCTTGCTTAAAGAACTGCGGACATTTTGAAGAACTAAATCCTAAATCAATTCCCGCTATAATAGTATTCTCATTTATCTTTTCATTGCAAACTTCTGAAATGTTTTTGAATTGGAAAAGTATTGTTTTATATTGAATTTTCTCAGCATGACTATATTTTGATGATCTAAGTTTAAAATTATAGTTTTTGTCATTCTTTGTTTCAAGTTCGTAGTAACCACTAGATGGTGGTTGACTGCAAAGCAATTTTCCAGAGCGAAGATCAATGCATTTAGATGGAATAATGGAGAATAGTTCCAAGCAAAATCTAAAAAGTGCATTTGGGTTATGTCGAACCAACTTTACTTTGATCTCAGTCTCATTCGAGGTAATTCCTGATGGAAGTTCAATCATGCCTTGTTTTTTGTCTGACTATTCATGGACCCCAATGATATCTTTAATGACTGGGAAATTAGGCATTGAATATGCCATTCGCAGTATAGCAACTAAAATATCTTTTTTATCAATTTCTGTGCCATCTGAAAATGTTCCAATGTTTTTTTTCGGTGTAAGTGTGATCGTAAATATTTGAGGGTTATATTCAAATCTTTCAAGTACGTTACTAATTAATTCATTTGCAGAATTAATTTGGATTGGAGTGAAATATAACATCCTCATCATTAAAATATTATTACTTTTATCTGCGAGGAGAGGATCAAATGAATCAGGAGCAACTGTTTCTGTAATTATATAATTAAGATTCATAATTTTGGTATTCCTCTTTATATATAGTTCAGTCAATATTATTGTTACGATTATAAAAACTGTTAAAGATATAAATCCAGTTAGTTTATTCAATTTTTATCCAGTGTTGTACTTAAAAGTCTTGCGTTCCTTTTTTCATTTTGGAACTTGATAACTGTTCAATTTTTACTGAACCACCTAGACCGTTCTGAAGCTTAAGAATCAATTCATCAATTTGTTCCTGTGATTCATCCAACTGAATAGTGATATTATTTGTCGTGTCTTTATTGATCTTTATTACGCTTGCATGGTTTGACAAAATTTTTTCCACAATAAGCGATTCAGATTCAGTAGCAGATTCAACCTTTAGAACGGTTGTATTTTTCTCGGTAGATGCCAACAGAAGATTGGGCAGAATCACTGAAATAGTAAGAATCAATTTTTTACTCATGACATACTCCTCATTACGGTTAAAGCAATTTAGACTTATAGCATAAGATTGGTGTAAAATGAGTGTATTCACTAATTTTTACATACCTTTAAGTCATTATGAGGATTTTAATGGCCCCTAGGGATGGTCTAATTAATTGCGTATTGTTCCGTTTATGAAAAAATGATATTAAAGTCTTGAAAACTTGTAAAGGTTGAATGGATTTTGGTGCTAGGATTGGCCATAGTAATTCACATTTGCCATTTTTATTTTAGGGTTAATAAATGCAAATCACTACTTTTGAAAAAAATGAAACCGATATTTTTCCTAACGTCATGTCTCCTTACGAAGAGATGATTGCTTTTGAAGCACTTTGGGCAAAAGAAGGCATGACTGATAAAAAGATGTCTGAACTCTTTAAGGGGAACAAGACGCCTTCAGAAGTTTTAAGAGAGCAATTCGGTTTACTTGAGTCTCCAGAAAAAAAAGAAGTTGAAAATTATTTGAAGGCAAAACTCGGTAAGTTCGGGGTGTGTGTTAATGGCAGCTTTAATTACCCGGCTAAACTCAGAGAAGCTGAAAACCCGCTTGAACTTTTTTATTATAAAGGGGATCTCACCCTGCTTGATGAAAAAAGTCTGTCAATTGTTGGTGCTAGAGAATCATCTGATGAAGGTGTTAAGCGTGCCGCTAAAATTTCAAAAATGTTAGTCGATGAAAAATTTGTCATTGTTTCTGGTCTTGCAAAAGGAATTGATACTTCTGCTTTAAAAGCTGCAATTGAAGCGGGAGGAAAGGTCATTGGTGTAATTGGCACACCAATAGATGAATATTACCCGGCAGAAAATCGGGCCTTGCAGGATGAGATTGCAAAAAATCATTTATTGATAAGCCAAGTGCCTTTTTATCGCTATCACAATGAGCCTTTCAACAATAGAAGATTTTATTTCCCCAAAAGAAATATCACTATGTCGGCCATTTCACTAGGGACAATAATAGTGGAAGCGAGTGACACAAGTGGGACTCTCACTCAGGCCAGAGCAGCTATCTCTCAGCACCGTAAATTGTTTATTTTAAATTCATGTTTTGACAAAACTGATATTACTTGGCCTGCTAAGTTTGAAAAAAAGGGTGCTGTTCGAGTTAAAGATTTTTCCGACGTATTGAGTTCTCTTCACGCGGAATAAATCATGGCAGAAGATGTAAAAAAATGGAGAAAGATCGACAGTTCCAATCGTCCTCATTATCTTGAAGAGAATGACAGTTGCCTTTATTACATGGACTATCAAGCTCACGGTGGTTACTCCAGTTCGAATTCCAACAACCTAATAAATAATTTTAAGCGTGAACCTAAACATAAGGGCCATCCTGCTTGGGCTTATAAATTAGAAGCAGCAAATATTTTTGCAAAAAACCTGATAGCATTGTTTGCAGACAAGGAAGATTTAACAATTGCATTTATACCTGGCTCAAAAATAACAAGTGATCCAGAATTTGATGAACGTTTTGATTTATTAAAAGAAAATCTTCAGAAATTAAAACGATCTCTGCGATTTGAAGAACCGATTATGGTGAAAATCAATCGTGAAGCCGCTCATCAGGCAAACGCACGACCAAAACCAACAGACATAGAATCAACTTATCAATGGATTGGTTTTCAAGAAAAACCAAAGAAATTGATTCTCATCGATGACGTTATTACAACAGGTGCCCAATTTAGGGCCTATAAAAATTTAGTACACGCTCATCACAGTGAGATTGATGTCATCGGACTTTTTTGGGGAAAAACTTTTTGGGTCAATTAGGCTTATTCAAATTTTATATTGGGGCGCTTTGTATAAAATGTTGCCGTACTTTAAATAGCCTTTATACATTTTTGATTTAATAACATTTCTGACTGTACTAGGTTCAATCTTGCCACCGAGTTTTCCCTTAATTTAATCTCTTGGGTTTAATTCCCCGAAGCTTGCTTCGGCTTTTCCTTGTGTG
>JAVHRK010000086.1:0-15933 GCA_036171615.1 Bacteriovoracaceae bacterium
TTTTAATAATTTGTTTTCAAAACTATTAATGAAAGTTGATAATATTATAGATACTGATATAAGCCTTTATCCATTTGATAACCTTAATCAATATATTAAACATTTAGACTTACTTAAAAATAGAGATACTAATATTATTGATATTTTTGAAGTTCAAGGTACCAAAAAGAAAGTTCAGTTTTTTGTCCAGGAAAATACAAAATTAAAAAAATTTGTAATTGTTGGTATTGATCTTACGAATGAACTCTTTCGAGTCGAAGCACAAGAAGAAGCAAGACAACAAAATGAAATGAGTTCACGCTTGATACTGTTGGGACAAATGGCAGCTGGGGTAGCACATGAGATTAATAACCCACTTGCAATTATTTCTGGATTTCTTTCCAATATGAAAAAGAATGTTCATGATAGTGATGAAATAAGTGATAAGAATTATCTATTAGATAGAATTAATCGATCAAAGATTTGTATTGAAAGAATATCTACAACTGTAAAAGGATTGAAGTTTCTAACTAATAATGATGTAGATTCTGATTTAGTTATCGTTGACGTTAATAAGATTATTGAAAATGCACTGGATTTGTGTTTGGTACAATTTAAAGTAAATGGTATAAGACTAATTGTAGATGATTCTAAAGACGAGCTATTTGTTAAATGTCGACCTACGCAACTCATTCAAGTTCTGCTTAATCTGTTGATTAATTCCTTTGAGGCCTTAGAGTTTTCACAGGTGAAATGGGTTAAGATTTCCACCAGCTTTGATACTAAAAATATTATTATCTCTATTACAGATAGTGGTGCAAATATAAGTCCAGAAGTTAAAAGTAAAATGATGCAGCCATTTTTCACTACGAAAACAATGAGTAAAAATATTGGGATAGGACTAAGCTCTGCTCGAATGATTATGGATGAAAATTTTGCTGAATTATTATTTGATGAAAATGCTAATAATACTAAGTTTGATATTAAGTTTAATAGAGTATTATAAACCTTTTAGTTTTTACTAATTCCATATATTTTTCCCCAAGACAGCAAGATTTTTTCCTCAAGTTCAGTATGTGTCCACGGTTTGCATATGTACTCTGTAGCTCCTGCAGTAATAGCATCAAGGATATTTTTAACTTCATTTTGAGTTGTCCACATCAAGAAGGGTGTATTTTTATAGACAGGATCAGCTCTTAAATTTTTTAGAAAGTCGAGACCTGAACCATCTGGAAGGTTCCAGTCACTAATGATAAAATCTATTTTTTTGTTTGAAGTTATTTCATATGCATTTTTTAGATTTGCCGCTTCGTAAATATGACCTTCAATTTTCATTAATTTTAGATCTGTAATTAATTTACTTCTAAAAATTGCAAGATCTTCGAGAATAATAAAACTTGCTTCGTTGAGAAGGAAGTCAAGATTCAAAGGTGTTTTTGTCATAAGAGCTTTAATTTTTTAAAATTGTCCATTACATAGTGGTTTTGTAAAAGAAGTTTGAACTAAAAATGGCGCAGTCATTTGATTAGATAGTGCTGGCTGTGAAGTTATTAGAGTATTCAGGGCAGCATCTATGACACCGTAACCGCAATATGTATTCATATCTAAAATAATACCATTCTGTGCTTGGAAATTAACAAGTGGGCGATCACTTGCAATTAATAAAGGGAAATTAGGAGATGAAGGGTTGGCCATTTCACAAAATGACAAAGTTACGTTAAACCCTAAAACCTGAGATCCGCTGGTTACCTTTGTTACAAACATTAAATCCCTAAAGGCACTTACTCCAACGTGAAGTTCAGAGTTATCTCCCGGTAAAATACCAGCAACAAAATTTCCATTAATTTTTGTTCCGCTTTGTGCTCCACCATTTATATAATAAGTAACATCGTTCTGAAGTCGCGCTCGACCTTGAAGACATGCAACTCCATTTTTAATATTTTGCACATGAGTGATTATCGCCGGATTAGCACTGAATGCTGAATTACCCTGATAAAATAATCCTGATCCTGACAGATTACTGCTATTGACAGTATTGGTCTTTTTACCACAACTTCCCAAGAGTAGAATACTTATCAAAATGGTAAATTTTAAAAAATCTGTTCGTTGTACTTTCATCACTTTACTCCATGAGTATGATTTACTTCTATTTACATTTCGGAATACAATCATAAAACTTTAGTACTTTTGGAATACTCGATGGGAAAAGTCAGAATCTTCCCCATTTATTAATAACTTAACCTTTTTTTGAATTTCCTGTAGAATCACCATAATGAGAATTTATAATTTATTGAAAAAAATGCTTGGTAATGATGAACTGATGTTTAAAGTAAGTATTGGATTAAAGTTTGTCTCTATCACTGTCTTTTTTCTTATTTTATTGCTGGCATTTACATCAGTTATTGTAAATATAGATCTGAATTATTTTAATTCTAAAGGCTTTCCTGAGGCCATCGTTTTTAACGACGCTTTTTTTGAATATATTTACGGATCCATTAATGAGAAATTATTAGAATTTCTATTAATTATCTCAATAGTTTTTATAATCGGATATTATGTTGCAGTAATTATGATTAGACCATTCCGGGTTATCGCTCGTTTTTGTGAGGATAAGATCTCAAATCACTCCGCAAAGTATACACCTGACATGTTTTCTGATTTAAAACTTTTAACATCTTTTACTACTTTTTTCTTTTCAAGAATAGATGATGCAAGGAATACTGGAACGTTGGAAAAAGTTGTCATACCAGAGGAATTTACTAAAATCCATAAACCAGTTTTTGAAAAAAACTTTTTTTATAATTATTTTTTCTTAATAACTGCATTTTCCCTACTAGCTTCTATTGGTATTTTTATGATTAATTTTGATATTCATGAAAAGATTCTCTTGCTCGGAAAACATATTTTAAAAAGTGGTGGTAGTAGAGAAATAATAATATTTTTAAATAGTCAGTTCGAGATAATTAAAATAATAAATATTTTTTTAATAGTTTTCCATATCTTTCTTTACTGTGCATTCGGCTTGCATCTTTATGGAATGGTCTCAACTCCTTCATTTGCAATTTTTGCCACTATGCGATCATTTTTAAAAGGCAATACTCATTCTCGTATTCATTTGGTAGGATATTCGTATCTACGAAATGACTGTAGAATAATTAATAAGTATCTTGATCACATACAAAAAAGCGTTGTCAAAAAATAAAAATTTGAGACACTATATAAATCCCGAATAAACCAAAGGAAGGTTATGAAATTTGCAAATTCACTAGTTATCTTATGTTGTCTTTTTATTATGAGCTGTACCTCTCAAGAGCAAATGAAAAAACAAGTCTCTCAGATTTTAAAAGATGATCCGAAAGTTTTAACTGATGCAATAGAAAAAAACCCAACGGCTTTTATTGAAGCATTACAAAAAGCGGCAAAAGTTGCTCAAGAGGAAATGGGAAAAAATCGCGAGTCTGAAGAAAAAAAGAAACTAGAAGAATCATTTGATAAACCATTAATGGCAGAAATCAGATCTGATGAATCAATTAGAGGTCCCAAAGATGCGCCACTTACCCTAGTAGAATACTCGGACTTTGAATGTCCATTTTGCTCAAAAGGTTACGATACAGTTGTAGCTTTAATGAAAAAATATGATGGTAAAATTCGATTTGTTTATAAACATTTACCTTTAAGTTTCCATGAGCAAGCAATGATAACGGCTCAATACTATGAAGCAGTTCGACTTCAAGACCCAAAAAAAGCATTTGCATTTCATGATGAAATTTTTAAAAATCAAAGAAAGTTAAAAAATGGATCTGCATTTTTAGATGCAACAGTAAAACAAGTTGGTGCTGATCTCGGTAAAGTGAAAAAAGATCTTAACTCTGCAGCTAGTAAAGCAAGAATTGAAGCTGATATGAAAGAAGCAGCTTCATTTGGAATGCAAGGTACACCAGGTTTCTTATTAAATGGAGTTCCTGTACGTGGTGCATATCCTCCAGAATATTTTGATGGAATTGTTGAACAATTAGTGCAAAAAGGTAAAGTAAAATTGTAATTTTCTAATTAATTATTATAATGAACTTAAGAGGGCCACTCATGTAACAATGAATGGCCCTTTTTTTATTATAGTGGAGGACGCATGGAACATTTAGGATATAGCAATTTAGGAAGTAAGTTAAATCGTCCAGTAAAAGAAAATTCTATAAATCAAAAACTTTCGTTAAAAGATATAAACTTAAATCAATTTAGCTTGCAAAGTACAGATGAACTAAAAAGAATTTTTGTTACAGATTTAAAAAATGTTTTAAAACATGAAAATCTCTTTCAACTTATTCAAGCATTTTTTGAACTGGAAAATAATCTTCAGGTTGCTATTGAACGACTGGTATTAGAAGATGATATTTTTAATTTTGATGACTTCTATAAGAGTTTTTCTCCTTTATTAATGAGAGCAGTCCTAGAAAATGAAAAAAACCCAGAAGACGCTGAAGTAATTCTAAAATCTATAAAAGAATCTTTGAGAATAGCTTTAGAAGGTGAATTATATCGATTTGAGGATCATTATGAATCGTAGAGAATTAATTGAAAATATGCTAAAAGACAAAACTCTTTCTACTATGACTAAAAAAAAACTGAATGAAGTCATAGATGTTATGCTAGAGACAATTAAGAGAACTGTTAAAAAGGGCGATGATGTTACTCTCGTGGGTTTTGGTACCTTTACCAAAACGAGAAAAGCCTCTCGTTTGGGAGTGAATCCAGCGACAGGTGAACAAATTAGAATTAGGGCCAGAGTTGTTCCTAAATTTAAACCAGGAAAAACCTGGAAAGATATTTTATAAAATGAAGAACGCTGAAAATGTTATAAACATAATGAAAGAAATTATTACTTCAGATAATAAACGTTTGTTAGAGTTTTATGCTGGTTCCGAAAATGTAGCAAATGATTTTTCAAAACATTTTAAAAATTTAGAATGGGTCTCTACTAATATTGCCAAAAATGATTTTCCTAAAATTGCTTGCGATTTAGTATTCACAGCTAATACTTTTCATCTCATGGAATGGAAGCTTTGCAAGTCGTGGATGAAAAACCTAGGTAGTCGACTTCGAGAAGGCTCTCAAGTTTTTATTTATGGGCCCTTTCAACACACGGGCGTCCGAGCTATCGGTGATATTAATAAAGCAATGGTGAAAAATGGATTTTCATTATATCAAGATTATACAATGCCTGATGAGAATCACTTATTAGTTTATACAAGACTAATATTTATGAAAGATATTATGAATAAGAAGAAATGAAAATTGTTAAATATGTTTTGTATTCTCTTCTGATTTTTAGTCTACTTACAGTTGGACCAGTCATCATCTATAGATTTGTACCAATCCCATATACCTTATTAATGTTTTTACGACCTAGTAAAATAGACAAGCAGTGGGTTCCGCTAAAAGATATTTCACCTTCAATGAAAAAAGCTGTAATCAGAGCCGAGGATGATAAGTTTTATGATCACCATGGTTTTGATTTTGAAGCTATTGAAAAGGCCATGAAGTTTAATAAAAAACATAAACGTCAAAAGGGTGCCTCAACAATTTCTCAACAAACAGCAAAAAATGTTTTTCTCTGGCCTTCACGTAGTTGGATACGAAAGGGAATGGAAGCTTATTTTACTGTTTTAATAGAATTAGTGTGGAGTAAGGAGAGAATTTTAGAAGTATATTTAAATGTAATTGAGCTTGGTAAGGGCGTTTATGGAGTAGAAGCAGCATCAAAAAAATTTTTTCATAAAAAATCAAAGTTCTTAACAAATAGTGAAGCAGCATTGATCGCTGCTGTTCTACCAAATCCCATAAAGTTTAAAATTAATAAACCATCTGCTTATATTGTTAAAAGACAGCAAAAAATTATGGGTCAGCAGCATGTAGAAATTAAATTTGATTTAGATGAAGATACTGAAATAGATATTGATCCAAATCCTGAAGTTGAGACGGACTCAGCTGTTGAGCAAATTACTCCGGAACAAGCCACACCTCCTGTTATTTGAATTAAAAATAGGCAATATTTTCCCATGTCAAAAAAATTACTGTCAAAATTTTAGCTAAAGCACCTGAAATCGGAATAAATTTCCTTTTTACACACTACCTACTTGAACCAAATTGCCTATCTGTGTATAATTTTTGACAGGTACCTTTTTAAACCATGGATGGTGAAAATAATGTCCGATGATAAACATGCAAAAGATGAGAAAGGCGATTCAGGCGCAGCTCCATCAGGAAAAAATCCTCTTTTAGTAATATTAGTTGTAGTAAATACGCTTGCAGTTGGTGCTATTGGTTTTTTTCAATTTCAAAATCATAAAAAATTAAACTCGATGCCAAACATGACAGATGTAATGGAACAGGCAGCAGCGGGTGGTGGTGGTCACGGTGCTGCAGCTCCAGCAGAAGGTGGTCATGGTGCAGCCCCGGCCGGTGGACATAGTGGTGGTGCGGAAGCAAAAGTTGAAGAAGTTAAAACAGATGGTTTACTTTATCCACTAGAACCATTCACGGCAAACCTTGCTCAAGGGGAAGGCCCGCGAAGATTTATTCGAATCAGTCTCGTATTAAAATTTAGTAAAGAGACTAAGAAAGAAGAAGTCGATGCGCGCAAGCCACAAATAAGTGACACGATTATTAGTATGTTAAATGCTAAAAAACCAGAAGAGTTATTGAAAAAAGAAGGTAAAGATTATCTTCGTGAAGAAATAAAAACATCAATAAATAATTTTTTAGTTGATGGACAGGTCGCAGACATTTATTACGTTGGTTTTCAAATCAACTAGACCACAAGCATTCACATGATGTGAATGTTTCAAGCTTTATGAATCCCAGGAGGGGAAGATTATGGCACAGGTTTTAAGTCAAGATGAAGTAGATGCACTCTTAAGCGCTGTAAATGGCAGTGATGCAGATACATTTGCAGGAAGTAGTAGTGGTGGAAGTTCGGCGAGTGACACAGATGATAATATTCAAACCTATGATTTAACAAATCAGGATCGAGTAATTCGTGGAAGAATGCCAATTCTTGAAATTATTTATGAAAGATTTATTAGATCATTTCGTGTATCACTTTCAAATTCATTAAGAAAAATTTCAACTATCTCAATTATTTCTACCGATTTATTAAAGTTTGGTGAATTCGTAAATACACTCCCGATACCATCTTGTATGTGTATCATGAGGTACAATGAACTTAGAGGTCCAGCTCTATTAGTTTTTGAATCTAAATTAGCTTACGCTATTATTGATTCTTATTTTGGAGGAACTGACCGACCTTTTACTAAAATAGAAGGAAAAGAATTTACCATGATTGAACTTTCATTCATGAGAAAAATAATGGATATGGCCATCAATGATTTAGAAGAAGCTTGGGCCCCTGTACATAGAATTGATGCTCAGTATTTAAGAACCGAAATTAATCCTCAATTTGTTGGTGTTGTTCCACCATCAGATGTAATTATTGCAACAACTCTTGAAGTTGAATTTGAATCAGCTTCAGGAACAGTCATGATAGTTGTTCCGTATTCTACTATCGAGCCAATTAAGGCAAAACTTTCTTCCAGTTTTCAGACTGATAATGACATGGCCGATTCCATTTGGACTCAGGCAATGAATGAACATATAAAAAATACCAAAGCAAATGTAATTGTACGCTTAGGTGAAGCTGAGATGACACTGGGGGATCTTCTTACTTTAGAAGCCGGAGATATTATTCCTTTAAACCAAGATGCTTCAGGAGAAGTAACTGTCACTGTAGAAGGTGTGGATAAAATGAAATGCCTCATGGGAACATATAAAGGCAACCGTGCTGTCCAAATAACTAGCGTAAACGAAGTTGTCGTTTACGAAGATCCAGAACAACAAAGATAATAGGGGAAATATATGAGTAAAGTTTCAGTAGAAAGAATGGCAGATGAAGTTAAGGCCGGGGATGATTCACTCAATAAATTAAAGGTTCAAAATCTAGATTTTATTTTAGATATACCATTAAAAGTTTCAGTAGAGTTAGGGCGAACTCAAATAATCGTAAAAGATTTACTTCAATTAGGACAAGGTTCCGTATTAGAGCTGGATAAACTGGCCGGTGAACCCTTGGAAATTTTGGTAAATGGCAAGCTTGTTGCAAAAGGTGAAGTCGTAGTGGTAAACGAGAAATTTGGAATACGACTAACAGATATTATTAGTCCAATTGAAAGAATTGAAACGCTTAAATAGGTGGGGATGTTACATATGAAAAAATTACCATTAATTTTATTATCTCTGATTTCATTGTCTGCTTTTGCTCAAGACATTTTAGTAAAGTCCCTTGAAATGCGTGCAGGCGATTTGGTCATTACAACGGTTGGTGATTTAAATGTTAATCCCAGTTTGACAATAAAAGACAAAACACTTGAAGTCACGATACCGAATGCTCATATAAAATCAAAAATAGTGAGAAATACAAATAATATTAACCTAACTGCTACTCAATTCGACCGTAGCTCAGTAAAAGTCTTAGTTACTTTAAATGATTCAATTGAAGGTAAAGAAAATCTTGTTAACATCACTTTACGCGATAGAGCGATCTTTGTAAGTGTTCCTAAATTTGCGACGTTAAAAAGCAAAACACTTACAAGGGAACCAGGATTAGTCGAAGCTCCTATCGTTGAAAAAACAAATGAAAAACTAGATGAAAGCTATTTAGTTAAATTAGAAAATGAACAAAAAAATGTTCAAGCAAAGGCCGATGCTAAAAAAATATTAATTGCAGCTGATCAGAAGCAAACTACTCAAGTTGATACTGACAGAGTCAATGTGGCACAATCAAGCGTGGCCAAAATGCCTATTCCAACACCTAAAGCATCGTTTTCAGTTACTAGCTATATTGGTAAGTTCGTTGCATTTCTAAGCTTAATGATTCTTGGTTTTTATGGAGTCTTAACTCTATTTAAAAAAGGTGTGATTAAAAAAGGTAGATTAGGATTTCTACATTCTACTAAATTAGTTGAAGTTTTAAGTACTACGCATGTTGCTCCTAAAAGATCACTCATAATGGTAAAAGCACATAAGCAAGTCTTTCTTATTTCTAATTCGGAGACAGGAATGCAGCTAATTTCAGAAATACAAGATGTGAACGGATTAATTACAACTGGTGAATTAGAATTAACGGGATCAAATTTTCAGACAAATTTAGTTGATGCTGATAAAAAAGAAAAAGAATTTAAACTTAAAGAGGATTCTGATTTTTCCTTAGACGATTTGCTAAATGAAACACCGGCAGCAAAATCTATTGCAAAATCACCAGTAAAAGATGAAGTGAGACTTTCAGATCAAATTAAATCTAAACTTAAAAACTTAAAGCAACTACAATAAGGATTGGTGAGCATGGATGCTCTAACGAAAAAAAGATTACTCATGTTTCTAAGCGCGGTATTGCTTTTTGCACTTCCAGTAATTGGATTTTCACAAGCGGCAAATCCAAATAGTTTAGCATTGCCCGGAATGGCAATTAATTTTGGTCAGGGTGTAAATCTCGTTGATTCAATAGAGGTTTTACTTTTATTTACGATTATCACACTTGCGCCTTCAATACTTATTTTGTGCACCAGCTTTACTCGTATTTTAATTGTACTTTCATTTATGAGACAAGCGATTGGTACTCAAAATATGCCACCTAACCAATTACTAGTTGGGTTTTCTTTGTTTCTTTCACTTTTTGTTATGCAACCAACTGGTGAACGAATTTATACGAAAGCAATTCAGCCTTATATGCAAAAAACTATTACTTCAACTGTTGCTATTGAGGAAATTACTTTAGGGCTTAGGGCCTTTATGCAAAAGCAAGTAAGAAAAGCAGATATTGGATTATTTTACGATGTAACTGGTAAAACGGCACCAACTACAATTGATGATGTGCCAATACATTATTTAATTCCAGCTTTTATAATTTCAGAACTTAAAACAGCATTTCAAATTGGATTTCTTTTATATATTCCATTTTTGATTTTAGACATGGTTGTGGCCTCAGTGCTAATGGCAATGGGGATGATGATGCTTCCTCCAGTAGTTGTATCATTACCATTTAAACTTTTACTTTTTGTTTTAGTTGATGGTTGGCAGTTAGTAACGGGTTCATTATTACGTTCGTTTAATCAATAGAGGTTTAAAATGCAATTTGATTCATATGCCGATATTACTCATCAAGCGATTAAAGTTGCACTCATGATTTCTGCACCTATGCTAATTGGTGCGTTGATAATGGGAATACTTGTTTCATTGTTTCAAGCTGTCACTCAAATCAATGAGCAAACGCTAAGTTTTATTCCAAAAATTTTAGTTATAGTTGCTGCTTTAGTTTTTTTTGCACCATGGATGTCAGACACATTAACTACTTTTACTAAAGATTTAATTTTAAATATTCCTCATATTGTAATGGAGCGATAAGGTTATATGTTAAATATTCAAATAACAGATATGTCCATAATTGTCGCCTTTTGGCTGGCATTTAGTCGTTGGCTTGCTGTTATTTTTCAATTGCCACTTTTTGAAAATGTTGCCATTCCTACAGTTGTAAAAGTACTTACAAGTTTAGTAATTACTTTTGCATTCTTTCCCTTAATAGAAAAACAATTATTAATGGATATAAAATATGTTGGTGTTGAAAGTTTTTGGTATTTAACAATTTTTAACACTTTAGTCGGTTTAGTTATTGGATATTTTGTTAAATCTTTAATGACAATTTTTATTTCATCAGGAGCTGTTATCACTCAGCAGATGGGCTTCAATGCTCTTCATTACTTTGATCCAAGTGCTGGTGGCCAGGTCGGACCTTTTGAAAAACTAATTGAATGGACAATGTTGATGTTGATTTTAACCTCTGGTGCATTAATACCTATGTTTAAAGGAGTGATTGGATCTTTCTCATCAATCCATATTTATAATATTGGAAAAATGGCTCACTCAATTGAATTTTTTATGTTGATGTTTAAATCAATTTTTATTTCTTCATTAATGCTTGCAACTCCAATGATTTTTATCAATCTATTGATTAATGGGGTGATGGGAATTGTTTCCAGGGCTGTACCTCAGATGAATGTAATCTCAGTAAGCTTTGCGGTTAATATCGGAATCGGTCTTTTAGTTTTTGCAGCTGGAACAGATGAGTTTTTTCAAACATGTTTTAAAATGTATACAGAAAAACTGGGAATGTGGTTCCAGTTTATTACATAAGAGGTCAGTGTAAATGGCAGAAGAAGCTGACGGCGAAAAAACAGAAGAGCCGTCCCAACATAGAATAGATGAGTTCAGAAAGAAAGGTGATATTGCATCCTCTAAGGAACTTACTTCGGTGCTTGTGCTTGCAGCTTGTTTGCTTACTTTGTCTTTATCTTTGGTTTATATTTTTGAGGAGATGACCACTTTTATTGAATGGCTTTATACATTAGATCTTGCAAGTGCCTTCACAGAAAAATCATTAAGAACAATTTCTACTCGCGCTTTTATTCTGGCCTTGAAATGTGGTGCTCCGGTCGCATTTGTCTCGTTATGTGTTGGTGTACTTTCTCAGGTGGCACAAGTCGGATTTTTATACTCACCTGATATTTTAGAATTAGATTTTGATCGAGTTAATCCTATTAAAGGATTTGGAAAACTTTTTTCAATGCGAGCAGTTTTTGAGACAATAAAAGGGCTAATTAAATTTTCGATTATTCTAGCTATTGTATACATGTACTTAAAAGATGATATTCCCCAGTATAATGGATTTATGCATTTAGAATTATTTCAATCTTTTGTATATGGGAAGACAATCTTAATAAAATTATCTTTTGCCATTATTTTGGGGTTAAGTGTTGTTGCCTTGATTGATTTTGCCTATCAAAAACTTACGTATAAAAAACGATTAATGCAAACGAAACAAGAGTTAAAACAAGAATCAAAAGAACAAGATGGTAATCCAGAAGTTAAGCAACGTATTAGACAAATTCAGAGAGAAATGTCCAGAAAAAGAATGATTAAAGATGTGAAGACAGCTGATGTTATCATTACAAATCCAACACATATAAGTATTGTTGTAAAATATAATTCAGAAAATATGGTCTCTCCAATGGTCATTGGAAAAGGTGCAGATCATCTTGCAATGAAAATAAGAGAAATAGCGAAGGAACACAATATTCCGATCGTTGAAAATGTGCTTCTTGCGAGAACACTTTATAAAACTGTAAAAGTTGGAGCTCCTGTACCACGTTCACTTTACAAGGCCGTAGCTGAAGTATTGGCCTTTGTTTATAAATTAAAGAAAAAAGAAACTCAAAGACAAAAAGCATTAGCTTAAAGAATAGGTAATCTATGAATGACATGTTGAAAAAAATGAAAATTTTTAGCCAAGGGCCGGATGTCTTAGCCGCTGTTGGTATTTTAATGATTTTGGTGGTGATGATTGTTCCCATTAATACATTTATCCTAGACTTACTTCTTGCTTTATCTCTGGCCATGTCTGTAATGATCATGTTGGTTTCACTTTATACAAAGCGTCCGCTTGATTTTTCAACTTTCCCATCAGTTCTATTGATCTCAACACTTTTTAGATTAGCTCTTAACGTGGCATCTACTCGAAATATTCTTATCCATGGGGCAAATGGTGCTGATGCTGCAGGTAATATTATTAAAGCATTTGGCGAGTTCGTTGTTGAAGGTAACTTTGTAGTTGGTATCGTCATCTTCATCATTTTGGTCATCATTAACTTTATGGTTGTAACAAAAGGTGCTGGAAGAGTAGCTGAAGTTGCAGCTCGATTTACTTTAGATGCAATGCCTGGAAAGCAAATGGCAATTGATGCTGATTTAAATGCCGGATTAATTAATGATGTTGAAGCAAAAAGAAGACGAAAAGAAGTCGCAGAAGAAGCAGATTTTTATGGGTCTATGGATGGTGCTTCGAAATTTGTTCGAGGAGATGCAATTGCCGGGATACTTATTACGGCCATTAATATAATTGTCGGTATCATTATTGGTGTTGCTCAAAATGGGATGGATGTAGGTCAGGCGGCAGAAAGATTTACACTCTTAACTGTTGGTGATGGTCTCGTCACTCAAATTCCAGCGCTTATTATTTCTACTGCTGCTGGTTTACTAGTTACTAGAAATACAAACGATGACAATATAGGTTCACAAGTTCAGAAACAATTTAAAGTTCACCCTAAAGCAATTTATATATCTGGAGCAGTTCTTATTTTCTTTGGATTAATTCCTGGATTACCCAAAATGCCATTTTTTACAATGGGGGCAGGACTTGGTTTTCTTGCCTATAAAATAGAGCAAGGAAAAATCAAAGATGATTTTGTTGAAAAACAAAAAGCAGTAGAGGTAACTAAAAAAGCAACTCCACAAAATTTGGAAGAGTTACTCAATATGGAACTTGTAGAATTGGAAGTTGGATACGGGCTCGTTCATCTGGTTGATACTGATCAAAATGGCGATCTACTGGAAAGAATTACTCATATGAGAAAAATATTTGCTACTGATTGGGGTGTTATTATTCCATCAGTAAAAATTAAGGATAACCTAGAATTAAAACCAGGTGGATATTCAGTAAAAATTAAGGGTATTGAAATTGCTAAAGGCGAGTTAATGTCTGACTATTTCTTGGCAATGGATCCGGGAACAGTTATTGAAAAAATTGATGGAGTTGAAACGACAGAACCTGTTTTTGGCCTAAGAGCAGTATGGATTTCAGAAGATCAAAAAGAAGACGCTCAATATAATGGATACACCGTAGTAGATTGTTCAACTATTGTAGCAACTCATTTAACAGAATTACTTAAAACCAATCTTCATGAGCTATTTGGTAGACAAGAATTAGTAAGAGTTATTGATAATTTTAAAGAGACTAATCCAAAAATAGTCAACGACTTAATACCTGACATTTTAAATCTAGGAATTGTTTTAAAAGTCATGAAAAATTTACTTCGTGAAAGCGTTTCAGTTAGAGATCTACGCACAATTTTGGAGACATTATCAGAGTATGGCTCTACAATTAAAGACGCAGAGTCGCTTACCGAGTTTACTCGTCAAGCACTATATAGAACAATTACTGAAAGAATTAAAAGTGATCAAGGAGATATTCCGTTGTTTACATTGGATCGTAATATTGAAGAGTCTATTGCTCAAAATATTATACAAACAGACCAAGGACAACAACTCTCGCTTGATCCTAAAGTGACTCAAATTATATTGGCAAGTCTGAATGAAAAGATTGAAGAGGCCACTAATATGGGTGAGAAAATGGTAGTACTTTGTTCACCAGTTATTCGCAATCACTTTAAGCGTTTGACAGAAAAATTTATCCCTAACCTTGTGGTAGTAAGCCACAATGAATTAAGCCCTGATGCTAATATCAGATCACTAGGAACGGTGAGGTTATAACGTATGCATGTAAGAAAATTTGAAGCAGACACTATTGAGCAAGCACTAAAAGACATCAAAAGGGAACTCGGTCCCGATGCTGTCATTTTAAAAACTATTACCAATAGTGGTTTAAAAGGTGCATTTAAAAAAAACAAAATCGAAATTACCGCGGCAATTTCAGAAAAGAATTATGGGAGAAAATCTCAGGTTGATTCAGTTATGACTAGCGGTCAACAAGATGAGTTTTATGGTGGGAGCGCCTCGTATATAGCAAATATGATCGATAAGCATGATCAATCAAGACAAGCACCAAAATCACAAAACCAAGAAGCAAGAGGATACGGATCAGCGGGGCTTAATCGAACGGTGAATTCTACAAAACACATTGTTTCACAAGTCAAAAGTGGACTTGATGATTTTTTAAATCAAAGTGATAGACCTACACATAAAGAATTTAATTTCGATGATGAAATAGAAGCAGCTCAAACTGCACCTCAAGAAAGACCCAGAGAGATTCAAAGACCAACCCAAAGTCAACAAGTTCAAAAAAACCAAATAGCAAATGATGAAATGTATGAAAATCAAAAAAATAAAATTAATGATCTAGAAAAAAAATTATTTGAGTTAACAAGAAATGTTGAGCGGATACATAAAAAAGAACCAATTGGAATTTATCAATTACGGACTACTCTTAGAAGTTTGGATGTAAATGAAGTTTATATTCAACAACTAATTAAGAAAGGCTTGTTTGAGTTAACTGAAACCGATGTGGAAAATGCCGATATTGTCTTTGAGTTTGCGCTTAGGGAAATGATGAATGCTGTGCAAACAGCAATGCCATTGTTTTCTTCAGTAGATGAAAATAAAAATCCAGTTATAACATTATTTGTTTCAGAAGCTGCTTGTGGACAAACTTCAATGATTCAAAAGATCAGTGCACTTAAAAAAGATGCCATCGTGATTAGGAATGGTAATGTTGCGAATGAGCAAAAAAATAATTTTGCAGAAAAGATTTTTAATATAAATGTTATTAAGGCCAATACTATTGCAGAAATAGTTTCGGAATGCAGAAAGGCTCTTGAGTCAGGTAAAAGTGTTTTTATTGACTACAAATGTAATGAAGTTGAAAAAAACGAAACAAAAAAATTTATTGATGGGCTTAAGCGTGCTTTTCCAAAAGTGGAAGTATTGATCACTCTTTCAGCAATTCAATCTGAGTTATACAATAGAAAAGTGCTTGGAACTTATCGCAAAATTGCTGATGGAATTGTGGTATCACACCTAGATATTTGCTTAAATTTTGGAGCACTTTTTAATATCGCTAGTGAGACTAAAGAGTTGCCATATAAGTTTTTTGGAACTGGAGAGGTAGTACCGGATGATCTTGAAGCAGCGACTGCGGAGAGGTTATTAGCAGGTATTTTTAAATTGAGTTAAGAATTTACGACTAACAAATACCATGATGGAATTTGTTATATTTAGGGAACTATAGAGGAGACAGGAAGTCCATGCTTAGTTTAAAAAAAACCAATCCGAGTGATTGGC
>JAVHRK010000087.1:0-3302 GCA_036171615.1 Bacteriovoracaceae bacterium
TTACATCAATATTTATTATGACGCAATCCTCGGACAGAAAATTTTAGACGCTACCTGATTCTTGAATTGTAATGGGAACAAGACTTCCTTCGAGTAAAGGAAGATTTAAATAATTTTTTGTATCAACTTTTGTACTTCTAAATGCTTCTTTATCTGCTCGCCAATCGTGTTTTGAGTGATCACTGTGAGCGAAAGTATTTACCGTTATCAAGAAAGTACATACAGATAAAATTTTGCCAAAATTTAACATAGGAAATCCTCTCTGGGGTAATTTATATTTAATACACCTATTTAGTTTAATTGGATAATGTGGCAAGTTACAAGTTTGAGTTTCTAATATTTAATATCATTAAATTCTAGATTTTTAGATGCAGAATTTTCTCGAATAAAACATAATCGCAAAACAGTACAAAGAATATCGAAAGAGCCTAAACAAAAATTAAAATATATTATCAAAAAAGCTTGAGTTTTTTCATCTGAAGTACGATAGGTTTATTAGTTGATGCACATACGTAGGTGCCCCTCAACAGAAGTATGCTTCGAATGCTCTGCTCTTAAACTAACGCTAAAGGAGTCAAACCAATGGCATTTAGAAAGAACCTGCACGATGGCCTTAAAGTTTCCGAAATTGAAGAAAGGCGTTACGGCCTAAAATAAATTTGGAAAATAAGTATTTAGTTAAAATAAATTACCTGGAAACTCTTATTAGAGTTATAAAAAAATTTAACCAGTGAAATTGCAACTAATTACTTACTGTAAGACATTAAAGCTACTATTAAAAAGGCCCACTAAACGATATACTGTTGTGGGCCTTTTTAGTTTTTTAATTATAATCAGTATATCCGACTGGGCCTTCGCCGTATAATGTTTCAAAATTTGTTTGATTAAGAGGGATATGCTCAGCAAATTTTTTAGGAAGATTGGGATTAGAAATAAAAGGAATGCCAAACGAAATAGCATCCGCTAAATTAGCTGAGATTGCTTTTTCTGCTGATTCTTGAGTAAATTTTTCATTTAATATAAAAATACCGCCAAATGATTTTTTTATTACAGCTGCGATACTGTCAGGTGCCTGATACTCTCGTACAAAAATAAAACCAATTTTTCTTTTTCCAAGTTCGTTTGCTACGTAAGTGAAAAGTTTTTTTGGATCAGAATCTTTCATGTCATGCGAATCACCACGGGGTGATAAGTGTACACCAACTCTATCTGCGCCCCAAGTTGAAATAACCGCATCAGTGACCTCGAGCAAAAGCCTCGCCCTATTTTCTACTGAACCACCATATTGATCTGTTCTTTTATTTGTACCATCTTGAAGAAATTGATCTAATAAATATCCGTTTGCACTATGAATTTCTACACCATCAAATCCTGCTTCTTTGGCATTTTCTGCAGCTGTTTTATAAGCAAGTACAATATCTGAAATTTCAGAAGTTTTTAAAGCACGTGGAACGACATATTCTTTAGCAGGTCTCACCAAACTCACATGACCTTTGGGAGCAATTGCAGACGGAGCTACAGGTGTTTCACCATTTAAGAACATTGGATCGGAAATTCTACCAACATGCCACAGCTGCATAAATATTTTTCCATCAAGCTCGTGTAACGCCTTAGTAATTTTACTCCAGCCTTTAACCTGCTCATTTGTCCAAATACCAGGAGTGTTAGCGTAACCAATCCCCATGGGCATAATTGAGGTCGCCTCAGTTAAGATAAGACCTGCGCTTGATCGTTGGGAATAGTATTCAACCATTAATTCATTTGGAATTCGATCAATTGAGTTGGCCCTAGCGCGAGTTAAGGGCGCCATGATAATGCGGTTTTTTAAAGTGAGTGATCCAATCCTTAACGGTTGAAATAATTTTGACATATTTTATACCTATAATTAAAGAGGACAAATCATTAAACTAAGAATCTTTTCTAACAACAGAACACTTTAAATACATAGATCCAAATCCATCAATTTTACATGAAATATCATGTCCATCTACAGGTTCATCTAATAATCGAATTCCTTTTACTTTAGTTCCAGATTTAATAGTTTCCCCATCGAATTTTAAATCTTTAATAGTTCTGACGGTATCACCAGGTTGAAGTTGGACTCCATTGGAGTCTAAAAATTTAGGGCCAGCGACAACTTCTTCAATAACTTCAACTTTTTCCGAACTCCACTCATGTGCACATTCTGGACAAATCCATAACTGTCTATCTTGGTATCCGTAAGGTGAATTGCATTTAGGGCAGCTTTGATTTGAATCTGGCATAAAAATCCTCGAATTAAATAATAAGGCTAATAATATAGTTTATAATCTATCATTTTATCAAGTAATACTTTTATTTTGATAATCAAGAAACTTTAGTCCGGCATCACCTTGATGAAGAGCGATTGTTTCAGTAATTCCTTTAGCACTGGTTTCTACATCTAATGGAGCGTCAGCTCCCCCCATATCAGTTCGAACCCAACCTGGCATCATTGCAATAAGACTTCTTTTATCACCAGCTCGTATGGCATAGCTTTTCATAAGCATATTTAAGGCAGCTTTACTGGCACGATATAATTCATAACCACCACTAGTATTACATGAAATACTTCCAAGCCCAGAAGTCATTACGCTAATGGTTCCATCTTGTTTAACCAAATCATCAAAATTTTCTATTACTTTCATAGGTCCTAATGAATTTGTTTGCATAACCCAATTAAAAACTTCAGTGGAAATAAGTCCTATTTCTTGTGTATTGTCATCACAAACACCGGCATTAACAAAAAGAATATCCAATGACTCAGAATTTAATTTTTTTCTTAATATTTTAATTTGATCGTGATCATTTATATCTAAGATTTCAACTTGCAGATTTCCTTTCGAATAATTTGCTAGTTTTCGCAGCTTAGTTCCAGCATCATTTTTTCTTTCGGTAGCAATAACTTTGTATCCTAAACTTAAATATTGTTTAACAAGTCCAAATCCTAAACCACGTGAAGCACCAATTATTAAAATTTTTTTATTCATATAACCTCTCATATAAGAATAAAAGAGAATCAGAAGACTTGTAAACGCAAAAGAATATAAAATTTTTTCTTGCATCTAGTTTTTAATGCCCCATTTTTGAAATATATCGCTTTGACGGAAGTACTCTCTATGAGTACATGCTCGATCACTTAAATCTTTATCGAAAGTTGATTTACTTATAGTAATTGATTCTGGTCCACCCTTTTGTACTGCCTCCATTTTAAGGCCTAAGCAAAGTTCTGATCTTCCCTTGTTAAAACGGACACTATTTTAAGCACATAACCTCAACCGGAG